>DAOSZO010000017.1:0-35720 GCA_035382085.1 Smithella sp.
TTGAATAATGGGTTTGGCAGCCAGTCCCTCGCCTGCCCCCCAGGTCGCAATCATATCCACTTTATCCTGAAGGACGAACTTGTTGACGGCGGCTTGAGCTTCCGGAACTTTGTATGCCGTGTCCACCGTGATCATCTCAATCTTGTTGCCATAGACGCCGCCCTTCACTTCGTTGACGTACCGGAAATAATCCCGCTGGCCCTTTTCATGAAACTGTCCCCACGTCGAGGCCGGACCGGTGAGATTAATCGCCGCTCCCACCTTGACGGTCTTTGCCTGCGCCAGCCCCAAACCGGCCATCAAAAACACAGCGGATAAAACTACGATCAAAACTTTCCTTTTCATTTCTTCCTTTCCTCCCCTTCGATAGTGTATTGGTAAACCTGCCACATTCATGGCAAAAAAAAACCGTGGGTTTTAATCTGCCCACGGCTCATTTCCTCCATCCATCGGTCATGATACAGTAAGGCAGACCTTTATTCCCGTAAAGTTAAAAAAATAAAAAAAGACTGCCCTTTTCCTGAAAAAAACGGTCATTTTCGCTTTTCCTTTCGCATGGGCCATATAGTGCAAAAACACCTGAAATGTCAAGGAAAAAGAAATAGAAAAATATTTTTGCAAACCCGGCGGCTATTCAATGTGAAGCTTTTCCATTCGATAGCGCAAGGAATCAAAAGAAATATTTAATAAATCAGCGGCCTTTTTCTTGGATCCCTTTGCCTTGAGCAGAGCCTTTTCGATGAGCATTTTTTCCACGGCCTCCAGTTCCCCGTTCAAATCAATGCCTTTTTCCCCGATATCAATGTTGAATTTCGGATAAACATGATGATCGCCCGTCTGCAATGAGAGACTCTCCGGCAAAATGATGTTGGAACTTTCCATGGCCACGCTCCGTTCGATAATATTCTCCAACTCGCGGATATTTCCCGGGAAATCATACTGCATCAGCAATTCCAGCGCATAGGAAGAGATGTTTCTGATTTCCTTATTGAACATTTTCGAATATTTTCCGATAAAATGATTGATCAGCGCGGGAATATCTTCCCTTCTTTCCCTCAGGGGCGGGATGTTGATGGGAATGACATTGAGGCGATAAAACAAATCTTCCCGAAACTCTCCCTTCTTGACTTTTTCCCTCAAATCCTGATTGGTGGCGGAAACAATGCGCACATCCACCCGAATGTCCTCGCTGCCGCCGATGCGCCGGAAGGTTTTTTCCTGAACGACGCGCAGAAGTTTCACCTGCAAAACAGGCGGCAAATCGCCGATTTCATCCAGGAAAATCGTTCCGCCTTTTGCCATTTCGAAAATGCCGGGCTTGTCGGCATACGCGCCGGTAAAGGAGCCCTTCATGTAGCCGAACAATTCGCTTTCCAATAAATTCTCCGGTATCCCCCCGCTGTTGATGGCCTTGAAGGGCATTTTTGAACGCGAGGAATTTTCATGAATCGCGCGGGCGACCAGTTCTTTTCCCGTTCCGCTTTCTCCCAAAATCAAGATGTTGGCCAGCGTGTCGGCCACTTTTTTTATCGTGGAGAAAATCTTGATCATCTCCCTGTTGGAACCGATCATTCCGCAAAACGAGTTGACCTGAACGTTGGTGATGTCCGTTTGCCCCTTGTCGGCAATCAAACCTTTTTTTTGCAGAGCCGAACGGATAATTTTCTTCAATTCATCCCAATCGCCGCCTTTCTCCACGTAATCATAAGCGCCTTCGTTCATCGCGCTGATGGCGGTTTCCCCCGATGCGAAGGCAGTGATGACAATGACGATCGTTTCCGGATGAATATCCTTCACGGTTTTCAGAAACTCGATGCCGTTGATCTTGGGCATTTTCAAATCGGTAATCACCAGATCAAAGGCTTTTTTGCGGCACATTTCCGTCGCCTTGAGCGGCTCGCCGGCACTGGTTACATCGTATCCTTCCTGCGTAAGCATGATTTCCATTAATTCCCGGATTCCCGGATCGTCATCAACGATTAAAATCTTTGCCATCGTCATCAACCTTTCTGAAATAATTCTTAAAGTAAATGTTTTCGTTTCATCTTCTAGGTTTCTTCATCGGCCGGCAACCACACCCAACACGTTGTTCCCCGGCCTTTGTCGCTTTTGAGTTCAATTTTTCCCTTGTACCCCTCAATGATATGGCTGACAATCGTCAATCCCAGTCCCGTCCCTTTTGTTTTTTTTGTAAAGAAGGGCTCAAAGACTTTGCTTAAATCCGACTCCTCAATGCCGCAACCCGTATCCGTAATTTTAATTTCAGCGTATTTTTTCCCATCTGAGAGATGGACGGTTGCGGTTTCGATGGACAAAACGCCGTTTTCATCCATCGACTGGACCGCGTTCAGAAGCAAATTGTGGATGATCTGCCTGACCTGTTCTTTATTGGCGAAAGCTTCGACACCGTCCGCCAGACTTTTTTGAATCTGAATATTATCGTTCCACTCGGAACCGATTTTGATGTGCTCCAACGCTTCTTCCGCGGCGGCATTGATGTTCACCCTCTCGCGGGAAGGAGGAACGGGGCGCGCCAGCAAAAGAAAATCGCGGGCGAAACCCTCCAGCTGTTCCTTGCTGCGCAGGATGATGTCCATTAAACGCTTGTTGGTCCCGTCGAGATTAAGTCCGCGGTTTAAAAGTTCAATGGAACCGGTAATCGCCGTCAGCGGATTTCGCACCTCATGCGCCCATCCCGCGGCCATCTCGCCAATGATGGCCAGATTCCTGTTCTTTTCAATGATCTTTTCCATCTCCTTGATTTGCGTCAAATCCTGAAAAACCAAAATATTTCCAATCTGATTTTCCCGCCTTCCTTTCAGGGGCGCAATGGAAACCCCCAGGTGGATAGCTGTTTTGTTTTTTCCGGTGATTTTGACATTGACGCGGGAGTTTTCGCGCCCGCTCTCGCTTAAAAAAGGAAGCAACGGAGGAAACAAATCCTCGATTTTCTTCCCTTCAACCTCGTTTCTCGAATAGCCCGTAATGTCCTCCGCCGCGCGGTTGAAGGTCTTGATCACGTTCTTCATGTTAAGGGTCATCACACCGGTATAAACAGATTCCACGATGCTGCGGAACAACACATCCAACTGGCTGAATTCCGATTCTTTCTCTTCCAGCATCAGAAGGGCTTTTTTCTCCTGTTCCACGACAAAACTTACCAGAAAAGCCAGGATATAAAATGACGTGATGCGGACGATGATATTGGTCAAAACATCCGCGGCACTGAGATTCACGTCGTATTTTAGATTTAAAAGGGATGCGAAAGGCATGATGCGGTAAAATTCAAGATCAAGCAAAACGCCGTACAGGATACTGTTGACCGAAGCGACGACAAGCCCGCCCCTGCGTCCGAGAAAAAACACCGAATAAATGATCACCAGCGTATAAAAGAGGGAAAAATCTATCTGGGTGTTTCCGAAATTTAAAATCAAACCGGTGATGAGAAGAATATCCAAGACGATCTGGAGAATGACATTTTTCGTCACGCCTATCTTGAGTCTTGAAAGAACAATGTAAAAAATGGACAACAAATAAACGATGGCCGATATCAAATAAAAAAAGTAAATGGTAATTTGCGGAATTTCAAAAATTTCTTTTTTGACATGGATAAAAACCGTTATCGCGAGAAAGACGGAGATGATAAAGACTCTCAGTCCAATTAATATATACAGCCGTCTTTTGTTTTTTTCCTTTGCAGCGGGCGTTTTATCGTGTATTGCCATTTGAAATATCCGCGTGATTTTTTTGTATTATATAACATTTTTTCCCATGAAGCGAATCATTTAAATTTTTAAAACAATGATCCTGATGCGCAGACCCCTGATGGTCATTCTTGTCGCCCTGATTGCCGGAATTCTCTTGGGCGGCTGTTTCACGCCGCCGATGCTTCTTCTTTCGTCGTCCTCCGCATTGCTTGGGGCGGGCCTTTTGCTCGCCTTGAAAACAAGGCGCTTTCAAACGGGTTTTTTCCTTCTTGCCGTCCTGGTTTTTATTTTTGGAATTTTCAACGTCCAGAAGCAGAATTATTTTCCGGACAAAAAACCGAACATCGCGGATTACGCCGACGGCGGAATCATCACCGTCGAAGGATTCGTGGCAGACCATTCGGCGTCATTGCCTGACCGGGAAGTGATCATCCTGCGCTGCCTGCGCATCGCCGAGGGCAACTGTTATCTTCCCGTTTCCGGAAAAATCAGGGTGACGATTCCTCCGGAACTCAGCTTCGATGACGGAGATTTCGTCCGCATCCGCTTATCCCTAAAGACAAGGCAAAACTTCAACAACCCCGGCGCCCATGATTTTGTTAAAATGATGAATCGCCGTGGCATCGTGGCGTTCGGGTACGTTCGGGACCAATCGGGCATCATGCTTCTGCGCAAAAATACAGGCGGCGGCCCAAGGCGGCAATTGGAGTTATTCCGCAAGCGCATCAGAGACCTCATCACGGTCAATGTTCCCTCGCCCCAGAGGGAAATTCTTCTGGCCATGAGCATCGGCGCGAAAAATGAAATTCCCGACGATATCCGCGAAAATTTCAACAAGACCGGCACATCGCATATCCTGGCAATTTCCGGACTGCACGTGGGAATGATCGGCGCCACTGCTTTTCTATTCTTTTTGCTGCTTCTGAAGACATCGGAATACCTGATGCTGCGCTTCAATATTTTGAAACTCGCCGCGATGGGAGCCTTTTTTGTGATTGTGCTTTACGCTTTCGTGGCCGGCATGGGTGTCACCGTCATCAGGGCCGCGCTGATGGCTTTTGTTTTCCTTCTGGCGGTCCTTTTCGGCAAGCACAAGGATTTATATAATGTGCTGGCGATGGCCGGATGGATTATCCTGGTCTTCGCGCCGGAGGCGATCTGGGATGTTTCTTTTCAGCTTTCCTTTGTTTCCGTTTTGGCAATCATTTATCTGGTGCCTCGCTTCGACAAATATTTTCCGGCCAAACTGGCATCGTTTCCGGTTTGGGCGACATCCCTCCTGCGGTTTGCTTATCTCTCCGTCCTGGTTTCCGCGGCGGCCACGCTGGGAACGCTGCCCCTCATTTTGTATTACTTTCACAGAATCTCTTTTATTTCGATTCTGGCGAATCTCATCATCGTTCCGCTTCTGGGAGAGCTCACTCTTTCTTTGTTGCTGCTGTTTTTGGCCTGCGCATTGCTTTGGCCGGCGGCGGCAAAACTCATTTTATTGCCGGCGTCCTTTTTGACTTCCGCCAGTCTGCAAATCATCAGACGCATGGCTTCATGGCACTGGTCATCGGCTGAGTTCCCCCGGCCGGGCGTCTGGGAAATTGCGCTGTTTTATCTGTGCGTTTTTCTGACGTTTCAATATTTTGAAGCCGCAAAAGAGAATCAGACCCAGAAACCGCGTCGTGGATTTTACAAGCCCCTCAAATATCTCTGGATCTTTGCGCTGGTTGTTTTGGCGGCCGACATCGTCTACTTCAGCGTCAGGGACCGTTTTTCATCCGAGCTGAAAATCACCGTCATCGATGTCGGCCAGGGAAGCGCTATTCTGGCAAGGCTTCCCCGGGGATACAACATCCTCATTGACGGCGGCGGGTTTGCGCACAGCTCCCTGGATGCAGGCAAAGCGGTTTTGGCGCCCTTTCTTTACCATGAAAAAATCGGAAAAATAGACGCGGTCGTTCTCACCCATCCTCATCCCGACCACTTGCTGGGGCTGATTTACATTATGAATCATTTCCACGTCCGGCAGGTTTGGAAAAACGCTCTGTCCGTCGACCCGGTTGAATTTCCGCAATGGAAGGATGCCGTCACGGCGCAAAATATCGACGTATCGGTTTTGTCAAATCAATCCCCCGAAACCGTCATCAACGGCGTGCGCTTCAACGTATTGTGGCCGCCCGAATCCCCCAACAAAAGTCCGGGCGATTTTTCCGAAGATGAGCTCAATGATACTTCGCTGGTTTTGAAAATCACCTTCGGCAGAATCCGCTTTCTGATTCCCGGCGATATTACCGCGGCGGTGGAAAATTCACTCCTTCAGGCGCATGCCGATCTGGCCAGCGACGTCCTGATTGTACCCCATCACGGCTCGAACAAATCAAGCTCTCCGGAATTCATCAGGGCCGTCGGCTGCCGGTACGCGGCGGTCAGCGCCGGAAAATTCAATATCTTCAAGCATCCCCACCCCTTCGTTCTGGAGCGATTGAAAAATGCCGGCGCAGCCGTTTTTCGCACCGACCTCAACGGCGCCGCAACCTTTACGACCGACGGGCAAACGCTCAAAGCCGAAACCTTCCTCAAATAATCATCATAAAAAATTTATGCTTGACATCGGCGCACAATAGCTTATTATTACTGATAAATAAACCAAGCAATGTTTCTTTGTGAGGGGGTTTGTTTCACATCCTTTTTGTCCATTAGCGGTGGTCTTTTAAGCGGAAATTTTTTTCTTAAACTTCTTCAAAAAGTTGACGCATCGCCATGAAAACCACAAAAATGAAAACCGCAAAGAAAAAGACTTCAAAAGCCGCGCCACAAAAAACATCGGCTCTGAAAAAAAACAGAACTCCCGCCGCTCCAAAAAGCCATCCACCTTCCAGAGAGAAATCCGCGCATTCTTCCCGCAAACCGGCGCCCAAAATGTCGTCTTTGTCTTGGTTGGATGAGAAGCTCTTTCGCGTCATCGCCGAGCAGTCCTCGGATATTATCGTCATACTCAACAGCCGGGGCAAAATTCTTTACGCCAACCCCACCCTGGAAAAGATTCTGGGCTACAAGGTCAACAAACGCATCGGCAAAAAAGCTTTTGGCAACATTCATCCCGATGACCTGGCCCGCGTCGAAAGAGCCTTCCTGGCCTTTGTCGGTGGCGACCAAAAAGCGCCGCGCAAAAATGAAGTACGCATCCGCGATATTCACGGCAACTGGCATGCTTTTGAAACCATCGCCTATCATCTGGCCCGCAAAGACGAAGAAGGTTCTCTGGTGGTCAATCTCCGCGAGATCACCGAACGGAAAAAAACCGAAGAAGCCCTAAAAAAAGCCGCCGCTGAATGGCGCAGCACCTTTGACGCCGTCACCGACGCCATCTGCCTTCTGGACCAGGACCGGCGGATTTTGCGCGCCAACATCGCCATGGGCAAAATGTTCAATCTTTCACCGGATCAACTCGTCGGAAAACTCTGCTGTGAAATCATCCACGGCAAAAGACGACCGGTTCCCAACTGCCCGGCGGTAAAAACTAAAAAATCCCGGCAAGCTGAAGAAACGGAGCTTTGGCTCAACGAAAGGTGCTACCATGTGGCGGCCTATCCCGCCTGCGACAGCGACGGCGATCTCGAGACGATTGTTCACACCATCAGCGACATCACCCGGCGCAAGCTGACGGAAGGTGCGCTTATGAATGCGGAATCCAAGTTCAGGACCATTTTTCACATGGCCTCCGACGGAATTATTCTGGCCCGCCTCGGTGACAAGAAAATTGCCGCAGTTAATCATAGAATCTGCCAGTGGCTGGGTTACCGGGAAGATGATCTGCTGAAGATGCACATCTCCGAGATTCACCCGGAAAGTTTCCTGCCCCACGTCATCGAACATTTTGAAAAACTCGCCGGCGGAGAAATCGAGGTGGCGCGGGACATCCCCCTGCTCAAAAAAGACAAATCCGTCCTTTTCACCGACGTGAGCGCCTCGAAAATGATCTATGACGGCCATCAATGCCTGATGGGCATTTTTCGGGACAACACCGAACGGCGGCGGATGGAGGAGACCCTGCGTGAAAATGAACGCCGGATGTTCTATCAGGAAAAACTCACCCGCCTCTATCTGGATACCTCCCCCGCCTTTCTGGTGGCCATCGGCTTTGACGGAAAAACGCTGATGATGAATGCCTCATTGCTCAAAGCCCTGGAATACACGACGGAGGAAGTTTTGGGGAAAGATTACCTCTCGACGTTCGTGCCGGAAGAAGACCGTCCAGCCCTCGGTGAAATTTTCCGGCAAATCATTCAGGCAGGAAAAAACACCGTCAACGAAAACCGGATTGTCAGCAAATCCGGCCGGATTTATCTGGTTGAATGGCATGGACAACCCGTCGTTCGGGATGACAAAAACAGCTTCTTCATCGGCGCGGGCATCGACATCACCCAACGCAGGGAAGCCCAGCGGGCCCTGGCCCTTTCGGAAACAAGATACCGCCGTCTTTTCGAAGCCTCTCAGGACGGTGTTTTGCTTCTCGATTTCAATACGGGAAACATCATGGATGTCAACCCGTTTCTGACCCGGCTTTTGGGTTTATCGCGCGAAGAGATGCTCGGCAGGCCGATATGGGAACTGGGACCCCTTTGCGATGCTCTCTTCAACAAGGAGAAGTTTCTTGAATTGCGGCGGAAGGAATACCTCCGTTACGAAGATACTCCCCTGCAGACGAAAGACGGACGTTTGGCTTTCGTGGAGTTCATCAGCAACGTCTATCTGGAAAATGGATTCAAAATCATTCAGTGCAACATCCGCGACATCTCCGAACGGAAGAAGGCCGAGGAAGCGCTCAGGCAAAGCGAAAGACTCTACCGGCTGCTGGTCGAAAAAATGAGCGACGTGATCTGGACGGCGGACGTGAATATGCGGACCACTTATGTCAGCCCTTCCATCAAAAACGCGCTGGGATTCACGCCGGAAGAAAGGATGCGTCAAAAACCCGAGGAGCAATTAACCCCTGATTCCCTGGCCCTGGCCCTGAAGACTTGGCAAAAGGAGATGCTTCTGGAAAAACAGGGAGGCGGCGATCCGAACCGAGAGGTGACGATTAACCTGGAATATTATCACAAAGACGGCTCGACCCGCTGGTTTGAAACCAAAATCACGGCTATGCGCGACCACGGCGTGTCGAGGGACATCACCGAAATCCTGAAGGCGTCCGAAATGGTGAAACAGCGGGATGTACTCTACCGGAAACTCTCGCAAAACGTCCCGGGCATGATTTACCAGTTCCAGAGAAATCCCGACGGGACCTACTGCATACCCTTCGTCACCGACTCCATCCGAAACATCTTCGGCTGCTCGCCCGAGGACGTGCGCGATGATTTTTCTCCCATCGCCCGGGTGTTGTTTGAGGAGGACGTCGAAAAAGTCATCCAATCCATCGAATATTCGGCAAATCATCTGACTCTGTGGCAGGCCGAATTCCGCGTGCAAATTCCCGGCGGGCCCATCCGGTGGATTCTGGGGCAGTCTTCTCCCGAAAAACTCTCCGACGGCACCATCATCTGGCACGGTTTTGTGACCGACATCACCGAACGGAAAAAAACGGAAGAAGCCCTGCGGGAAAGTGAAGATCTCTTCAGAAGCATCTTTCAGCATCATGCCGCCGTGAAACTGTTGATTGACCCCGATACCGGTCAGATTGTGGACGCCAACGAGGCGGCGGCGGATTACTACGGCTGGCCCCTCCAGCAGTTGAAGAACATGAAAATCCAGGACATCAATATTCTGTCGCCCGACAAGGTCAAAGCGGAAATGTCTAAAGTCGTCGCGAAAAAGAAAATCCGGTTTGAGTTTCAGCACCGCCGGGCCGACGGCTCCGTCCGGGATGTCGAGGTGTACAGCAGCCGCATCTTGTCCCAGGGCAAGAATCTTCTGCATTCAATCATTCACGACGTCACCGAACGGAAAAAATTCGAAGAGGATCTCAAAGAATCCCAAAAATACGCCGAAAGTCTGATTCAAAACGCCAATGTCATGATTGTCATTCTTGATCTGGATGGAAGAATCGTCCTGCTGAATGAAGCCGGTCAGAAATTAACCGGCTATGAGGAAACTGAAGCGCTCGGAAAGAGCTGGTTTGAATTAGTCGTTCCCAAAGAAAGGTATCCCGACGTATGGAAGGAATTTGAAAAATTTAAGAATTCTAAACAGATTCTGGACACTTTTGAAAACCCGATTTTGACGAAATCCGGCGAAGAACGAATCATTTCCTGGAAAAACAGCGCCATTGTAAAGAATAACCATTTTGTCGGCACTCTATCCTTCGGCCTTGACATCACCGAACGCAGGCGGGCCGAAGAGGAAATCCGCCAGCTCAACGAACTTCTGGAAAAACGCGTTGAGGAAAGAACCCGCGAACTCGAGGGTTTCTCCTATTCCGTCTCCCATGACCTGCGCGCGCCGCTGAGGGCCATCAGCGGATTCAGTCACGCACTCGAAGAAGACTTCGGCGGTAAACTCGATGAGCAGGGCAAGGATTACATCCGGAGAATCAAAGCGGCCGCCAATCACATGAGCGAATTGATTGAAGACATGCTGAAATTATCAAGAATCACGCGTACGGATATGGACATGGTCAGGGTCAACCTCTCCGATATCGCCCGCTCGATTGCGCAGGAATTGCAAAACGCTCATCCTGAAAGGTCCGTCGCGGTCACCATAGAAGAAGGCCTTGAAGACAACGCCGACGCGCACCTGATGAGAATCGTCCTGGAAAATCTTTTGGAAAACGCCTGGAAATTCACCTCCAGAAAGGAAAACGCCAAAATTGAATTCGGCGCCCTCAGCGAGGGGACAAAGAGAGTTTATTATGTCCGCGACAACGGCGCCGGTTTTGACAGCCGCTACGTGGGCAGGCTTTATTCCCCCTTTCAGAGACTTCATGAACCGCAGGAGTATCCGGGCACGGGAATCGGACTGGCCACCGTCCGGCGGATTATCGACCGCCACAACGGAAGCGTCTGGGCCGAAGGGGAAATTGACAAGGGAGCCGTTTTCTATTTTACCCTGAATGAAATCTGAAAAAGCGGGAGTTTTTATGTCGCCGCAAAGCAAAATCCTGCTGATTGAAGACAACACCGACGATGTCGAGCTGACCCTTCGGGCGTTCAGAAAACACCGTCTTGCCGGGGAAATCATTGTTAAACGCGACGGTCAGGAAGCTCTGGACTATTTTTTCACGGCCAACGGGAAAACCAGTACTCAAGGGCAGGAACCCCCCTCGCTGGTTTTGCTGGATTTGAAACTGCCGAAACTCAGCGGGCTGGATGTGCTCAAAAAAATCAAAGGCAGCGAGGCGACCAAACATATTCCCGTCGTGATTCTGACCTCGTCCAGAGAGGAGCGCGACCTTCACGATTCCTACCGCTTCGGCTGCAACAGCTACATCCGGAAACCCGTGGACTTTGACGAATTCATCAACGTGGTGAAGCACCTGGGCATTTATTGGCTGGAGATCAATGAGTTCCCCTGCCCTTAAACTCCCGAGGAGAGAAAGATATGTCTGAAATGCTCAACGTCCTTATCGTGGAAGACTCGGAAGATGACGCGCTGCTTTTGATGCGCAAGCTGACCGGCGCGGGCCACCGGGCGAAATGGCAACGGGTGGAAGACGCCAAAGCGCTGAGGCGCGCCCTTGCCGACGAAACCTGGGATGTCATTCTCTGTGATTACAAACTTCCCACCTTCAGCGCTCCGGACGCCCTGAAAATCGTTCAGGAAGAAAATCTCGACATTCCCTTTATCGTCGTTTCGGGCACCATCGGCGAAGAAACCGCCGTCGAGGTGATGAAGGCGGGCGCCCACGATTACCTGATGAAGGACAATCTCGCCCGGCTGGGCGCGGCGATCGAACGGGAAATCCGTGATTGCCAGATCAGGCAAAAAAAGAGACTCACTGAAAATCTTCTGGCAAAAAGCGAGGACAACTTCCGCCACTCTCTCGATGAATCGCCGCTGGGGGTCCGGATCATCAGCCCCCGGGGCCAAACCGTCTATGCCAACCAGGAACTTCTCAACATCTACGGATACACGAGCCTCGAGGAATACAACGCCATCCTCCACAAGGACCGCTACACGCCGGAAACTTACGCCGGGTATCTCGAAAGAAAAGAAATGAGAAAACGCGGCGTAGACGGACCGATCCGCTATGAAATCAGCATTATCCGAAAGGACGGACAGATCCGCCATCTGGAGGTTTTTCGCAAAAAAGTTCTCTGGAATGGCGAGATTCATTATCAGGCGCTCTACAACGACATTACCGAACGCAAACGGGCGGAAAAACACCTTTTGGAAAGCGAATTGCGTTACCGGCTGGTCGTCGAAAACGCTCAGGAATCCATCGTCATCACGCAAAACGGAAAAATCGTTTACGCCAACGAAGAAGCCTCGAAAAGTAGCGGCTTCCCCTTAACTGAACTCATCGGCAAGGACTTCATCGGCCTCATTCATGAGGACGACCACCAAATGGTCAGTAATTTTTACATCCAAAGACTTCGCGGCGCTTCGGCGCCTGTCAACTACTGCTTTCGTATTGTCTGCCGTGACGGCAGCATCAAATGGGCGGAGCTCAACGCCACGGCAATAGAACTCAACGGCAAGCCGGCAACGATTAATTTCATGAAAGACATTACCGAACACAAGAATCTGGAGCGGGAGCGGGAGGAAAGTTACCGACGGATAAAAGACGCCCTCAACGCGACCGTGCATTCCCTTGCGACCATCGTGGAAACAAGAGACCCCTACACCACCGGTCACCAGAGAAGAGTCTCCGTTTTGGCCGAAGCCATTGCCGATGAGATGGGGTTGGGCGCCGAACGGAAAGAATTCATCACCACCGCCGCCGTCATGCACGACATCGGCAAGCTCTCCATTCCCTCGGAAATTCTCAGCAAACCTTCCAGGCTCTCGCCGATTGAATATGATCTGATCAAAACCCATCCCGAAGCCGGCTACAACATTCTCAAGGATATTCATTTCCCCTGGCCGGTCGCTTTGGTGATCTTGCAGCACCACGAAAGAATGAACGGGAGCGGCTATCCGAACAACATCAAGGGCGATGAGATACTGCTGGAGGCAAGGATTATCGCCGTGGCCGATGTTGTGGAAGCCATTTCCTCGCACCGTCCCTACCGTCCCGCTCTGGGTATTGATTTCGCCCTGGATGAGATTTCCAAAAACAGGAACACCCTCTACGACCCCGATGTCGTGGATGTCTGTCTGAAACTCTTCAGGGAAAAACATTTCGTTTTGAGCTGAAACGCTCCAAATCACCTACAGCCATCCCGAGCCTTCCCGCCAAAAGGTGCCCCTGTTTTTTCTGATTGCCAATCATCCCTGAATATGCTAGTTAATACCGCTTTGAAACGGTGCGGCAGATGATGAATAAAATTACAGCAATTCGCGGATTTAAGGATATTTTGCCTCAGGACGCGTGGCTTTTCGGTCAAATCGAAAGCCGCGCCCGAGACGTTTTCGCCTGCTTCGGCTTCCGGGAAATCCGCCTGCCCATGATGGAAAAAACGGAGCTTTTCCGAAGGGGCATCGGCGAAGCGACCGATATCGTCGAAAAGGAAATGTACACGTTTCTGGACCGGGATGATCAATCCGTTTCTCTGCGTCCCGAGGCGACCGCCTCGGTCATCCGCGCCTACATTGAACACAGCCTGTTCGCCTCTGAACCGATCAGCAAGCTTTTCACCATCGGCCCGATGTTCAGAAGAGAGAGGCCGCAAAAGGGACGATTCCGCCAGTTCAACCAGATCGACGTGGAACTCTTCGGCGAGGAAAATCCGCAGGCCGACGCCGAAATGATCGCGATGCTGATGCTTTTTCTGGAAAAAAGCGGCCTGAAGGACTTTGCGCTGGAAATCAACTCCCTGGGCTGTCCCTCCTGCCGCCCCCGGTTTTCCAGGGCCCTGACGGAGTTTCTCCAGGGAAGCGAAGACAGCCTTTGTCCCGACTGCCGAAGAAGAATCCACCTCAATCCGTTGAGGGTTTTCGACTGCAAGGTCGAGTCCTGCGCGGCCGTTCTGGCGAATGCGCCGATGATTCCAGACTTTCTCTGCGGAGACTGTCTGGGTCATTTTTCCGCTGTGAAATCCATCCTCGACGATATAAACATCGGCTACGCCGTCAACACCA
Source organism: Smithella sp. (assembly GCA_035382085.1). Taxonomy (GTDB): domain Bacteria; phylum Desulfobacterota; class Syntrophia; order Syntrophales; family Smithellaceae; genus Smithella. The sequence goes on from DAOSZO010000017.1 coordinate 13,881, forward strand.
GAATGGTGCGCGGCCTGGATTACTACACAAAAACAGCCTTTGAAGTCAAGGTTTCAACTCTGGGGGCGCAAAACGCCGTTGCCGGCGGCGGCCGCTACAACGGACTGGTTCAGTATTTGGGCGGCCCGGATGTTCCCGGGATCGGTTTTGCCGTCGGCGTGGAAAGGCTCCTGGCCTGTCTTCCCGCCCCCCGGGCCGAGGTGTTTAAAACCGATCTTTTCATCGCGGCGCTGGGCGAAAAGGCCCTGAAAATGGCCTTCCCCTATGCCCAGCAACTGCGCGGCGCCGGATTATCGGTGGAAATGGATTACTCGGACAAAAGTCTCAAGGCGCAACTCAAGCGCGCCGACAAATTAAACAGCGCCTATACTCTGATTTTCGGTGACAAGGAAATTGAAGAAAAACAGGTTATCTTAAGAAACATGAACACCAAGGAGCAGCATCGCGTTGATTTGAATCATCTGCTCGATCAATTAAAAAAAATCATCAAGGAGAGGTAGAAAGTTTTGGCAAATTTTTTGACGGAAGACAAAAGAACACATTATTGCGGATCCGTGGATGAATCCCTGGTCGGTCAGGACGTTGTCCTCATGGGTTGGGCGCACAGACGCCGCGACCACGGGGGCGTCATTTTTGTTGATCTGAGGGATCGCGAGGGCATGGTCCAAATTGTCTTCAATCCCGACGCCGGGGAAAACGTCCACGCAGAGGCCCACAAAATCCGCAACGAATACGTCCTGGCGGTCAGGGGCACGGTGCGCAGAAGGCCCGAAGGCATGGAGAATCCGGCGCTCAAAACCGGCGCGGTGGAGGTGCTGGTCCGGGAACTGGAGATTCTCAACGAATCGAAGACGCCCCCGTTTTCCTTCGACGAGGAGGTCTCCGAAAATGTGCGCCTGAAATACCGTTATCTGGATTTGCGCCGCCCCGCCCTTCAGCAGAAACTGTTTTTACGCAGCCGTCTGGCCGCGGCCACCAGAGAATACTTCAACGAAAACGGATTCATCGAAGTGGAAACGCCCTTTCTGACCAAAAGCACGCCGGAGGGAGCGCGCGATTATCTCGTTCCGAGCCGCATCTACAAGGGCATGTTCTACGCTCTGCCGCAGTCGCCTCAGATCTTCAAGCAGCTTTTGATGGTCTCCGGCTTCGACCGCTATTACCAGATTGTCAAATGCTTCCGCGACGAGGATCTGCGGGCGGACCGTCAGCCGGAATTCACACAGATTGACGTGGAGATGTCCTTCATCACCGAAGAGGACATTATGCGCATGATGGAAGGCCTGATGGCCAGAATATTCAGAGACTGCCTGAAGAAGGAACTGGTCTTGCCCTTCCCCCGTCTGACCTACGCCGACGCTATGAACCGTTATGGCAAGGATAACCCGGATACCCGCTTCGGGATGGAGCTTGTGGATATCACCGACATCGTCAGGGATTCGTCCTTCAAGCTTTTTCAAGAGGTGGCCACCTCCGGAGGCATGATCAAGATGATCAGGGCCGAAAACGCCGGCACGCTGTCCCGCAAGGACCTCGACGGTCTCAAGGAGGTGGTCGCGCCCTTCGGCGCCAAGGGGCTGGCCTGGGCGAAAGTCAACGCCAGCGACTGGACATCGCCCATTTTCAAGTTTCTGAAACCCGAGGAAGTCTCAAGCATCAACGCGCTTTCCGGCGCCAGAGAAAACGATGTTTTGTTCTTCGTCGCCGACACGCCCTCGGTCGTCAACAGCTCCCTGGGCAATCTGCGGCTTCATCTGGCCAGGAAACTGAACTTGCTGGATGAGGATTCCCTCGCGTTTGCGTGGATCACCGAGTTTCCGCTGATGGAATACTCCGAATCGGAAAAGCGATTCGTTTCCATGCACCATCCGTTCACCTCTCCGGTGCTGGAAGATCTGCCGCTGCTGGAAACTCATCCCGACAGGGTGCGCGCCCGCGCCTACGATTTGGTGCTCAACGGATCGGAAATCGGCGGTGGCAGCATCCGCATTCACCGCCAGGAAATCCAGTCGCGGGTTTTCCAGGTGCTGGGTCTGACGCAGGAAGAAGCGCGCGCGAAGTTCGGCTTTTTGCTGGACGCGCTGGAATACGGAACGCCCCCCCACGGAGGCATCGCTTTCGGACTGGACCGGCTCACCATGATCATGACGAACGCGGAATCCATCCGCGACGTGATCGCCTTCCCCAAAACGCAGAAGGCGGCCTGTCTGCTGTCGGACGCGCCCTCAAAGGTCAGCATCGAACAACTGATGGAACTTTCACTGAAAATTGTTTAAAAAAACGGAGAAATAAATCTATGGCTCAAACCAAGACACCAAAAAAACCCGTATCCAAGAAAATCAAGAAATACCGTCTGAAGGATGTGGCACAACCTAATCTTTACAAAGATATCTTCCCCTATTCGGATGTTTGCCGGATTGTCTTTGACAACAAAACGGTTCCGATGCGTCCGGCCAAAGATATTTTTATCACGGATACGACTTTCCGCGACGGGCAGCAATCCCGTCCGCCCTATACGGTGGAACAGATTTTAAACATTTACAAAATGCTCAGCCGTCTCGGCGGTCCCAACGGCGTGATCCGCCAGACGGAATTTTTCCTCTACAGCAAAAAGGACAAGGAAGCGGTGGAGAAATGCCTTGAGCTTGGCTACCGTTATCCGGAAATCACCAGCTGGATCCGGGCCACCAAGGACGACGTGCCCCTGGTCAAACAGTTCGGATTGAAGGAAACCGGATTGCTGACCTCGGTTTCCGACTACCATATTTTTTTGAAACTCAACAAAAAACGAAGCCAGGCGATGAAAGATTATCTGGATGTGGTCACATCCATTCTGGAGATGGGCATCATCCCGCGCTGCCATTTTGAAGACGTCACGCGCGCCGACATCTACGGTTTCTGCATTCCTTTCGCCCAGGAACTGATGAAACTCAGGGAACAAAGCGGCATTGACGTCAAAATCAGGCTGTGCGACACGATGGGTTACGGCGTCACCTACCCCGGCGCGGCCCTTCCCCGCAGCGTGGATAAGCTGGTTTACGCGTTCATTCACGACGCCGGCGTTCCCGGTCATCTTTTGGAATGGCACGGCCACAACGATTTTCACAAGGCCATGATCAACGCCACCACGGCGTGGCTTTACGGCTGCAGCGCGGCCAATTCCACACTGCTGGGCATGGGGGAGCGGACCGGAAATCCGCCCATCGAAGGACTCATTTTTGAATACATCGCTCTGAGAGGCTCCAACAACGGCATAGACACCACCGTCATTACGGAAATCGCCGAGTATTTCGAAAAGGAAATCGGCGTGAAAATTCCGCATAATTATCCCTTTGTCGGCTCCGCCTTCAATGTCACCAGCGCCGGCGTACACGCGGACGGTCTGATTAAATGCGAGGAAATCTACAACATCTTCGACACGCGCAAAATTTTGAACAGGCCGATTACGACAACCATCACCGACAAGTCGGGCAATGCCGGCATCGCTTTCTGGATCAACCAGCGATTCAATCTTCAGGGCAGCAAAGCCGTGGACAAAAGGCACCCCGGAATATCCAAAATTCACAAATGGGTTACGGAACAGTATGAGGCGGGCCGCGTGACATCCATTTCACCGGAGGAGATGGAAAAGAAGGTTCAGCAGTACCTCCCCGAATTCTTCATGTCCGAACTGGATAAAATCAAGTACATGGCTGAAAAAGCCGCCGTGGCCGCCGTCAATCAGATCATTGAGCATCCGTTGATGAAATCCATGGATCCGGCCAAGCAGGAACCGCTGATGCAGAGTTTCGTGGATGAGCATCCTTCCGTGCAATTCGCCTACGTCGTGGACATGAACGGACGGAAAACCACAAAAAACATCACAAACATCGCGGACCGCGCCAAGTATGAAAACTACGGCGTCGGCACCGATCAGTCCGACCGGGAATGGTTCATCAAGCCCCGCCAGACGGGCAAGGTGTATGTCTCCGATTTCTTTATTTCCAAAATGACGGGCGTTCTTTGCTTCACCGTTTCCGCGCCCATCGTCAATGATCAGGACGAAATGATCGGGATTTTCGGCATCGATATTCAGTTTGAGGACTGGGTAAAACGCGGGGAGGATATGGAAGACATGGACCACGTCGCCCTGCGTGCTGAATACGAGGAAATGCAATCCAAAGCCAAACACGGACATCATTGACCTGAAATTCGACACGCCTCTATGGCGCACGCCAATCACCTGCTTCGGGCGGGTTGGCGTGCGCCATCATCGATTGTCAGTCAAATGTTTTGCATTTCTTTCATTGAGGCGTCTCCAAGTCAAATAAAGCGCCAAGAGAGCGGCGTAGAAATTCGAATATGTTATCAAAAAATAAAATGTCTTCCCTGTCATCGAATTGAGCTGGAATCCCATATCGAAAAACACGGGCAGGGCCAAGGGGATGACATTGAGCACGGCCAGAATGATGCACTGACCAACAAGCGGCTCTTTTCGATATAAAATAACCAGCGGAACCGTCATCAGGATGTAGGTGTAGTTTTTCAATCTCGGAAAGGCAAGGAGCAAAAGAATGGCGGCGACAGATAATTTTTCTTCATCAGTCCATGATTTCTTTTTTAGTCGGACCAAAAAATATCCCACTCCGACAAGCCACAATAAAAAAGGAATGGGGGATTGATGCGCAATGCCAAAGACAAGAAACGCCACATCCTTGATGAAATTTTTTGCCGACAAATCATAACTTGGTCCGCCTTCAACCAATCCCGTTGATGCGTCTTCAATGATCGTACCATAAAGAAAACCGGCATAACTTGAAAATAATTCGGGATTCGCGAAAAGACTTCCCATAAAAATTATCAGCACTGCCGCCGCCAAAGCGCCGAGGAAGCCGGCGATTTTGTTCCGCGGTAGCATATAAGCCAACCCGGCCCCTAGGGCAATGGGCTGGATTTTTATGGAGCCGGCCAAAGCCATGACAACACCGGATACGCTTTGATGTCCCCGGACAAGGAATATCAGCGCCATGCCAAAGAGAAAAAATTCCAGCGACACAATATTGCCGCTCAACATGATGTTTCTCAAAGCGCTAAAACCGCAGGTCAGGAGAGCCGCCGTAAATAAAATCTCTTCTAATCCTTGCGGTTTGAGCATGACGCCCAGAAGGACAACCGCGGCCAATGACATCATGAGAGAAACCAGCCTTGGATTGAAGGGACAGATGAACAGATGATAAATAATCTGATAGAGGAAGGGCGGATATGTGCAACGCAAAGCGGAGGCCGGCAAATCGGCCCGAGCCTGCTCCAGATAAGGATCGGTTCCCGAAACTATTTTTTCAGAACAAACGCAATGATGTTTGACATCCCACCCTCCCCTTTCCCAATGAAGCGCGGCCATGGCAATATTGACCGTCATGATGCCCAAAGTCAAAAATAAGTAGGTTAAACGCAAGGCTGAATTTTTAGTCTTCATCTGTCTGAATGTCCCATGGAACCTTTTTCACTATTAATCCACGGAGGGCTTTGAGATTTTTGAATTGGCGATTATTCAATATCAGATCGGAAATATTTTTTCAGCACGGAATTTTCAAACTCCGACGGCGGAACCATCGCGTTACCCGTATTCATCGTAGAGCACCCATTGTTCAAAGGGCTTTTTTTCTTCCTGAAGGGAGTACGGCGCCACTTCTCGGATAAAACGGGAGGGCGCAAGATTCAGGACACCGGACGAACGGTTGTAATCCAATGCGGGGTAACAAAGATAGAGCTGATCGCGGGCGCGGGTGACTGCGACGTAAAACAATCTTCTTTCCTCCTCCTCTCCATGGACTTCTTTGAGGGCCCTTTGCAGGGGCAACATGCCGTCCGCGCACCAGATCAAAAACACATAAGACCATTCCAGTCCCTTGGCCTGATGAATTGTGCTTAAAGTGATTTTGTCTTCGCCGTCTTGCTGTTCGATGTCCTCTTCCCTGGCCATATTCGTCAGCAGAGCCAGTTCGTTTAAAAAATCTTCCATCTGCAGGAATTGGGCGGAAAAATTTCCCAGCTGAATCAAATCATCCTCCCGGGACGCCGCATCCGAGTAATTATCCTGCAGATAAACGCGATAGCCGCACTGATTCAGCAAAACATCGATGACTTTTTCCGGAACGCGTTCCGAGTCGGAAAGGTCTTGAAGGATTTTTATCGTCTTGCGGCACTCTTCCAACCCGGGTTTGGCCGATTTGGAAACGATTTTCATAAAATCATGCTGCCCGACGGCATGCAGAGGATTTTCCCTTGTCTTTAAATACTGCCAGATTTTGCCGAAAGTCGCTTTGCCCACCTTGGGATACATCATCAGCAGGCGTCGCCAGGCCAGCTCATCGCGGGGATTGACCAAAATTCTCATGTAAGACGTGACATCCTTGATATGTGCCTGCTCGAAAAAACGGATGCCGGAGCGGATGTCAAAGGGAATGTCGCGTCGGACGAGTTCCATCTGCACCTCCATGGAATGGTAGTGAGCCCGATAAAGAACGGCTATTTCCCCAAGCGGCACGCCGGATCTGGCTAATTCATCGATTCTTTGGACCACAAAATCGGCCTGACGCACAACGTTCTGCGCGCAGACCAAAACCGGCCTTCTTCCCCGATTTCGAACCGCTTTCAATTTCTTCGGAAACTGATTTTCATTGTTGTTGATGCTTAAATTGGCCAGATGCAGAATTTCCGGCGTGCTACGGTAGTTGGTCTCCAGCTTGAAAATTTTGCAATTCGGATAACGTTCAGGAAAATTTATGATATTGACGAAATTTGCTCCCCGAAAGGAATAAATGCTCTGGGAGTCGTCCCCCACAACCATGAGATTTTTATGTCTGGAGGCAAGCAAATCCACAATGTCGGCCTGAATGATGTTGGTATCCTGATATTCATCCACCAGCACATGACGAAACCTTCCGGCAAGAATATCCAGAACATCATGATTTTCCAGCAATAACCGCCGGCAGTTGCTCAAAAGGTCATCAAAATCCATCACAGAAAGGTCTTTTTTCCGCTTTTCGTAGAGGCAGGCTATTTGAGTGATTTCGTCCGTCAAATGCAGAAAAAAAGGATACCTTGATTGCAAAACGCCTTCCAGAGTTTCCTGCGTATTGGTGGTCAAACTGATGATTTCCGCAACGACGTTGCTTTTAGGAAATTTGCCGGATTTGGAATCGATCTTAAGTTCGGACATGCAGGTGGCGATGAGTTGTCGCGCATCCTCGCTGTCGAGGATTGAAAAATTGTTTTTGTAGCCGATACATGAGGCGAAATTTTTAAGGATCAAAAAAGCGACATGATGAAACGTTCCGCCCATGATTCTTTTGGTATCGCCGCCGATTAGATTCTCCACGCGATTCAGCATGGAACGGGCGGCTTTGTTGGTAAAGGTCGCCAGCAGGATGTGTTCCTGGCGCACGCCTTGTTCCAGCAGACGTGCCACGCGATACGTCAGCGTTCGAGTTTTCCCGCTTCCGGCGCCTGCCAGCACCAGAAGCGCGCCGCCTTCTTCCATCACGACCCGATATTGTTCGGGGTTCAGTTCTTTTTCATAATCGATCATCAGTCTGATTATTCCACCGCAATATATCAACCGGTACGAAAGCGCTTATAAAGTAAAACCTTCAGATATTCAAGCTAATATCCTTAAAACAAGATTTTTTATAGATCATTTGAAAAGTCCGTTCTCCGTTTTTGCGTTTTGGTTTCTTAAATTTATCTTGATTTTACATCCCGGATAAGCTAAACACCCCAGCATTCAATTCTGATTGATTTAAAGGATATGGAAAGGAGTTTTCATGGCAAAATACGATTCCGAATCATTGAGAAACCTGGCAATTGTGGGACATGGTGGAACAGGAAAAACGTCCCTTTGTGAATCCATCCTTTATGTTTCGGGGAAAACCGAACGTCTCGGACGAGTCGACGATGCCACCTCTTGCATGGATTACGAGCCTGAGGAGCAAAAACGCCGGATATCGATCAGTTCGGCGTTGAATTTCGTGGAATGGGAAAAGCACAAAATCAATATCATTGACACCCCCGGCGATTCCAATTTCAACTTTGACATCAAATGCTCCATGAGCGTCGTTGAAAACGCCGTCATCATCGTCGACGCCATCGGCGGCGTTGAATTCCAGACCCAAAAGGTCTGGGAAATGGCCGATGAGTTCAATTTGCCGCGAATCGTTTTCATCAACAGAATGGACAAGGAGCGCGCTAATTTCTCGGCGGCCCTGGAAAGCGTCAGATCCAAATTCAAGAAAAAAGTGACGCCGGTCTGTCTCCCGATCGGAGCGGAAGATCAATTCAACGGAATTGTCAATCTCATTGACATGAAGGCTTACCTTTTCACCGACAATAAGGGAAAAGGCAAGGCCTCCGACATTCCCGCCGACTTGGCTCAAGAGGCGAAAAGCCTGCATGATTCCCTCGTCGAAGATATCGCCGAAGCCGATGATGAATTGATGAACAAGTATCTTGAAGGCGGGGAGCTCTCCGCGGAAGAATTGAAATCTGGATTGAAAAAAGGCATTGGCTCCGGCACCATCATTCCTGTGATCTGCGGCTCATCCATCAAGGGGATCGGGATTGCCATGCTTCTGGACCTCGCCGTGAGCTCCTTTAAGTCTCCAGCGGAACGCGGTCCCATGAAGGGCAAAAAACCGGGAAGTAACGACGTCGAAGAGAGAAAACCCTCGCAGGACGCCCCCTTTTCCGCAATCGTTTTCAAAACCATCGCCGATCCATACGCGGGAAAACTGACCTTGTTCCGCGTCTACTCCGGCAAACTCGACTCTGATTCCTCGGTTTACAATTCATCCCGAAAGGTCACTGAAAAATTCGGCAACATCTTCTTCCTGGAAGGAAAAACACAGAAGCCGGCAGAAACGGTCATTCCCGGGGATATTGCCGGCGTGGCGAAGCTCAAGGAAACCATGACCGGAGACACCCTCTGCAATGAAAAAACTCCCATCCTCTATGAAAAAGTCGAAGTGCCGCCGGCCGTCATGTCTTTCGCCATCGAACCCAAATCCCGCGGAGACGAAGATAAGATCGCCTCTTGTATGCATCGGTTGGCGGAGGAAGATCCGACCATCGTTTTTTCGCGGGACGCCCAGACCAAAGAAATGATCCTCTCCGGTATGGGACAGGTTCACATCGAAGTCAGCATTGAAAAAATGAAGAGGAAGTTCGGCGTGGAGGTGAATCTCAACACGCCCAAAGTTCCTTACAAGGAAACCATCAAGGGCAAAACCAACGTTCAGGGTAAATACAAAAAACAATCCGGCGGCCGCGGCCAGTACGGCGATTGCTGGATTGACATTGAACCGCTCCCCCGGGGCGCAGGATTTGTATTTGAAGATAAAATCGTCGGCGGCGTCATTCCGCAACAATACCGACCGGCCGTGGAAAAGGGTATCGTCGAGGCCGCAGCCAAAGGCGTGCTGGCTGGCTATCCGGTGGTGGATTTCAAAGTATCGCTGGTTGACGGCACGTTCCACACTGTCGATTCCTCGGAACTGGCCTTCAAAATCGCCGGCTCCATGGCCTTCCAAAAAGGTGTCATGCAGTGTCAGCCGGTTTTGCTGGAACCCATCGTCAACATAGAAATAGAGATCCCCGAGGAGTATATGGGCGACGTCATCGGCGACCTCAACAGCCGGCGCGGTCGCGTCCAGGGCATGGATGCAAAAGGATCCAATCAGATTATCAAAGGACAGGTGCCGCTCGCAGAAATTTTAAAATACGCGCCCGATCTCCGTTCCATGACCAGCGGCAGGGGAAATTTCACGTATTCTCCTTCGCATTACGAGGAGGTTCCCGCGTACATCGCTGAAAAAATCATCGCGGAAGCCAAGAAGGATAAAGAAGAATAAACCCCATGATTCTTGCCGGAATCATAACGGTCAGCGACAAAGGGTCTCAAGGCCGTCGTGAAGACTTAAGCGGCCCTGCCGTGGCCGAAATGCTGGCGGGTGCCAATGTCAACCTCACCTGCACGCTCATCATTCCCGACGAAAAGGATCAGATTAAACAGGCCATCATTCGATTGGCCGACAAAGAAAAACTGGATTTGATTCTCACCACAGGAGGCACCGGCGTCAGCCCGCGTGACGTCACCCCCGATGCCACGCTGGAGGTCATCGATAAACAGATTCCCGGAATGGCCGAGGCCATGCGCCAGCAAAGCATGAGAATCACGCCTCACGCTATGATTTCGCGGGCGGTGGCCGGAATCCGGGGCCGATGTCTCATCGTCAATCTTCCGGGAAGCCCCAAGGGCGCGAAAGAAAATCTTGCCGTTATCTTACCCGCGTTGAAACACGCCGTCGAAAAGATCAAGGGAGATGATTCGGAATGTGCTGTTTCATAAATTTCAGGGCTCTTTGCGGATGGGTTCCCGTCCAGTAAATTTTATGACAACGGGGACATTGGTTAAAACGGTCGCGATTTTCCAACACATATAACGGAACAAGCTCCCGCACGGCATCCTTGCTCGCCGGTTCCAGTTTTTCATTGCATGCCAGGCAACGCGTAAACATTCTGTCGCTTTTTATTTTCAGAGAAAACCGCTCCAGCACCGCCTTGAGCTGACCGGCAAGGGTCAAATCCTTAACCAGAAACAACGTCCCGGAAAACTGGCGCTTGGCCAAATCGATTCTTCTGGAGAGCACCGTGCGATTTTCCTGACCGGCCAGACGCAGCATGGCTCGGCCCGCTTCATGAGGAAAAACGACGGCATCATAGCCCAAAAGACGAAGCCACTTGGCGAGTCGGGCCAATGAATTATCGGTCATGAATTTTAAATCAGACTCCGACACGGAAAAAATCTATTTTTGCTTTGTCTCTTGATCATCGATGATCGGCGGATTTTGATTGGCGTGAAGTTCTTTCCGCAAGTCACGAACCAGTCGGTTTAATTGTCTGATGTTGCGGCTGAGACGAAATCGCTCCACGGCCCCCCAAAAGGACGCCACAATAATTCCCAGCAGAAAAGATCCGAAGATAAGCAGGTATATCGGTATGGGGGGAATATCAAGATAATTATAATACTTTAAGGTCACGGGCATCATGTTCTGTTGGGAAAACGTGACAATAAAAAGCGCAAAAACGACGACAAGGATTAAATAGAGAGTTCTCATTCCCTCAGGCTCCCTTAAAATATTTTTTAAACAGCGGCATCAGATTGGCCGCCGTTTCCGCCACGGCCTCCGGAATGACGCGGACATTCGATACGACACTCATGAAGTTGGTGTCGCCCTCCCAGCGGGGAATCACATGAACGTGAAAATGATCTTCAATGCCCGCTCCGGCGGCCTTCCCCAGATTGGCGCCGATATTAAAACCGTCCGGATGCATCGCCTCTTTCAAAGACCTGATGCTGGCCTCGACCAGATCAAATATTTCCTTTCTTTCCTCCTGCGTCAACTCTTCCAGATTGCCCACATGCCTCTGCGGAATAATCATCAGATGACCGTTTACATAAGGATAGGTGTTCATCATGACATAGGCCTGTTTGCCTTCGCACAGAATATAATCATCGCACCGGATAGAACATTTGCAAAAAACACACCCTTGAGGCTTTTCTCCTCGAATGTACCCTATTCTCCATGGCGCGAAAATTGTCTCCATCTTTTCCAATCCACCTTGTCAATGCTTATATTTTTATGATTCTGCCCTTAATTTCACTGTCAATTTCCAGAATGCCGACGGTCTTGGAAGAATTAAAAAACCGATCCGCAGCGGAACCGGGATTAAAAAAATAAACGCCGCTTTTCTTGTGATTCGCCGGATGGTGCGTGTGCCCGTAAACAACGCAATCCACCTCATTGGCGCCCGCCGTTATTCTTTCTTCAATTCCCCATGGCGATCCCCAGCCGTGAATCAGCATGAATTTGAATCCGTTTAACTCAAAAAAAAGCCGCTCGGGGAATTTCTCACGGACCGCATCCCCGTCCATATTGCCGCTGACCGCTCGGACTTCCTTGTTTCCGAACATTTTCAAAACATCCGGACTGACCATGTCGCCGGCGTGCAAAATCAAATCCGCCTCTTGAAAATGATCGGAAATGCGCTTCTGCAGAACGGCATCGTAACCTTCCAGATGCGTGTCGGAAATCACGCCGATGATGAGTTTTTTTCCGTTCATTTTTCTAATCCATCTTTGTTATTTAGCGGCAAGCCTCAAAAAAAACAAGCATTATTTAAAGCTTTTAAATTGACAATGCCAGGGAGAAAAGCTAATAAATGACGCATGAACAGCATGGAAAATTCACTGAACAAAATCGCCGAAACCATTCTCCATTTTGACGAGGCTTCTCTCGCCTTTTTGTGGGAAAAATACAAAAGCAAGGTTGAAAATTTTTCCAATACCAAAGAATGGGAAAAAGCCGTCATCATCTTTTACATCATCAACTCGGTCATCACGAAAAATGCGATTTTCAATGAAAAATTGCTTGAGGCCAATGAGAAATCCAAGCAAAAAAAAACATCCGAAAAACATAAAGAAACGCATCATCTAAAATTGGTTAAGTAATGGATAAACAAGCCGATTTTAAAAGAATCGCTTATTTGAGAAAAACCATCCAATATCATAACGTACGCTACTATCAGCAGGACAACCCGGAAATTTCCGACCAAGAATACGATGCCCTCATGCGCGAGCTTCAGGAACTGGAAGAAAAATATCCTGAAGCCTATTCGGAATCATCGCCCACGCAGCGCGTCGGGGCGGCGCCCCTGACGAAATTCGCCTCTTTCAGTCACCCCTCCCCCATGTTGAGTCTTGCCAATGCCTTTTCCGATGAAGAAATCCTGGAATTTGACCGCCGAGTGAAAAGACTTGCCGGGACGGATAATGTTTCCTACGTCGCCGAACCGAAGCTGGACGGTCTTGCGGTCAATTTGATTTACGAAAACGGTATTTTCAAAAAAGGAGCGACCCGAGGCGACGGCACCACAGGCGAGGATGTCACGCAAAATCTCAAGACGATCTCCTCCCTCCCCCTCAAAATCCTGAAATCATCCACTGTTGCTACCCCTTCCTTTATCGAGATCCGGGGCGAAGTCTACATGGAAAAGGAACCCTTCCGAAAGCTGAATCAGCGACGACTGGACGAAGGAGAAGAGCCGTTTGCCAACCCGCGCAACGCTGCCGCAGGTTCCCTGCGTCAGCTGGATTCCAGAATCACTGCACGTCGTCCCCTGAACATATTTCTCTATCAGATCGGCGAAGCAAAAGACGTGAGTTTCATGTCACACCGGGAAGCACTGCTGGCCCTTCAGGAATGGGGATTTCCCGTCAACCCCCTTGTCGAGAAAAAGGCGGACATTGACGCCTGTCTTGAGTATTATAAAAAAATAGGCGAAAAAAGAGAGTCGCTTCCCTACGAAATCGACGGCATTGTTTTGAAGGTTGACGACTTGACCCTGCAGAAGAAGCTGGGCAATGTCTCCCGCAATCCCCGCTGGGCGCTGGCCTGCAAGTTTCCAGCGGCGCAGGCGACGACGGTGGTGGAAGACATTCAGGTCGGCGTGGGTCGGACGGGTATTCTGACACCGGTGGCCCTTATGCGGCCGGTCAATGTCGGCGGGGCGATGGTCAGCCGGGCCACCCTGCACAATGAAGACGAGGTCTTGAAAAAAGACATCCGCATCGGCGACACCGTCGTGATTCAGCGCGCGGGCGACGTCATTCCGGAAGTCGTCAAGGTCGTTCCGGAAAAAAGAACCGGCAATGAAAAAAGATTCAAAATGCCCAATAAGTGCCCGGAATGCGGTGCAGAGGTTGTCCGCCCCGAGGGCGAAGCGGCTCATCGCTGCGTCAACATCTCCTGTCCGGCGCAAATCAAGGAACACATCCGGCACTTCGCCTCCCGCGGCGCGATGGATATCGAAGGCCTGGGCGAAAAGGTTTCCGCGCAGCTTTTTGATGCCGGCTTGATCCGCGATCCCGCCGATCTCTATTTTCTGAGCAAGGAACAGCTGATGGCACTCGATCGTCAGGCGGAAAAATCCGCCGGAAATCTCATCGACGCCATCGCGAAATCGAAAACCCCCCCTCTGGAGAAATTCATTTACGCCCTGGGCATCCGGCATGTCGGCGAACGCACCGCCAAACTGCTGGCCGATCATTTCGGCAGCATGGAAAACCTGATGAACGCGACTAAGGAAGATTTGACGGCCGTCAGCGAAATCGGCCCGGAAATCGCCGAGAGCATTCTTGAGTTCTTCCATGAGCCGAAAAACAGGGACGTCATGAAGAAATTCGCCCGAGCCGGCGTCATGCCCCGGAAAAAAGAAAAAGAGTCGTCCCTGCCCCTTTCCGGTCAATCTTTTGTCTTTACCGGTGCTCTCAAGAGCATGGGAAGAAACGAAGCGAAGGCTCTCGTGGAGGGCCTGGGCGGCACGGTGCTTTCCGGCGTTACCAAGACCACCAGCTACGTTGTGGCGGGAAACGAACCCGGCTCCAAACTGGCGAAGGCAGAGGCGGCGGGAATCACCATCCTCAGCGAGGAGGAATTCCTGAAGCTCATCGGCAAAACTTAAAAACTTGCAACAAAAAGAAAGAGGATATGAAACGGGTTCATGTTTATATCGGCGGTCGCGTTCAGGGTGTGTTTTTCCGCGCTGAAACGCGGCGAGCGGCCAAACAATTCCATCTGTACGGATGGGTTCGCAACCTGCCGGACGGACGCGTGGAAGCTCTGTTTGAGGGCGAGGACAAAAACATTGACGAAATGATAAAATGGTGTCACATTGGTCCTCCCGCGGCGAGGGTGGACAACGTTGTCTTCCGGGAAGAACCGTACACGGGTGAATTTTCAGATTTTACCATCGAGTATTATTGAACCAAGAAGTATAAAATCTTTTCCGGAGACCTCGGCGGCTGTCTTCAGCGGTGCCTCAAAGATTTTTTCCAGAATCCCTTTTTGAGCTACTCCTTTCGAAACCCAAGGCATTCGCGCCTGACTTCCGCAAATCCCTTCAGGGAGTTTGAAATGGTGGCATCGTCAACACAGTAGGCGATGCGGAAATAGCCGGGTCCGCCGAAACCGCTTCCGGGAACGACCAGAATGTTCTTCCGCAAAAGCATCTTCACGAACTGTACGTCATCGGGAATCGGACTTTTTACGAAAAGATAAAACGCGCCTTCGGGTTTCACAAATTCGTAGCCGGCCAGGCTCAACCCCCTGCAGAGCGCATCCCGTTTTCTCTGATAAACTTTCACGTCCACTTTCGTGTTCTGCAGGCGCGCCACAACCCTCTGCATCAGCGCGGGCGCGTTCACGAAACCGAGCATTCGGGTGCACAGGATCAGCGCGTTGATCACTTCATCCGCCTCGCCTATTTTCGGATGAACGGCGATAAATCCGATCCTTTCGCCGGGCAGGGAAAGCGTTTTCGAATAGGAATAAGCGACGATACTGTTGCGATAGGCCTTCAAAACGCTGGGCACCGTAATGCCGTCGTAGACGATTTCTTTATATGGTTCATCGGAAATCAGATATATCGTTTTTTTCAGCGCCCTTCCCTTTCGCCTCAAAAGGCCGGCGAGTTTCGCGATATCGGCTTTGCTGTAAACCCGCCCGGTGGGATTGTTCGGTGAATTGATGAGGATGGCCTTGGTTTTTTTGCCAATGGCCCCTCCGATTGCCTCGAGGTCCATGGCAAAATCAGGCCTCGTCGGAACGAACTTGACGACGCCTCCGTAATTTTCAACGTAGAAGGGATATTCCACGAAAAATGGTTTCAGGACGATGACTTCGTCGCCGGGATCCAGCAAGGCCTTGAAAATGACGTTCAACGCGCCTCCCGCGCCGCAGGACATGATGATGTGGGAAGCCGTCATGTTCAGCCCGGTTTCCCGGCTGATTTTTCCGGCAATGGCCTGCCGGGTTTCCGGATAACCCGCGTTTGGTGTGTATCCGTGTTTCTGGAGAATTTTTTCTCCAGCGATTTTTATTAATGCTTCTTTGAATTTTCGCGGCGGCTCCACGTTGGGGTTGCCGAGACTGAAATCAAAAACGTTTTGCGCGCCGTATTTCTTTTTCAGCAAAAGGCCCTGTTCGAACATTTTGCGGATCATGGAAGAACTCGATATCGAGGCCTTGATGCTTTTTGAAATCGTCATATTTTCAGTCCATCGTCACTTCGTATTTATTTTCTCTTTTTGAAAAACAAAAACAAGCCCAGCAAGACAACGATGCCCGGAAGCAAATACTGGGAATACCGCGAAAGATCGAAGCCATAGATCTGATTGAAGAAAAATCCGACTCCCGCGAGGGTGATAATCCATCCCCCAAGATCGCTGAATTTCTGAATCAGCGTGCAGACGCCCACTACCATCAGCAGGATGGGCCACGTCCGGTCGAAAGTGTAGGCGCTTGTCTTGCTTAAATAAATCAGGACGCCAAGTGTAATCAGAACCAAACTGCCTGTCAACATTCCCTGTTTTTTGTCGCTCATGCAAAATCTCCTTTGTTGTTTTTTTATGATAAAATCTTTTTTTAAGATTTATCCTTCAGAAACGGTTTGAACAAATCAATGGGGATCGGAAAAACGGTCGTGGAATTATTTTCCGAAGCAATCTGATTCAGCGTTTGCAGATAGCGCAGCTGCAAGGACATCGGCTGCGTTTCCATGACCTTCGCCGCTTCAATCAATTTTTGCGCGGCCTGGAATTCACCTTCGGCGTTGATCACTTTCGCCCTTCTTTCCCTTTCCGCCTCGGCCTGTTTGGCCATGGAGCGTTTCATTTCTTCCGGAAGATCAATATGCTTGACTTCCACCAGGGACACTTTTATTCCCCAGGGTTCAGTGCTGCGATCGAGAATTTCCTGAAGATGCATGTTAATTTTTTCCCTCTCCGAAAGGATTTCATCCAGTTCCATCTGCCCGCAGACGCTCCGGAGCGTCGTCTGCGCGAGCTGAGATGTCGCGTAAAGATAATTCTCCACATTGGTCACGGCGGAATTGGCATCCATCACCCGGAAATAAACCACCGCGCTGACCTTGATGGAGACATTGTCTTTGGTAATGACATCCTGAGGCGGAACATCCATTGTAATCGTGCGCATGTCGACCCGGACCATCCGGTCGATGCCTGGAATAATGATGATCAACCCCGGACCTTTGGCGTCGCGGATGCGCCCCAGACGGAAAATCACCGCCCTTTCGTATTCACTTAATATTTTGATGGCCGATGCCAAAAACATAACCACCAGCGCAATGACAAGCAACAGCGGCATTGAAACGGTTCCAACCATTTTTGATTCCTCCTTTTTATTTAAAATTTAACTACTGGTTTTTTTCTTCCACGACTAACTTCAAACCTTCGATCCTGACAATCCGAACTTTTGCCCCTTTGGGAATGCGCCTGTCGCTTCTGGCTTTCCAGTATTCGCCCATGACGAAAACTTCCCCTTCGGTGTCGATATCCTTGACGACTTCCGCTTCCGCGCCGATCATCGCCTCCGCCCCCGTAAATTTCCGGCGCATCTGCGCCTTGACGGCCAGGATAATCACCACGACAAAGAACGCCGAGGCCACCACGATGGCCGGTATCAAAACCCGAAAAGAAAGCCTCAGGGCAGGCTCCGGCGAATCAAACAGCATCAGCGAACCCAGCGTCAAGGAGATGATTCCCCCGACGGTCAACATGCCATGGCTCATAATTTTAATCTCCGCGATAAATAAAATAACGGCAAAGATAATCAGCAAAATTCCCGCGTAATTGACCGAAAGCGTGGAGAGGCCGAAAAACGCGAGCAGAAGCGAGATGCCCCCGATAACGCCGGGCAGAATTGCGCCCGGCGTGGAAAGCTCAAAATACAGACCGGCCAGGCCGATCAGCAAAAGAATATAGGAGATATTGGGATCGGAAATCGTGGCCATGATTTCCTCCCGCGTCCCCATTTCTTTGGTCCTGGTTTCTGCGTTTTTGGCGTTGATTCTTTTCTTCACGCCGGCCACGTTCACTTCTTTGCCGTCCATCATCCCCAGCAGGCTCGGAATGTCAGGCGCCACGTAATCAATGACCTTGAGCTTGAGCGCTTCCTCGGCGGTGATGGATTCGCTCTTGCGAACGGCCTTTTCCACCCATTCTTCGGAACGGCCGCGCGTCCTAGCGATGCTGCGGGCATAGGCGGCCGCGTCATTCTCCACTTTTTTGGACATCGTCTTGTCCAGATTCCCCGCCCCGCCGATGCCGATGGCCACGGGATGGGCCGCTCCGATATTCGTGCCCGGAGCCATCGCCGCGACATGTGCCGCCGTGGTAATGATGACGCCGGCTGAAGCCGCCCGTGCGCCGGATGGATAGACGAAAACAATGACGGGCAGAGGCGCGTTGAGGATGCTTTTGGCGATGTCACGCATGGCCGTATCCATGCCGCCGGGTGTATCCAGCAGAATGATCAGTCCAGAGGCGTTGTCCTTTTGCGCCTCATGGATGCTCCTGGCCACATAGGCGGCGGTCGGCGACGTGATGATTCCGTCAACAGTAATGACGTTATAAGCAGGCGCTCCATCCTGCGCCGAAACCGTCATGCCGCCCAAGACACAAACCATCAGGAAAAAGATCATCGTAATTTTTCTAACCATCGCATCACCTTCTAAATCATGAGAGATTTAATTCCCTCATGATCATTTGCACATCTTCCCAAACTTGTTTTTTGGCCGCCGGATTGCGCAAAAGATACGCCGGATGATAGGTCGGCATCACTTTGATTCCCTCATAAAAATGAAAACGTCCCCGCAGAGCCGATATCGGCGTATCGGATTTCAATAAGGTTTTCGCGGCAAAGGTGCCCAACGCGCAGATGACCTTGGGAGAAATGACCCGCAGCTGTTCTTTTAAAAAAGGCTCACACATGGCAATCTCTTCAGGCAAGGGATTGCGGTTCCCCGGAGGCCTGCATTTCAGGATGTTGCAGATATAAACACTTTTTCTTTCGATTTTCATGCCTTTGACGATAATGTCCGTCAGAAGTTGTCCCGCCCTCCCGACAAAGGGTTTGCCCTGGTCATCCTCGTCCGCACCTGGCGCTTCGCCGACAAAAACCAGTTGGGCTTCCGGATTGCCCTCTCCAAATACCAGATTCTTTCTGGTGTTTCCAAGTGGACAACGCTGACAATCCGCCATTTTTCTTCGCAACCCCTCCAGCGCCGAGGATTTATCGTCCGACGGATGCTCCTGCGCCCGATCGGTGCGAGTTTTTACTTCCCATTCAATGCCGACGGCAAAGGTGGAATGATTTTTTACCATCCCCTTGACCGCCCGGACGACTCCGAGAAGATCTTCTTGAATTTCAGTCTGAATGATTTCCGTTGAATGGTCTTCCATTATTTACGGTCGGATTTCTTCATCATTAATTTTTTAATTCGGTGGAGAATTGCGTCCGCTGCTTCTATTTTAGTCATTTTATCCAGTTTTTCAACATAACCGGCAGGGTCAATCATGGTAATAATGTTTGTATCCGCACGGAAGCCAGCCCCTTCTTCTCGGAGATTATTGGCGACAATCAAATCCATGTTTTTTTTCTTAAGTTTCTCTTGGGCATTTACCAGCAAATTCTCCGTTTCCATTGCGAACCCCACCAAAATTCTCCGTCCTTTGTTTTTTCCGACATCCGCTATGATGTCCGGATTTTTTTCCAGTTCCAGGATCATTGACTTGGCCCCTTTTTTGATTTTTTCCTCTGAGAAATTTTTTGGGCGATAATCCGCAACGGCGGCGGCTTTGATGATAATGTCCGCTTTTTTGAAGTATTCCATGACCGCCCGGTGCATCTCCACAGCCGTTCGGACATGAATCACTCTCTCAAGCGGCGGAACCGACAACGACGTCGGTCCGCTGATCAAAATGACTTGCGCTCCTCTTCGCTGCGCCGCCCTTGCGAGGGCGTAACCCATTTTGCCTGAAGACAAATTGCTGATGAATCGGACCGGATCAAGGGGCTCTTCCGTGGGTCCTGCCGTAATCAATATTTTCTTGCCCGTAAAATCCTTTTTGACGAACAGTTTTTCGACGGCGTCAACAATTTCCGCTATTTCAGGCAGACGGCCTTTTCCCGAAGCACCGCAGGCCAGATCCCCTTCGGCGCTGTCCATTACAACATAACCGATGTTTTTGAGTTTCCTGATATTTTCCTGAACAATCGGGTTGGCGAGCATTTTGTCGTTCATCGCCGGACAGACCAAGGTGGGCTTGTCCTGCGCCATAATGGTCGTGGAAAGCAAATCATCGCCGATTCCGGAAGCGATTTTTCCTATGATATTCGCCGTGGCAGGCGCAATGACAAAGGCATCGGCGAAATCCGCCAGCGCGATGTGGGCCAGTTCAAACTGGTCTGCCGGAACAAACATGTCCGTGTAAACCCGGTTCTGCGAAAGCGTCTGTAACGTCAGCGGCGTGATAAACCGAGCGGCGTTTTCAGTCATTACGATCTTGACCGATGCACCCCGTTGCATCAGCGCCCTCGTCAATTCCGCTGCTTTATACGCGGCGATACCGCCGCTTACACCCAAAACAATTTTTTTTTCTGCCAGCATAGTCTTTGTTCCGTCGGTTTTATTTGATTTGAGGCTGAATTTTCTGTTTTTTACTATGGAAATATAACAGCGCTTTTGAACAATATCAAGGCATAATTCTTCACCGGTTTCACATCCCAATGATCAACCGGTCGAAGATTTGCCTTGCAATAATTTCTGAAAGTGACTATAAGCCGCGCAATTGTCATCTAAAAATCTCAAGAGGTTGATCATGAAAAATATCCGTCTTTATATGATAGGTTCTGTCGTCATTTTCATCTTCGCGGCTCTAGCGTGGATTCTTTTGGGCAGTTATGTGGAACTGGGCAAACCTCAAATCAAATTGAGCGAGGATGTAAAAGCCATTGGACGCCAAAAAACTGTGGACATCCATTTTTCCGATTCCTTAAGCGGGCTGGCCTATCTCCGAGCTGAAATTATTCAAGACAACAAAAGTCAAATTCTTTTGGACCAAAAAATTCCCCTGAAGAAACAGGAACAGCAAACGTTTTCCATGACCCTAAATCCCTATGATCTAAGGCTTCATGACGGCGACGCGACGCTTAAAATATCGGCATCAGATCATTCTCTGTTCGGAAATCAAAACAGTCTGATTCTTCCGATAAAAATAGACACTTTGCCGCCGCAACTCAGTCTTTTAAGCAGAATCAATTACATCAACCAGGGCGGAACCGGCTATGTAGCCTACCAGCCCTCCAAACCGATCACGCAGACCGGCGTTTTCATCAACAGCCAATTCTTCGCCGGCCATAGATTGCCGAACGGCAATCCTCCGACCTACGCCGTGTATTTTCCCGTTCCGATGGATGCCGATAATATTCAGACCAACATTTCACTCTTCGCGCGTGATGAAGCCGGCAATGAAACAAGAACGGCCCTGCCCTTTATCGTCAAGAAAAAAATTTTCCGGCAGGACAAAATGAACATCAGCGAAAAATTCCTTCAACAAAAAATGCCTGAATTTCAAGCTTTGTTTCCGGAGTTGCGGCAGAAACCACTGCCGGATGTTTTTGTCCATGTCAATTCTCAAATGCGCAATGACAATTTCGCCACCATTCAGAAAATCTGCGAAAAATCCTCCTCTCAAGAATTCTGGGAAGGACCGTTTCTGCGCATGACCAATGCCGCTCCGATGGCCTTATTCGGCGACAAGAGATCCTATGTCTATAATGGGAAAATCATCAGCGACTCCGTCCACGCGGGTGTGGATCTCGCGTCAACCGCCATGGCTCCTATCGAGGCCGCCAATAAAGGCGTTGTGGTCTTCACGGGGGC
>DAOSZO010000018.1:0-27683 GCA_035382085.1 Smithella sp.
GCCGGAACCTCTGCCTCTACCGCCTCCGCCCCTGCCCCCGCCCCCTCCTCCTCCTGTGGTGGAGAAGGTTTCCATGCACCTCAATGTGCAGTTTGATACGGCAAAATGGGACATTAAGAAAAAATATTATGATGATATAAAAAGAGTGGCGGATTTCATGAAAGAATTTCCTGAAGTCAATGTGGTTATCGAAGGCCACACGGACAACGTGGATATTTATCATAATCCGGAAAACAACATGAGGCTTTCACAGGCCCGGGCGGACAGCGTCCGTCAATATCTGATTGACAATTTCGGCATTGAGCCGTCGCGCCTGACGGCTGTGGGATACGGTCCCAACAGGCCGATCGCCAGCAACGACACGGAAGAGGGAAAACGGCAAAACCGACGTGTTGAAGCCGTTGTTGAGGCCACAAGAGTGAAGCGCTGACGGTTTGAACCCCAAAAAGACAAAAGCCCTCCGGTCAAGATTGATCGGGGGGCTTTTTTATATGGGTAAATACTAAGAATTATGTTGACAAATTAAATATTTTCCGTTTAGATTAAAACGAATATTTAAACTTACCGGTAGTTGAATTGATAGGATATTTTCAAAAACATCATCAGGATTAGGCCGCGACATGATGCTAAACCGAAAAACGAAATCGGGGAAAACCATCGAGCGGATACTGTCCGCCGCGCGCAAAGTATTCGCCGAAAAGGGATACAGCGGGGCGCGCATTGACGAGATCGCGCAGCGGGCCGGGGTCAACAAGGCGACGATTTATTATCAAATTGGCGACAAAGACACGCTCTACGCCCATGTGATTCATCAAGTGATCGCCAGCGTCGCGAAGGGAATTGCCGAGGCCGTTTCTCGGGCGCAGAATCCGCAAGACAAGCTCAAGGCCTATATAACGTTCATCGCCGATGCCGTGGACAAGAATCCCGATTTGCCGCCGATCATGATGCGCGAAATCGCCTCCGGCGGAGCGACCCTGCCGGAGGTGGTCGCCAAGGACATTGCGTCTGTTTTGAAGATTCTGGGAGGCATTCTTGAGGAAGGCGAACAACAAAAGGTGTTTGCCGAAACGGTTCCCTTTCTGATTCACATGATGATCATGGGAACGATTCTTCTTTACAAGAAGGCTGCTCCGATCAAGGACAAGCAATTCTGGATTCCGGAAGAACTCAAGGCCTTGGACAAGCCGCTTGAGGGCAGTTTGGGAGAAACGGTGGCGGCGCTGGTGCTCAAGGCCATCGGCAGATGAGCGGCGCATGTCAGAGATGAAAGAAATTGAAATGGAGGTTTGAGCGTTGAAAAAGAAGGTCATCATCACCGTTTTTGTCATTTTGTTCGTGACGGTCGGCGGGCTTGTTTACATCGGTCAGAAAAACAACCGTCAACAGGAGCTCTACTATTCCGGCACGATCGAAACGACGCAGGCGAACCTGTCCTTTCAGGCCGGAGGAAAGGTTGCGCGGGTTCTTGCGCAGGAGGGGCAGAAAGTTGCAAGGGATCAGGTCATCGCCGAACTGGATGCGGCGGAATTTGTCGCGCGCTTTGAACAGGCCAAAGCCAATCTTCAACGGGCTGAACGGACTCAAAAACAGTTGGAAACCGCCCTGGAGCTAAGCCGCCGGACCCTTCCCGCGGAGGTGGCGCGCGCGACGGCCGGCGTGCAGAGCGCCCAGGACACGCTCAAGGATGCGGAGAAAAACCTAAAACGCTTTGAAGAACTCTTTCGCAAGGGCGTTGTGCCGGAAAAAGATCTGGACGCGGTGAGGCTCCATTACGACGTGGCCAAATCCCGACTGCAGGAAAGCGAGTCTTTGCTTAGGCTCGCCCGGGGAAACCTGATGAAAATCGACGCCGTCCAACGGGATATTGAAGCGGCCGCCGCTCAGGTCAGCGCCGCCCGGGCTTTGCTGAACCAGGCTTCCATTCAATTGGAATACACGCAGTTGAAGTCTCCCATGGACGGCGTCGTGACGAGCCGCAACATTGAACCGGGGGAAACCGTGACGCCCGGCCGGGAAGTGATCACCATTTCTGATCTTTCACGCGTTGACCTGAAGATTTTTGTAGATGAAACGGAAATCGGCAAGGTCAAGCCGGGTCAGCGGGTGAAAGTCAAGGTGGACACGTTCCCCGGCAAAACCTATGAGGGCTTTGTCTCCTTCATTTCCCCGGAGGGCGAATTTACGCCCAAGATTATTCAGACCAAAAAGGAAAGAGTCAAGCTGGTGTATCTGGTGAAGGTATCCATTCAAAATTCCGATTTGGAGCTCAAAGCAGGCATGCCGGCGGACGCGTGGCTGGTGAAGTAGCGGGGGTTGCAAGATGTCCGATGCCGGGGGATTGTCTTCGGAAATGGTGAAAGTGCGGGATGTCTCCATGCGCTTTGGCAACGTGGAGGCGGTGCAAAACGTTTCGCTTTCGGTCGAAAGAGGGCGGGTTCTGGGACTCGTGGGTTCGGACGGCGCCGGCAAATCCACCCTGTTGCGCATGATGGCCACGATGGTTGAACCGACTACCGGAGAAATTCTCATCAACGGCCTTTCCGTTTCCAGAGAAAAACACAAAATCAAAGACATCATCGGCTACATGCCGCAGCGCTTCGGCCTGTATCAGGATTTGACCGTTGAGGAAAACATGGATTTCTTCATGGATATTTTTGACGTGCCGCGTTCCGAGCGGGCCGCGCGCAAGAAAAAGTACCTGGGATTTTCCAATCTCCTGCCTTTCATGGACCGACTGGCCGGAAATCTCTCCGGCGGGATGAAACAAAAACTGGGTCTGGCCTGCGTGCTGGTGCATGAGCCGCAGTTGCTCATTCTGGATGAACCCACCAACGGCGTCGATCCGGTGTCGCGGCATGAGTTTTGGGAAATTCTCGGCGAAATGCAGAAGGAGGGGATGACCATCGTTGTGTCCACCGCTTATCTGGACGAGGGGGAAAAATGCGATCGGGTCGGCCTGATGCACGCTTCCCGTCTTCTGGAAGTGGCGCCTCCCGAGACAATCCGCGGCGGCCATCCGACGCTGGAGGAAGCGATCATGGAAAAAATCAAACAGGCGGACGAGGGAATTGTTCATGACACCTTCCAGTTCTGATGCGATTTCGGTGACCCATCTGGAGAAGAAATTTGGTCGTTTCGTCGCCGTGGATAAAATCACCTTCTCCGTGAAAAAGGGCGAGATTTTCGGATTTCTGGGCGCCAACGGCTCCGGCAAGTCCACCACCATCCGCATGCTCTGCGGCATCCTCACCCCGACTTCCGGCGGCGGGACGGTGGCCGGTCACGACATCGTCACCGAACCGGAGGACGTCAAACAGTCCATCGGCTACATGTCGCAGAAATTTTCCCTTTACGAGGATTTGACGCCTTTCGAAAACCTGCGGTTCTACCTGGGGATTTATAGCGTGCCCGAGAAACAGTGGCCGGAGCGGATTGACTGGGTGCTGAACATGACGCGCCTGCAGGACGCGAAAAACCGCAAGACCCGCGATCTGCCGCCGGGGTGGCGTCAGCGGCTGGCGCTGGGCTGTTCGCTTTTGCACAGGCCGGACGTTCTTTTTCTGGACGAGCCGACCTCGGGCGTGGATCCCGTCACCCGCATGCATTTCTGGAATTTCATCCAGCAGCTGGCGGCGGGCGGCATGACCGTTTTTGTCACCACGCACTACATGGACGAGGCGCGTTTCTGCGAAAGAATCGTGATGATCAACGAAGGGCGCATCGTCGCGACGGGGACGCCCGCTGAAATCATCGCCGAAGCCTGTCCGGGGATGCCCGGTGCCGATCTCAACGACGCGTTCATCACGCTGATGAAAAGGGAAAAGACGTGAAACTCATCAGACTCAAGGCGATCACGCGCAAGGAATTCTATCACTTGATCCGGGACTACCGCAGTCTTTATCTGGCGTTTGCCATCCCGCTTCTGCTGATCATGCTTTTCGGGTACGCGCTGAGCCTTGATGTGGACCACGTGCCGACGGTGTTTGTCGACTATGATCAATCCGCGCTCAGCCGGGATTTCATCCGCAAACTGCAGGCGTCTTCCTATTTCAACGTGACGGGCACGCTTCCCCGGACGCAGGACGCCGTGGAGGAGTTGGATCATGACCGGGTAAGGGTGGCGATTGTCATTCCGTCGGATTTCATGAAAAACATCACGGCCGACCGGGAGGCGCAGCTGCAGGTGCTGATTGACGCGAGCGACCCGACCTTCGGCAACATCATCCGCGGTTACATCACGTCTTTTGTCGAGCGCTATAATCAGAAACTGCTCGTCAGTTTTCTCAACCGGCAGGGGCTCGAGGAACTCAGGCCGCCGGTGGACGGGCGCATTCGCATCTGGTTCAACGAAGATCTGGAGAGCCGCAATTTCATCATTCCGGGCATCATCGCCATCATTATCATGATTGTCGGAGCGCTGTTGACGTCGCTGGTCATCGCGCGCGAATATGAAAACGGCACGATGGAAACCATCAAGTCCATGCCCGTGCGGGCGCCGGAATTCCTGCTGGGCAAGGCGATTCCCTATTTCTTCATCGGGCTGACGGATGTCCTGGTGGCGATCCTGCTCGGACAGCTTCTCTTCGGCATCGTGATGAAGGGGAATTTCTGGCTGATGATTCTGGCCGCCTCGCTGTATCTGGGGGTCGCCCTGTCGCTGGGGCTTCTGATTTCCATCCGGACCAAATCGCAATTGATGGCCAATCAGCTCGCGATTCTCACGACGTATCTTCCGTCGCTTTTGCTTTCCGATTTTGTTTTTCCCATCGTCAACATGCCGAAGGTGATTCAGTTCATCACGCTGGCGGTGCCGGCCAGATATTTCATTGACATTCTGTCCGGCGTTTATCTGCGGAATCTGGGTCTGGCTTACCTGTGGCCGAGTCTGCTCGTTTTGCTCATGATGTTGATCGTTCTCACTGTGCTGAATTTCCGTTCCTTGAGGAAGGAAGGATTATGAACTGGCTGAGGATCCGGGAACTGGTGCGCAAGGAATTCATCCAGCTTTTCAGCGACCGGCGCAACCGCGCCCTGATGCTTGTCTTTCCCTTTATTCAGATGCTGATTTTCGGCTATGTCGTCAATTACGATATCCGTAATATTCACATGGCCGTTTGGGATGATTCCAGGACGCCGGAGAGTCGCAGATTGCTGGATGACTTTACCGGCAGCCGGATTTTCCACATCACCCGCTACGCGACCGAGGAACGCCAGCTGACCGAATGGCTGCTGCGGAAAAAAGTGGACATGGGCGTCAAAATCGGCAGGGATTTCGCCGACCTCATCCGCAAGGGACAGACCGCGCCGGTCCAGATTCTTGTGGACGGCTCGATGAGCAACATGGCGTCCGTGCGGGTGGCGTACACCGCGTCCATTCTGGATAAATTCAACCGCGACACCCTGCGCGAACTGTATCCCATGCACATGGCATACGGAAAAGTGGATGCTCGGGTCAGAACCTGGTACAACCCGAATCTCAACAGCCAGTACTTTTTTGTTCCCGGAATTGTCGCGGTCCTGATCATGATTACGACGTTTATTCTCACCTCCATCGCCATCATCAGGGAAAAAGAAGACGGCACGATGGAGCAGCTCATTGTCACACCCTTAAAATCGTATGAATTTATCATCGGCAAGACGATTCCTTACATTCTTTTGTCCCTTTTTCAGCTTTTTGCCGTTACCGCGGTTGCCGTTTACTGGTTTGAAATACCGTTTATGGGAAGTCTCTTCCTGCTTTTTATCGCCACGTGCCTGTTTATGCTGAGCACGATGGGCATCGGACTGTTTATCTCCACCATTGCGTCAACCAAACAGCAGGCGATGATGACGGCCTTCTTTTTCATTCTGCCGTTTTTCATGCTCAGCGGCTTTGTGTTTCCCATCGCCAACATGCCCAAAGCCGTTCAATGGCTGACCCTTCTGAATCCGCTTCGGTTTTTCCTGGTCATTCTCCGGAATATTTTTCTCAAGGGCGTCGGGATGGATGTACTCTGGCCGCAATACACGGCCCTGACGGTATTGGGCGTGGTGGTTTTTGCCGCCGCCATCAGCCGGTCCAAAAAACGGCTGGATTAGCGGGATTTTTTTGGTATATTGGTCCAAGTTTTGAGAGAGGACAAGAAGGATGCTCAGAGTCGTATCGGACAAGGCGGCCATCAAAAGATACGCCGCGCTGTTCAATAAAAAATTCAAATCCTTCGTCGATGAAGAAATCAAGGTCCGGCTCGGTCATCAGGGGGCGGGCTTTCCGGCGAAAGTTGCATGGTCGAAGAAGCTCGGTATCTGGAAATTTTCGAAAACCGTGAAAGAGGTCCGCTACTGGAACGCCTTCGGCGTGGAGAGACCCGGCGGCCATCATGTCCTGTCGATCGCCGCCGAAATCAATTTCCCCTGGAAAGAGATCGACCGGAAAATCGGCGGGGCATTTGCGGAGGATCATTGGGGCAATGTCTTTGTGATTCATCGGGGCAAAATCGGCGGCGGCAAGAAGGGCGTGGGCAAGTCCCTGTTTGAGGAACAATACCGCGGCGTCTGGTCGCACATGGAGGATGGCGATTCGATCAGTCCGGTCGCAATTATCGGCGAGCTGAAATCCGAGCACTTTGCCCTTCAGGCGGCGCAATTCGTGAAAAAAATCGAGAAATTGAAATCGGCGGCAAGTTCCGTCCAGATGGAAATCAATTTTTCGGAGATAACTTTTCGCGAAGAACTGGTGGGCGGCACGTCATGTTTGCCCGAAGATGAGATCGCTTTTGCCTGTGAGCATGATGTGGTGGTCGCCGAGCTGGCCTCGGCGCTGGGCCGGATGAACATCAGGTCGGGCAATGATGCCCAAAGCGATCTGTTCGTCTACGATGCGGCTGAAAACAGGATTTCTCATTTCTTTGAAGTCGTCACCAGCGCCGCGGAAAAAAACGTCATGGCGGCTGTGGGCAGGCTCATGCTGATGAGAGCCGACGGCGCTCACCTGCAGCCTGTTTTGGTTTTGCCGGAAGAAAAAACGAAAATATATGCGGAACGATTGCATCGGGTCCATATTGCGGTCGTCGGTTTTCATTGGCAGCAAGACAAGGCGGTCTTTTCCGGGCTGGATAAAATAAAACCGGATTCACGATTCTGAAAAATATCTTTCCAACGCCAGGTTTTTTCCTTGCGGAGTGTCGGCAAACTTTTCGGCGATGTCCTGAAACTGTTGATGGATTTCAACAAAAGCGTCCACCACGTCCGGATCAAAATGCGTGCCCCGGCCCTGTTTGATGGTTTCCACGGCGATGGCATGCGCGATCGGATATTTATAAACTCTTTGGCTGATGAGGGCGTCATAGACATCGGCCAAAGCCATCAGCCTGGCGCTGATGGGTATTTCCTCTCCCCGGAGTCCCCGCGGGTAGCCTGTGCCGTCCCATTTTTCGTGGTGGCAGTAGGCGATTTCACCCGCGATGAATAGAAAAGATTTTTTCCCCAATTTGCGGATAGAAGCTTCAATCACCTTATAACCGATGGTGGCATGGGTTTTCATGATTTCCAATTCCTCCCCCTCCAAAGGGGCGGGTTTGCGCAGAATTTTATCGGGTATGCCGACCTTGCCGATGTCATGGAGGGGAGCGGATTTGTACAGGAGGTCGATATTTTCGTTGCTGAGAAAATGTTTGTATCGGCGGTGATTTTTGAGATGCTCGGCTAAAACTTTCACATACATTCGCGTTCGTTGGATGTGGCCTCCGGTTTCCTTGTCCCGGTATTCGGCCAGGCCGGCCATGCTTTCGATGGTCACATCCTGCGTGAGAATCAATTCCCTGAGGTTGGAGAGGATTTTTCTTTCTTCCATCCGGAATTTATAAACGGTGAGGACGAGATACAGAAACACGACGGCGGTTATCGGAAAGGCCGTGGCGATGAACAGTCCCGTGCCGTAAAAAATCTGCAGGGTGGCAAACCATAGCGCAGCCGCGGAAAACAGCATGATCATAAAACAAAAAAGAGTCCTTCCGCGGGCAATCAAAAATGTCAGCAAGACGCCGAGCACGATGATGATGCCCAGGACCAAGGATTGAGACCAGCCGGGCATCGAGAGAAAATCACCGGCAAGGAGGTTGTCCGCGACGGTGGCGTGAACCTCCACGCCCGGAAAAGTCGGATCAAAGGGTGTGGTAAGCAGATCGTGCAATCCGGCGGCGGACGTACCGACGAAGACGATTTTATTCCGCAAGACTTTGGCGGGAACGCTGTTTGTCAAAATGTCCGCCGCGGAAATATATTTGAAACTTTTCTGAGGGCCGCGAAACTTGATCAGCATCTGGCCATGGCGGTCAACGGGCACGGACGTTTGTGGAAAATGAAGCGTCTGCGCCGTGCGGTCTGTTTTCCGCAGAAGGACCGTATCCGTTTTCTTGAATTGCAGGACCGCCGCAAGGCTCAACGTAGCGTAGGTTTTGCCGTTGTAATCCATCAGCAGTGGCAGTCGTCTGATCATGCCGTCTTCATCCGGGCTGAAATTGATAAATCCGGAGGCATGGACTTTTTCGGCGAGAATTTTTAAATTGCACAAAACGCCGCGGCTTTCCGGCAGGTCGGTCTTCGGGTCCGGCGCGCCGTCCAGGAGCGAAATCGGAAGGGGATGCAAAATACAGCTGCCGGGATTTTCTTCGGTTTCGCCGAATTGGAATTTATTGCCCAGAATGAAGGGACCGCTTGAAAGAGCTTCCGCCATCAATCGGTCATTGTCTTTCAGCGCCGGCGGAATGCGTTCGAGCAGTGTTTTGATATTGCGGTCGGCGGCCATGTCTTCCAGCATTCGTTTCACGGATGTCCTGTCGGGTTCCGCAAAAACCATATCCAGGGCCACGACGGCGGGCTGGGCCGCCGCTATCTTCTTGAGCAAGTCGGCCACGCGGTGGCGCGGCCACGGCCACTGGCCGTATTTGAACAGGCTATTTTCATCAAGATCAACAATGACGATTTGACCGGTGACCCGGTTGTCCGGAAAATTTCTCAGAAGAAAATCATAATTGATGTCATCGAACTTATGCAACAAAGAAGAGTTGACAACAAAGAGAGCCGCGAGGAAAACGGTAAGCAACAGTCCCCATAGAATGATGCTGCGGCTTTGTGTTTTGCCGATCAGAGCGGATTTTTGATTTGTCATGGTTTTGGAACTTTCCGGATGAGTTGGTTTGAGCGCCGCGACGATGTCGACGGTGATGTTTATTTGATGACAACCTCGACCCTTCTGTTTTTCGGCTCTGCGGTCTCGTCCGCTGTTTTTATCAGGGGATTTCCTTCGCCGTGCGATGTAGCAATGATACTGGACGGTTCAACACCGTAAGCTTTCAAAATGTCCGCCGTTTTCCGGGCTCTTTCCAGTCCAAGGCGGTAGTTGTATTCTTTCTCGCCCACGGTGTCGGTATGTCCGGAGATGACGATATCAGGAAAATCTCGTTTTTGGATGGTCTGAATAATTTGAGGAAGCTCTGCTTTGGACTCTTCCGTCAATTCGTCGGAATCGGGAAGGAAATAGAGAATGAATCTTGCCGCCGGCAAGGGTTGCGCGGCCAGGGCGTCCGCAAAGATGGCGTGTATCTGGTTGTCGCCCAGCTTTTTAACATTGCCGGGAGCGGTTTTGTTTTTTATCTGAACCGATTCATTGGCTTCGCACAGGATTTGCTGGCCGGCATCGTTGGCCACCACCAGTTGCCCGACCTTTCCTTCCTGATCCGGAATTAACACAACCAAGCTTTTGCCGGCACATCCGGTCATGATTAAAAAAAGAGCCGAAACCATTAAAATCTTGTTCGTAATTTTTGTCATCCCTTGCCTCCGCTGGCCTGACAAGTGAAAAATGATGCCGGAAATCTCCTTTAGGAGACCTTGACCAAGAATTGCGTTCCCCGGATGCCAATCGTGGCGTCCGGTGTCTGGAATTTGACGGATTCCGGGGACTGCCGGCCGATAATGCCGGATAGATAGGATGCGGTTCCTTTGAGCATTCGGGTCACCATAGACATTAATCCTTTTTCGGGTGCAAAAACATACTCATCGATCACGATTTCACTTTTCGGGCCCAGGGACAAAACGGTGTTATCCTCAAAAATGATGCCCACCCTGCCGTCTTTTCCCGTGCGAATCGTGTCATTCTGGAAGAGCTTATCGCCGATATGGAGGCGGATATCCTTGTTTTGACGGACAACCGTGACGTCTCCGGCAGCGGTTTTGACCTTGCCGATTTCCGGTTGATCGGCTAGGGCCAAGAAAGGGAAAAGAACTGCAATTAGAAAAAAGGCGAAGCATCTTTTCATCGTCGGCGCACCTCTTTGTGATTTCCGAACACTCCAATCGCTATGCTTTTCAGGGTGGAATTTTAAAAATGTAATTTCTTATAACATGATTACTTTAAAAAATCCAGAGCCTTATTTAGGGTTGGTCGTTTTTTTTCTGAAAATGGATGACTTTTTCCACGGTAGCGCAGACCTTGCCGGCTTCATCGATGAAGTCCACCCCATAGGTTCTGTCCAGTTTTTTTTGCTTTTTTAGTGTCTCCCGGATGTCGTCCAACTCGGCGGCCTGAATCTTGAAAACGGCGCGAAGCGTCGAGCGGCCGGGGTGCTTGAATCTAATGGATGCTGCCTTGTCCCAGACAATATATTGCGGTCCGAGCAGTTTTATGAACATGACCATGTAGATGGGATCCACCGCCGCGTATATGCTTCCGCCGAAGATGGAACCGACATAATTTTTGGTTTTCCAGTTCAGCGGAAGCTTGATGCGGACCTCCCGGAAGTCATCGGCAATGTAAGTGATGCGGGCGCCGGTGCGGCGGTAAACGGGAAAAAAGTTGAAGCCCCAGCGCATGATTTTTGTTCTCAGTGATTCGGACATGTTTTTACCCGCCGTGATTTGCGGATCTTTATAGCACATATTTTATTTTGCGGGAATCTTTTGCCCCTGATGCTGGATGCAGGATAATTTTGCCGGAATTTTGTATAAAGTTCGCGCCCGACAGTGATGTTTTTTGCTTCATCTTGCAGCAAAGGAGCCGTTATTATTAAAAAATGCCTTGACAAAAGCACGTTGTTGAATAAGATTCCTACCCGTAAAGACGGATTTGCTGAGCGGGCGTAATTCAGCGGTAGAATGTCAGCTTCCCAAGCTGGACGTCGCCGGTTCGAGCCCGGTCGCCCGCTCCATTTTACCGGATTGGCACGGTTGATGGCTTGGAATATTTTTTCTTGATTTGTCTGCCGTGATGTGTTAGGAAGTCAATAAACCATCGATGGAAGTATTGATGAGTGGGCTCGTGCCCACTTTTTTATTTTCTGACTTATGGATGAGGATATCAAGGAAAAAATTTGGCAGCTTGCCGAGCCGGTTGTTGAATCCGAGGGAATGGAGCTGATTCATGTGGAATGCATCAAGATGCATACCCGATGGATCATCAGACTATACCTGGATAAGGAAACCGGCGTAACCATTAATGATTGTGAAAATATCAGCAATCAACTGGGAGACATTTTTGATATTCGTGAGGTGATGAACGGCTCCTACACGCTGGAGGTTTCTTCGCCGGGTTTTGACCGGCCGATATCGCGTGATCAGGATTTCATCAAGTATAAAGGGCGGAAGGTCGACGTGAAAACCGGCTATAAAATTGAGGGAATAAAGAATTTTCACGGCATTCTTGACGATTACATCGAGGAAAACGGCCAGAAGCTGGTTTTGATGAATCTAAAAGGGACAATTTATCGTATTCCACGGCAGGCGATTACCAAAGCGAATCTTGTCAGTGAGGAATAAGAAGAGGAGTTGACGCCGTCCGGCGGAAATTCCAAATAGGCGAAAAGGGAGGGATATTTAAATGTTGCCAGAGCTTAAACGTCTGATTGAGCAGATGGGCAAGGACAGGGGAATCAATAAGGAAACGATTGTCCAGGCGCTGGAAGCGGCCATGCAAACAGCTGCAAATAAAAAATTCGGTCAAAAGGTGGAAATAGAAGCTCATTACAACGATGATTCCGGCGAAGTGGAGGTCTTTAGATTTAAGACGGTCGTCGATAAGGTTCTTGATCCTGAAACGCAGATATCCAAAGAGGAGGCGCGGGCGACGCTCGATGAAGAAGCAGAGCTCGGCGACAGCTTGGGCATCAAA
The DNA here is from genome assembly GCA_035382085.1 of Smithella sp. Classification (GTDB taxonomy): domain Bacteria; phylum Desulfobacterota; class Syntrophia; order Syntrophales; family Smithellaceae; genus Smithella. The sequence goes on from DAOSZO010000018.1 coordinate 12,149, forward strand.
TTGGAAACAAGCACATTCGGCCGTATTGCTGTGCAGTTGGCCAAGCAGATCATTATCCAGAGAGTCAAGGACGCCGAAAGCGAAAATATTTACGAGGAGTACAAGGATAAGAAAGGGGACATCATCAGCGGTTTTGTGCACCGGTATGAAGGGGGCAGTCTGATTGTCAATCTCGGACGGGGAGAGGGAATTTTGCCGCCGACCGAGCAGATCCATCGGGAAAATTACAAACGCGGCGATAGAATTCGCGCCTACATCCTGGATGTCAAGAAAAATGCCAAGGGACCGCAGATCATCTTGTCCCGGACCCATCCTTCTTTCTTGAAAGCGCTTTTTGAAGTGGAGGTGCCCGAAATTTCCGAAGGCCTCATTGAAATTATCAGCGTCGCCCGGGAACCCGGCAAGCGGGGTAAAATCGCGGTCAAATCCAAGGACAAGGACATTGATCCGGTCGGCGCGTGTGTGGGGATGAGGGGATCGCGGGTGCAAAGCGTGGTCCAGGAACTCCGGGGCGAGAAAATCGACATCATTCCTTTCAGCAATGATCCGGTGAAATTTGTCAGCAGCGCCCTGTCGCCGGCCAAAGTCAACAGAATTCTGGTGGATGACGAGAACAAAACGATGACGGTGATCGTCCCCGATGATCAGCTGTCTCTGGCCATCGGCAAAAACGGCCAGAATGTGCGACTGGCTGTAAAACTCACCGGTTGGAATATAGATATGAAGAGTGAATCCATGGCACAGGCGCAGGAAGAAGGCGCGGAAACAAGCGATTTGACAAAAATAGCGGGCATTGGTCCGGCCATGGCGGAAAAACTGATGGGCAAGGGAATCAAAAGCATTGCCATGGTCGCCGTCGCGGATCCGGAGGTTTTATCGTCCATTCCGGGTGTTGGTGAAAAGATGGCTCAGCAGTGGATAGAGATCGCCGGGAAGATATTGAGCGACGAAGTCATGGGCAAAATGGGCGGCGTAAAAGAGTCGTAATTTTGATGTCTAAAATGTTTTACACGGAGATGGTGGTGCATGCCTAAAAAGCGAGTATACGAATTAGCCAAAGAGCTGGGTCTGGAAAGCAAGGAATTGATCGCTCGTTTGGAGAAAATTGGCATTTCGGTGAAATCGGCGTCCTCTTCGCTGGAAGAGGCTGAAGCGGAAAGAGCGAAAAAAGAATTGCTTGCCGGTGAACACCGCGAAATTGTCGAGCAAAGAATAAAATCCACGGTCATCAGGCGGCGGGCTGTTGTAACGCCCGTCGAGACGCCGGCCGAAGAGGCACCGCCTCCGAAAGAAGCCCTGCCGGAAAAGCCCGCTGAAGAAAAGAAGAGGAAGGAAGTTTCAGCGAAAGCTCCGGTTAAGGCCGAAAAGGGCAAGGAAAAGCCGCCCGCCGAAAAAGAACCTCCTCTGCCCAAGAAAGAACGGGTGAAGCCCGGAGAGGAAAAATCGGCTTCCGGAGAGGCCGCCGCCGGTGTCTTGCCCGAAGGAAAAATTGCCGAAGAAAAGGCGGAGGAAAAGGTCGCTGCCGCGCAAGCCGCGCCGAAACCGGCCGGGGAAACGAAACCGTCCGCCGCGGCACCGAAACCAACCGTCATTCCGATTCATAAAATAGTTCCTCCGACGGCGCCCAAGCCGGGCGCACCCAAAGCGCCGGCGGCCAAAACGGCGGAAAAAATCGCGGCTCCTTTGGCGGAAAAGCCCAAAAAGAAAGGCAAGTACCAGGTCGAGGTGCTTGTCGAAGAAGAAAAGAAGCTGCCTCATCGTAAACTGATTGAGAAGAAAATCGAAAAGAGATTTCAGCGGGAAGATGACGATCGGGAACTCGTTTACACGAAATGGCGCGAAGCCAAGCAAGTTGTTCCCGTAAAAATGAAAAAGACGGAGATTACCGTTCCCAAGGCCATCAAAAGACGCATCCGGGTTGGCGAAACCATCACCGTCAGCGATTTGGCCAAGAGAATGGGCGTCAAAGCCAGCGACATTATCAATAAGCTGATTTCCATGGGGGTTATGGCGACCATTAACCAATCTATAGATTATGATATTGCCAGTATTGTGGCCGGTGAATTCAGTTTTCAGGTCGAACCCGCGGAAATGGAATTTGATGAAGCCGCTTTCAAAGCGCCGTCTTCGCCGGAAAATCTCAAGCCGCGCGCTCCTGTCGTCACCATTATGGGTCATGTTGACCACGGCAAAACATCGCTTTTGGATGCCATCAGACAATCCAATTTGGCCGATGGCGAGACCGGCGGAATTACTCAGGCCATCGGAGCCTATCACGTGAACGTCAGGGGACGGGACATCGTCTTTCTGGACACGCCGGGCCACGAGGCCTTTACCGCAATGCGCGCCCGCGGCGCCCAGGTGACGGACATTGTGGTTCTGATCGTCGCTGCGGATGACGGCGTGATGGAGCAAACCGTCGAGGCCATCAATCATGCCAGGGTGGCCAAAGTCCCCATTATCGTGGCGATCAATAAAATTGACAAACCCGGAGCCGATCCGGACAAAATAAAGCACGCGCTGGCCGAGCACGGGCTTCTGCCCGAGCAGTGGGGCGGCGACACCATTTTTTGTGAAATATCCGCCAAAAAGCGCATCAACATTGAGGAGCTGCTCGAAATGATTTTGCTTCAGGCCGACGTGATGGAACTCAAGGCCGATCCTGACCGGCCGGGCCGCGGCATTATCATCGAGTCCAAACTGGATCGCGGGCGCGGTCCCGTTGCCACCGTCCTGATTCAGGAAGGAACGCTCAAAGAAGGCGATTCCTTTGTTTCCCGGACGGAGTTTGGGCGGGTGCGGGCGATGATCAATGATCAAGGTCAGCGCATTAAAGAAGCCGGGCCGTCGATACCGGTGGAAGTGATCGGTTTTTCGGGCGTGCCCCAGGTCGGCGCTGAATTTTATTGCGTGGAAGATGAAAAGAAGGCCAAGAACGTGGCCGAATACTGGTCGAGAAAAACGCGGGAAAAGGAAATCGCGGCGTTTTCCAAAGTAACGCTGGAACAGCTCTACGAGCGCATCAAAGAAGGCGTCAAAGAATTTTTCGTGATTATCAAAGCCGACGTGAAAGGTTCCATCGAGGCCATATCCGACGCCCTGCAAAAACTTTCGACAGAGGATGTCAAACTGAAGATCATCCACAGTTCCACGGGCGCCATCACCGAAACGGATGTCATGCTGGCGTCCGCTTCCGGGGCGATTATCATCGGCTTTAATGTGCGGCCGGACGCGCGCGTTCTGGACGTTGCCCAGCAAGAAGGCGTCGAAATCAAGCTCTACGATGTCATTTACAATGTGATTGCCGACATTCGGGCGGCGATGGAAGGCCTTCTGGAACCGGAATACAAAGAGGTCGTTCAGGGAAGGGCGGAAGTTCGCGAATTGTTCAAGGTGCCCAAGGTCGGCACGGTGGCGGGCTGTTACGTTGCGGACGGTAAGATAACCCGCACAAGCAGTGTTCGGTTGGTGCGCGACGGCGTGGTTGTCTTTGACGGGAAAATCATGTCGCTCAAACGCTTTAAGGATGACGCCCGGGAAGTTTTGGCCGGTTTTGAGTGTGGCATCGGCATCGAAGGATACAATGACATTCACGCAGGCGATATCATCGAAGCCTACACCACCGAAAAACTGGAAAGGAAACTGGAATGAACATCCTCGCGGTGCTCGGCGCCGGCGGTGGGGGATACGCCTTATGGTGGTGGGATACGGCATTATCAATCTGCGCATTCCGGAATGCGGTTCTTTGAAAGACAAGCGAAGCGTTCTGAGCCGGATCATCAAACGGGCGCAAAACGAGTTCAATGTCACGATTGCGGAAACGGGCAATCAGGACAACCATAACTTTGCGGAAATTGGCTTCGCGCTTGTCGGCAACGAATCGCGCTATATCAGCGGCAAGGCCGATCACCTGCTGAAATTTATCGGCGATATGCATGTTGCTGAAATCTTAAACAGCAGCGTGGAAATCATGATTGTTTCCAGTTTTCTGGAGCAGGATCGTTGGGCAAGAAGCAAGTATGATGAGTTTTAAAAGAGCGGACAGAGTGGCGCAGATGATCCAGGCGGACATGTCGGATATTCTTTCCCGGGCAGTCAAAGATCCTCGTCTGCACGCGGTGACCATCACGTCTGTCAGGGTCAGCGACGATTTGCGCAGTGCGAAAATTTATTTTGTGGAGCTCGGGAAGGACGAGTGTTCTTCGGACATCAAGGCGGGGCTTGTTCAGGCCAGCGGATTTATCCGGCGGGAGCTGGGCCGGCGGATTCAGTTGCGGTGCGTTCCGGAGCTGACGTTTATTCACGACGAATCCTTCGGCTACGGCAGTCGCATCGACAAATTGCTGGCCCGCATAGCGAAACAGGAGCAGGATGATTAAAGAGATTATCACGGCCCTCCACGAGGGAAAAAAATTTTTAATCACGGCGCACGTCCGGCTTGACGGAGACGCCCTGGGCTCGGAGCTTGCGTTTTATTTCATGCTCAAGGAACTGGGCAAGGAAGCCGTCGTCTATAACCAGGACCGGACGCCGGAGCGTTACCGTTTCCTGCCGGGGGCGCAATGCATCACCCACAGCCTCGACCAGGTCGAGCAGTTTGACACGGCGGTCATTCTGGATTGCAGTGACCTGACCCGGGTGGGGGATGAATGCGAACGGATCAGAAAAATAAAGAAACTGATCAATATCGACCATCACGTGTCCAACAACGGTTTCTGCATGCTGAAGATGCTGGATGCCCGGGCCGGCTCCACCGGTGAGCTGATCTTCCGTTTGATGCGGGAGATGGATTTTCCGATATCCCGGGACATCGCGACCAATTTGTATGCGGCGATTATCACGGATACCGGAAGTTTTCGTTATTCCAGCACGACCAGCGAAACGCTGCACGCGGCCGGTTACCTGGTGGCCTGCGGGGCGGACCCGCAATGGATAGCGGAAAGTATCTATGAAAACGATTCACCGGTGAGATTGAAATTGCTGGCCAAGGCGCTGGAAACCTTGTCGCTTGATATGGAAAACAAAATCGGGTCGCTGGTGGTGACGCTGAAGAATTTGCAGGAAACAGGCGCCGCCTGGGAGCATACGGAAGGTTTCGTGGACATTCCTCGAACAGTGCAAGGCATTGAGATATCCATTCTTTTCACGCAGCGCGAGGAAAACCACTACAAATTGAGTTTGCGTTCCAAATCCAAGGCCGATGTGGAAAAGATAGCCAAGAAATTCGGAGGCGGCGGTCACATTCACGCGGCATCCTGCTGGATGAGAGGCGATATCGCGTCAATTAAAGAACAGATTATTCAGGCGGTCAGGGAGCTTTAATTCATGACGGATGGCGTTATCATCATCGATAAGCCGACGGGCAAGACATCGCATGCCGTGGTGACGGAAGTAAAGAAGCTTTTGGGCGTCCGGAAAGCTGGGCATACCGGTACGCTTGATCCCATGGCGACGGGTGTGCTGCCGGTCTGCCTGGATGAGGCCACAAAACTTGCCGGTTTCCTGACCGGCGAAGACAAGGAATACCGGGCGACGATGCTTCTGGGCGTCAAGACGGACACCCTGGATGTGGAAGGAAAGGTGATCGGCGGATCGGATAAAATGGTGTCGGAAGAGGCGATCAGGACGGCGCTGTCGAATATGGTTGGCAGCATCAAACAGGTGCCGCCCGCTTTTTCGGCGGTCAAATTTCAGGGAAAACCGCTTTACCAGTGGGCGAGAAGCAATGTTTTTCTGAAAAAGCAGGCCAGAGAGGTGAAAATCCATGACATTACGATTGAAAAAATCGATTTTCCAAGAGTAACTTTTCGGGTTTGCTGTTCGAAGGGAACCTATATCCGAACGCTCTGTTCCGATATCGGAGAGTTTTTGGGCACGGGGGCCTGTTTGAGCGAGTTGCGCCGTCTGAAGAGCGGTTATTTTACCGAAGATAAGGCTGTTTCCCTCAATGGCACAGGCGGCGTCGAAAAGAAGCTTGAATTGGAAACGAAAATTCTGCCCCTGTCGGCGTTGCTGCCTTCTTTTCCGTCTGTTGACCTCTCCGATGATTTGGCCCGCAAGATACGAAACGGATGGCAGCCGACGGCGCAAATGTTTCAGGAGTGTCAACTTCCCTTGCTAAAAGCGGGAGATATGATAAAATTAAAACATGACGGCTGTCTTCTGGCTGTCGCCAGAATGCTGACGACGGTTGGCAACATTCCCGAAGCGGAGGCCAAGAAGCCGGCGGCAAAAATTTTGAGGGTCTTCAATAAGCATTGAATATCGTGAACAAGAATATTTTTTAAAGGAGGAATTAGCGTGTTGACATTGGAAAAAAGAAAATCAATCATTACGGATTACCGGATTCACGAAAAGGATACCGGTTCTCCAGAGGTCCAGATTGCCTTGCTGAGTGCCAGGATAGAGTATCTGACTGAGCATTTCAAGGAGCATAAGAAGGATCATCATTCCCGCCGAGGGTTGCTAAAACTGGTCGGCCAGAGAAGGAGGCTGCTCAACTACCTCAAAGACAAGGATATCGAAAGATACCGAAACGTGATCAAGCGCCTTGGGCTGAGAAAGTAAAGCCGTTATTCAAGGGCGGAAGGCATAAGGCAACCGGACCGTCATTTTCTTTGCAGAAAAGCAACGGCGGTTGGCTTATGCGTTTCGCCCTTGAATTTCCCGAGGCTTAAAATTATCCAATGGAGGACAATTCATGAGTACAAATTTGAGTACCGATTTTGCCGGCAAAAACATTTCCCTGAAAGCGGGATATGTGGCCGCGCAGGCGGACGGTTCGATACTGGTTTATTATGGCGAGACGGTTGTTCTGGTGACGGCTGTTTCGCTCAAAAGCATAAGAGAAGGGGTGGATTTTTTGCCCCTGACGGTGGACTATCAGGAAATGACATTCGCGGCGGGGAAAATTCCCGGGGGATTTTTCAAGCGGGAAGGACGGCCCAATGAGCGGGAAATTCTTACCTCGCGCATTATTGACCGCGCCATTCGGCCCCTGTTTCCCAAAGGATATTATTCCGAAACCCAGCTGGTCGCGACGTTGCTGTCCGTGGACAAGGAAAATGACGCCGACGTCGCTTCCATGATCGGCGCATCCGCGGCATTGGAAATATCGGACATTCCCTTCAAGGGTCCAATCGCCGGTGTTCGGGTGGGAAGAATCAATGGGGCGTTTGTTTGCAACGCTTCGTCGGACATGATGAAAGAAAGCGAAATGAGCCTGTTTCTGGTGGGCAGAAAAGTGACACCGGGCAGTTCAGGACGTCCTTATGATGTTGAATTGGTCATGGTGGAAGGCGAGGCAAACGAAGTTCCCGAGGATGTTATCGTGGAGGCCATCCAATTCGGTCTTGAGGCCGTCAGACCGGTGATTGATCTGCAGGACCAGCTGCGTGAAAAGGTCGGAAAAGCGAAAAGACCTGTGGAGGAGCCTGTTTTGGATGAGGAGCTGGTGGGTCGCGTGAAAGCCGAGGCGATGCAGGGCCTGAAAGAAGCCTACGGCATGCCGCGGAAGCTGGAACGCTACAGCAAGCTCGATGACGTCCGATCAGCGGTTGTTAAGAACATCGGCGGCGAGGATGAAGCGCTCTGCAAGAAAGTGGCGGCTATCATCGAGAATTTGGAGCGGCGGATTTTGCGGGATATGATCATTCAGGAAAAGAAAAGAATCGACGGACGCTCCGCAACCGATATTCGTCCGATCAGCATCGAAGTGGGCCTGTTGCCGCGCGCGCATGGTTCGGCTTTGTTCAGCCGGGGGGAAACCCAGGCGCTGGCGGCGCTGACGCTGGGAACGTCTGCTGATGAGCAACGGATGGATTATGTCAGCGGAGAGGAAATCCGCACTTTTATGCTGCACTATAATTTTCCGCCCTACAGCGTGGGGGAAGCAAAACCCCTGCGCAGCCCGGGCCGACGGGAAATCGGTCACGGCGCGCTGGCGAGAAAGGCGCTCGTGCCCGTCCTGCCGCCTCCTGAAACGTTCCCTTACACCATCAGGATTGTTTCCGAGATTCTGTCATCCAACGGATCTTCGTCGATGGCGACGGTTTGCGGAGGCACCTTGTGCCTGATGGACGGTGGCGTGCCGATCAAAGACATTGTCGCGGGCATTGCCATGGGGCTTCTCAAAGAAGGAGACGAGGTCGTCATTCTGTCGGACATTCTGGGCGATGAGGATCACGCGGGCGATATGGATTTCAAGGTTTGCGGAACAGAAAAAGGCGTGACCGCCATGCAGATGGATATCAAGATCGACCGGCTGAGCAAGGACATTCTGCGCAAGGCGCTGATCCAGGCGCGGGAAGGCCGTTTGTTTATCATCGGCAAAATCCGCGAAACCCTGGCCCAGCCCAGACCCGATATTTCCAAGTATGCTCCGCGCATTACGACCCTGAAGGTCAAGGAAGATCAGGTGCGCAATGTCATCGGCTCCGGAGGGAAGAACATCCGCCAGATTATCAGCGAGACGGGCGTTACCATCGATGTGGAAGATGACGGCACCGTTACCATTGCCTCCGCAGACGCCGAGGCCATGTCGCGCGCCGTGAGCATGGTGAGATGGTTGACGGAAGAAGCCGAGGTGGGCAAAATCTATCGGGGCGTGGTAAAGAAAATCGTCGATTTCGGCGCCTTTGTGGAAATTTTGCCGGGCACGGAGGGCCTTTTGCATATCTCGCAGATTGCAAAGGAGAGAATCAACAAGGTGACCGATGTCCTTCAGGAAGGCGATGAAGTTGTGGTGAAGGTTCTGGAAATAGAAAAAACCGGCAAAATACGGCTCAGCCGGAAGGAGGCCCTCGGCGCCGACGTCAAGTAATGTCTGTCGAGGCGTGCCGAAAATATTAAGCGCGGGGGGACTTCGAGAAGGCAGCGCGGGCGTCCTTGTCGCCCGTTGCGCCGCACCGGAGTTCAGGAAATGGAAAAAATTGAAATTCCAATTCGCAGACTGCCGGGCAATGAAGATATGGCGCTGCCCCGGTACATGACGCGACAGGCGGCGGGCATGGATCTTTCAGCGGCCGTTGTCCGGGACGAGGTTGTTCTGCCCGGGCAGCGGGCGAAAATTCCCACAGGCATTGCGATTGCCCTGCCGGAAGGATATGAGGCACAAATCAGGCCGCGAAGCGGTTTGGCGCTGAAGCACGGAATTACTCTGCTCAATTCGCCGGGAACCATTGACGCCGATTACCGCGGGGAAATAGCGCTGATTCTGATCAATCATTCCCAGGAGCCGTTTGTTGTTCAACGGGGAATGCGTCTCGCGCAGATGGTCATCAGCAGGGTCTGTCAGGCACAATGGCTGGAAACCGACCGGCTGGACGACACCCCAAGAGGAGACGGCGGTTTCGGTCACACCTGATGCGTAGTTGAATCCCGTTAATTTTTTGCAATTGTCCTGAAACAGTGATATGCAGTGACGAAAGTCAGTGAAAAAATCAGCCTATGAAAAAAATCAAAGTTAAGAAAACGATCCGCGAAATCAATGAAAAGATAAAGGAAGGCCGCGCCGTTGTCGTGACGGCGGAGGAAATGATTGATGTTGTGGGGCGCCATGGCGAGGTGGAAGCCGCCCGCAGAATTGACGTGGTCACCACGGGAACGTTCAGCCCGATGTGTTCCTCTGGAGCCTTTCTGAATTTCGGCCATACCTCGCCCCGCATCAAGGCGCACAGGGTCTGGCTCAATGATGTTCCGGCTTACGGAGGCATCGCCGCAGTGGATTGTTACATCGGCGCGACAGAAGTCGCCGAAAGCGATCCCCTCAACAGCGTTTATCCGGGAGAATTCAATTACGGCGGAGGGCATGTCATCGAGGATCTTGTTTCCGGCAACGTGATCAAATTACGCGCGGAAGGTTATGGAACCGATTGCTATCCCGCCAGAAAAATCGAGAAAAATATCACTATCAAAGATTTGAAGGATGCGTTTCTGTTCAATCCCCGCAACGCTTATCAGAACTACAATTGCGCCGTCAATCTCTCCGATCGAACCATTTACACCTACATGGGCATGCTGCGTCCGCAGATGGCCAATGCCACTTACGCCACGTCGGGACAGCTCAGCCCTCTCTTTAACGATCCTTATTACAGAACCATAGGCATCGGAACCCGGATATTTCTGGGGGGAGCGCAGGGTTTTGTCGCCTGGCCGGGAACGCAGCATAATCCGGATGTGCCGCGCGGTCCCAACGGCGTGCCCAAGCAGGGGGCGGGAACTATCGCCGTCATCGGCAATTTGAAGGAGATGAAGCCGCAATGGCTTGCCGGAGCCAGCATTCTGGGCTACGGCGTGTCCCTGTTTGTCGGGATCGGAATTCCCATTCCCATTCTGGATGAGGAAATGGCGCTGTTTACGGCCGTGAAAGATGAAGATATTTACACGCAGGTTTTTGACTACAGCATGGACTACCCCAAAGGAGTGGCCAAGCCTCTGGCGGAGGTCAGTTATAAAGAATTGCGCAGCGGGATGGTTGTCATTGACGGAAAGAAGGTCGTTACCGCGCCCTTGTCGAGTTACTACAAGGCACGAGAAATAGCGCATCTTTTAAAAGAGTGGATCGAAAAAGGACGCTTTTTGCTAGGGGAGCCGCAACAAATTTTGCCGTCCGTAGATGTATAAGTAATCAGAAAATTATAACACGCCGATTTCTTTTTGAGTGTCAGTTATCAGGTCCGGTTGGCAGTCAAAAGAAGGGTTGTCTTTTCCGGCCGCAAATTTTAATCAACATTAATCGATATTAATCAATATTAAATAAAAACCTTGACTTTTATTTAAAATTATTGTCTTATTAAAACCGAATGAGGTCTTTCTTTAAATTATGTCAGATAATATAAGGAAAAATCACGTCAAAAAATTTAGAGAAACAATTCCTCTCAGCATAGCGGAACTTGCTAGAAGAGCTGGATTAACCCCCCAAACAATTTCCAAAATGGAAAAAGGTCTTTCGACCAGAAAGAACTCGGAACTCAAGGTGGCCAAGGCTTTGCAGAAACCTTACGAAGAAGTGTTTCCTCACGGCCGGAATTAGTTGGGGATTGATGTAATGAAAATAGGAAGATATTTGGTTTGTTTTTTGATTCTCATGGCGATATTGATAACTTTCGGAAACGGGGGAATTGTTGACAATTATATCATGAGCAGAAAGCTGGCCGCCCTACGGGAGGAAACAAGAAACATCGCGGTTCAAAACAGCGAATTGAAAAAGAAGATAATACTTTTGCGCAACAACATTTATTATGTGGAAAAAATTGCGCGCGATGAGTTGGGAATGGTGAAAAAAGGGGATATTGTTTATCGCTGGTCTGATAGATAACTTAAAAAGTTACGGTGCATAATGATCGATTTCAAAGAAATTATTACCGGAAAAAAGAGCCTCGTGGGCTTGGACATCGGTTCAAGCTCTTTGAAGCTTGCGGAAGTAATTTCCAATTCCAAAGGTCATTTTTTGAACAAATTTTTTGAGGAACCCCTGCCCAAGGGGGTGATCATTGATGGCGTCATTGCCGATTCCGTCATCCTGTCTTCCAAAATTAAAGAGATTTTTAAGAATGCCAAATGCGGTCGCAAGGGGGTCATCACGTCCATTGCGGGCAATTCGGTCATTATCAAGAAAATCACCCTGGAGCAAATGGATGAGTCGGAGCTGCGGGATTTAATCCGTGACGAGGCAGGTAAATATCTGCCTTTTGAAAACATGGATGATGTAAATTATGATTTTCAGATTCTGGGTGAAAACAGCTACAATCCCAATCAAATGGACGTGATTGTCGTGGCCGCCAAAAAAGAGATTGTCAACACCTATGTGGAAACCGTGGCGGCGGCAGGACTGAATGTGGAGATTTTGGATGTCGCCCCGTTTGTTTTGGAGACCTTGTATGAGGTGAACTATGAGTATGATATTGAAGACATTGTCATCCTCATCAATATCGGGGCGAGCACGACGGGCATCAATATCGTTCGGGGCGGAACGTCGGTTTTCACCAGAGATTTTGCCATCGCCGGCAATTCCATCACGGAAGGCTTGCAGCAGAAATTCGGTGTCACCTTTGAGGAAGCGGAAAAGATAAAGTTGGAAGGTCTTCCCAGCGCCGGTGAGAACGAGAATCAGGATTTAAAAAACACCATTTTGGAACTCGCCCATCCTATTTGCATGGAAATAGAGCGTTCCATTGATTATTTCCGTTCGACCTTCGGCGGCGAGGACATCAAGCAAATTCTGCTCGCGGGCGGTTCGGCGGCCATTCCCAATCTGACGAAACATCTCTCGGATATGATCAGCGTGAAGACAGAGATCATCAATCCGTTTTTGAAGATTGGGTACAACAAAAAAAGCATTAATGTGAAAAATTTGGAGAGCGTCAAAACCGTTGCCGCTTCGGCCATAGGTTTGGGATTAAGGAAATTGGGCGATAAAAAATGATCAAGATAAACCTGCTTCCTTACAGAGAAAAAGAAAAAAAGGAAAATATCGCGCGGCAAATATTTGTGGCTGCGGGTTCTTTGGTTATCTTTTTGCTTCTTCTGGCCGGCGTGCAAATCTGGATTAGTTCCTCCATAAGCGATTTGGAGGACAGGGTGCAAAGCGCCGAGGCAAAACTCGCCGATTTGGATAAGCAACTGGGGGACCTTGAAAAATTCAAGAAACAGAAACAGGAACTGGAAATGAAACTGGGCGTCATTTCAACGCTGGAAGAGAACAGAATTGCCCCGGTAAAAACGCTGGATGAATTGGCGGCGTTGGTTCCGGTAAAGGACATTTGGCTGACTAAGATCAGTCAAAAAGGAAACAAGATGACCATTGAGGGGATGGGCCGGGATAATATCGTTGTGGCTGATTTTATGAAAGCCGTTGAGAAATTCGAGCCCATACAATCCGTGGACTTGATTTCTTCCAAGAAAACGGAAGTGTCCGGCATTACGCTGCAGCAGTTTAATTTTTCCTGTGTGTTGAAAAAAGGATTTTAACCTATGGCCATCACGATAACAGATCTTAAAAAAATGCCTCTCAAGGCCAAGGTGGGGGCGATAGTAGGCGTGATGCTCTTGATCGGGTATTTTTATTGGTTTTTCTTTTTGTCGTCTGCAATGACCAAGAAAAACACGTTGAATGAAAAACTCACCACCATGGAACAGCAGATCAATGAAAAAAGCAAGTTGGCCTCAAAGCTCGATAAATACAAGGCTGACTTGGCCGCATTGCAGGAAAATTATAAAATCGCTTTACAAAAGCTTCCCGACCAGCGGGAAATCCCATCGCTTTTTCATTCCGTAGCCATGTCCGGCAAGGAGGCGGGGATTGAATTTTTGTTGTTTGAGCCGAAAGCGTCCGTGCCGAAATCTGCTCAGGACACTCAGCCGCAGAAGACATCGGAATTGCTCAAACCTTCCGATCAGAGAGCGGCTGACGACAAGTCCAAGCAACAGGCAAAGCCGAAAAAACCCGGAGACAAAAAAGGTTCCGCCCCTGAAGAAGAACCGTTTTATGAGGAAATTCCGGTCGAAGTATCCGTTGCTGGAACGTTCCAAAATACGCTTTATTTCTTTGATAAAGTCGCCAAACTGCCCAGAATCGTCAATGTTTCCGACATCACGATAGGAGATAAAAAAGAAATCAAAGGTGCCGCGAAAGGAGCAACGCCGCGAAAAGGAAACATCATTACTTCATCGTGCATCATCAAAACCTATATGTTTATTGACAAGCAAAACAAAACCCAAGAGACGCTTGAAAAGCCGGGTGCGAAGAAAAAATGAAAAGGTTAATAGGATTATTGAGCATTTCAATCAGCTTTGTTTTATTGGCGGCTTCTGTGTTCGCCGATGCGCCCAAAAATCCGGTATCGGCGGTCTCAGAAAAAAATGCGAAAGCAGTTTCTGTTCCGGCAAAAGCGGCGCCGGTTTCTTCGGCAGCGGTTGCCGCCGCCAATACGCCCGCGCCGGCACAACCCAAGGCGGTGCCGGCCTCTTCCTCGGCGGCGAATATTTCCGCGCCGACTGCGTCATTCAATGCTCCCTTGCCGGCTCCCCCGGTCGTGAATCCGAAGGAAACATACAGCTACAATCCTTTGGGAAAACCGGATCCTTTCAAGGCTTTCATTGAGATTGAAACAACTGAAAAGAAAAAGAAGGAAGAGAAAAAAGCTTTGGCGGCAACATCTATCTTCCCCCTACAAAGGGAAGATACAGAAAACTACAGAGTTGTCGGCATCGCGGGAGATCAGGAACACCGAGTAGCCATTGTCGAGGATGCGGCCAAAAAGTTTTATCCCTTGTACAAAGGAACGCGCATCGGATTAAACAACGGCAAGGTGGTCGAAATATTGCAGGATCGCGTCATTGTTGAAGAATATGACGAAGGAAAAGCGAAAAGAGTCACCCTAAAACTGCATAAAAATTAACAAAAGAGGTAGGGTCATGAAAAACTGTTTATATAAAACACTTGTTTTTATAATGCTTACTCTGATTTTTTCCTGCGCTTGGGCTTTCGCGCAGGAGCCGGCTGACGCATCCGCCGAGACGCAGGCGGCCGTTGCGAAGCGTCCCGATGACAGTCCGGCCAATGTTGAAAATATCCTGTTTGCCAAACTGCCCGGCAAAGAGAGAGTCCACATCGTTGTTTCCAAGCAGCCCTATATTGAAGTGAAAAGCAAGGTGGTCGGCAGCTATCTGATCAAAATGGAGAATGCGGTATTGCCCGCTCATCTTGCCCGGTCTCTTGGCGAAGGGGAGTTGAATAATATCGTCAGCGTGACCCCGTATCAGGAAATCGTCAACGACAAAAAATGGGTTTATCTCAACATCGTCGCCAACAAGATTGTTCCTTATTCCATCAGGAAGGAAGGCAACAATATTCTGATTGATTTCAATGTTTCCGATCTGCCCGAGAAAAAATCCAAGGAGGTTGTAACCAAGATCAACGCGACAGATTCTCCCGATGATAAAACCGCGGCGCAGAAGAAGACAACCGATGCCAAATCCAAGAAAATGACCGACAGGATCATTTCCCTTGATTTTCAGGATGCCGATATCAAGAGCGTCTTTCGGCTGATGGCCGAGTACGGGAATGTCAGTATTGTGACCAGCGATGAAGTCAAAGGGACCATAACGCTGGCGATGAAAAATGTTCCTTGGACCAAAGCGTTGGATACTATTCTCGACGTCAACTCGCTGGCCAAACGGGAGGAGGGCAATGTCATCATCATCACGACATTGAAAAGAAAGAAGGAAGATGACGATGCCAAGATGAAAGCCATCGAGGATGAAAAGATGCGGCAGGAGCAGGAACACAAAGAAAAGGCCGAAAAAGGCATGCTGAAGCAGATTATGATCGAGGCCAAGATTGTTGAGGCCACCGAAGAGTTTGTACGCAATATCGGCATTCAGTGGGGGTTCGGCAATCAGCAGAAAGTCAGCCACGGCACCTATGGATTGGGCGTTACCGGAGGCAGCGGTATTCAGACCGCCAATCGGGCCACAACACCCGGCTATTCCCAGGTCTATCCGCCTGAAATCAGCTTTACCGATACCACAGGCA
>DAOSZO010000018.1:27783-35388 GCA_035382085.1 Smithella sp.
ATGGCTGCCGTGAATTTCCCGTCACAAATCGCGTCACCGGCAATTGGTCTGGTTTTCGGCGGTGCGACCGGGTTTTTGGAGGCACAGTTAGCCGCGTTGGAAACCAACACCGCGGGCAAAATCATTTCCTCTCCGAAGGTCGTGACGATGGAAGGCATCAAGGCGGTCATCAAGCAAGGCGATGACGTTCCTTACACGACGCCGGCTTCCGGAACATCGCCGGCGACGGTTTCTTTTAAAGAAGCGGTGCTGAAGCTCGAGGTCACGCCACGGTTGACGGATGAAGGCAAGATATCCATGGAGATTAAAGCCAGCAATGATGTTCCCGATTACGCCAAGGCGGCGACATTGCAGGGAAATCCTCCGATACGGAAAAGCGAGGTTGAATCCAAGGTCGTGATCAATGACGGCGATACGGTTGTCATCGGCGGCATATTGAAATCTCAGGAAGACAAGACCGTCAGCGGCTGGCCGTTTTTACAGAAAATTCCGGTTCTGGGCTGGCTGTTTAAGACTGAAGATGTGTCGAAAACCAAAAGGCAGTTGTTGATTTTTGTCACGCCGAGAATTCTCAAAGAAGGCGGATGAGGAAAAATGCTCGGTTCAATGACATCGGTCCTTGCAGATGGGTGGGAATGATCTTGAAGAAAACAACATTTTCCGCGAAGGCGTCTTTTGGCTTTTTGATCCTTCTGCCTTTGCTTTTTTTGATGTCTTGCACCTACAGCCCGTGGCACAGACAGCAATCGGACATTTTCCTGAATAAGGGCATTGCCTATCTGGACATCGGACAATACGGCAACGCCCTGAAAGAGCTTCTGGAAGCGGAAAAATATTACCCCGGAAATCCCAAGGTTCATTATTTTCTGGCGATGGCCTACCACGGCAGAGGTCTCAAGGACCAGGCGATGGCAGAACTGCAAAAAGCGGTGTCTCTCGATGAGAATTATTCCGAAGCCCACAATTACCTGGGCACTTTATATTCGGACCGTGGTCAGTGGGATCAGGCGATCGGAGAATTTGAGAGGGCGTTGGCCAATCCATTGTATGAGACCCCGTCATTGGCGTTTTACAATATGGGCTGGGCGTATTACGGCAAAAAAAAATACCATGACGCTTTGCTAAAATATCAGCAGGCTCTGAACGTCGATCCCATGACGGCTCTGCGACCGCAGATAGAAAAAAACATCGGTCTTGTTTATTTTGATCAAAATATCATCGCCGAAGCCATCCGGCATTTCAAAAAGGCGGTTGAGCTTGATGCCGCTTTGGTGGACGCCCATTTTCTTTTGGGGGAAAGTTATCTGAAAATGAAGGATAACAAAAACGCGAAGCTGGCTTTCCAGGAAGTCGTGAAACGCGCTCCTGATTCTTCTTTCGGCGCAAGAGCCAAAACCTATCTGCGATCTTTATAACTTCTTCTTTTCGCCTGAAATTTGCCATGTTGACACGTCAGCTGAGGATGTGTTAGCTTGCGCCGTCGCAACGAAGATCGTTATTCCGGACAAGAAAAATGAAAAACGCCGTATTTGAGAGAAATCGAAATCTCTTTATTTATGAAGCGGAAGACCTGCTGCGGGCAAACAAATTGTCTGAAGCCATGGCGTTGGCTTTGGAAAGGCTGTCTGTTTTTCCCGCCGATGCCGATGCGCATGTGGTGCTCTGCAGCGCGCTGGTTGGATTGGGGAGAGTGGAGGACGCCCGCGAAGCCATGCTGGAGTTCGGTGAGAGGCTTTCCGAAATGGCTCTCGTTTATGAGCGCGTTGGGGATCTCTACAGAAAGAAAGGATTTTATCGGGATGCCGCGGATTGCTATGAGAAATTGCTCGCGCTTCATCCCGACGCGCAAAAAGCCAGGGACATCATCACTAAAATGAGTCTTCTGGAACAGGAAGACCGTCCCCTGCAGGACGCGCCCGTGGACGAGCTGTTCGAAAAAAGCATTCCGGAGCCGGAAATGTTTACCGTGACCATGGCCGACCTCTATATTCAGCAGGGACATTTTCCTGAAGCCGTCAAAATTTTGGAGGAGATTCTTAGGAAAGATCCGCAAAATACGGAGGCCGCCGAAACGCTCAACAATCTCAGATCGGCGGTTCTAGACAAACCGGAGCTCAAAAAAACATCGGCAAAAAATCAAAAACTGATCGAAACGCTTTCTTTGTGGCTGCAAAATATTGAAAGGCTTAAAGCGAATGCCCAAAGACTCCCCTAATCTTTTCCGGAGAATAGCCGGCCTGCGCGAGAAATTCCCAAAATGCAAAGTGGACGGCCTCCTTTTTTTGAACATGAACAATATCCGTTATCTGACCGGATTTTCCGGCAGCGACGGCGCCTTACTGGTCGGCGGCCGCCAAGCCGCGTTGCTGGTGGACGGCCGCTATGCCATTCAGGCCGTTCAGGAAACGCACGGGATAAAGATCGTCGAATACCGGGACAAAATCAAGGGCATCGGAGAGACGGTTGGCGCGTTCCATTTGAAAAAAGTCGGGCTGGAGTCCGATTCCATCACTTTGGATTTTTATAAAAAACTGGCGGAGAGCCTCGGCGAAGAAACTTTCCTTCCCCTTTCAGAAGAACTGCGTTTCCTCAGAGCCTGCAAGGATGCATTCGAGGTGGCGCTGATGAGAAAAGCGGCGGAAATTGCCTCGTCTTCCATGCTGGCACTGCTGAATTCCATCAAGCCCGGCCGTAGCGAAAGGGACCTGGCGCTTCAGCTGGAAATAACGGCGCGCGAGAAAGGAGCCGATGGTCTTGCTTTCGAAGCCATCGTCGCTTCCGGAGAAAACGCCGCGCTTCCGCACGCCAAACCCACAGACCGAAAGATCACAAAAGGCGATTTGGTCGTGGTGGATTTCGGCGTGAAATACAAGGGGTATTGTTCGGACGAAACCTGCACCGTCGCAATTGGAAAATTGACAGCCCTGCAAAAAAATGCTTATCGTCTTGTCCTGGAAGCGCAGCAACGGGCGCTGGAGAGCGTGCGTGACGGCGTTGCCGCGGCCGATATTGATCGGAAAGCCCGCGCCGTTTTCGGCGAGAAATACGGACGCTACTTTGTCCACGGCACAGGGCACGGCGTCGGTTTGGAGGTGCACGAAGCGCCGCGTGTCGGGGCCTCGTCGGGGGATATTTTGAAAACCGGCATGACCCTGACCGTTGAGCCGGGAATATACATGCCGGGGCGCTGGGGCATCAGGATAGAAGATACTGTTTTGGTCAAAAAAAACAGTTGCGAAAAGATTACAAAAATGAATAAAGAACTCATCATCATTTAAAAACAAATGAGGTTGTTTCACTATGAAGCTGTTTCCTGAAGACATTATTTACAGTTGCGAGCATATCTGGGTGCGGGTTGAAGGAAATATGGCTACGATAGGCATTACCGATTACGCTCAAGAAAGACTGGGCGATATTCTTTCCGTCGAGTTTATTGAAACCGATACCTATGTCGAACGCGACGAGACATTCGGTTCCATCGAGTCGGCCAAGGAAGTTTTGGATTTGATATCTCCGGTGAGCGGCACGGTGGTGGTGGTGAATGATGATGTGCTGGAGGATGTCAGCATCATCAACCGGGATCCGTATGACACCGGCTGGCTGGTGGTCATCGAAATGGATAATTTGGAACAGCTGGAAGATCTGCTGGCCGCGTCCAATTATCACGATCTGATCATGCAGGAAGAGGGCGAATAAGCCTTGTATGGTCTGGAGATTTCTCGGCGTCGGACGATGCAGCCTCTTCGAAAACATGGCCATTGACGAGGCTGTTTTTCAGGAAACCATTGATAACGGAGGACGTCCCGCGCTCCGATTTTACTGGTCGGCGTCCGCGGCGGTTTCCATCGGCTATTTTCAGAATGCCAAAACGGAAATTAGCCTGGAGAGCTGCCGGGTGGACCAAGTGGATGTCGCCCGAAGGATAACCGGCGGAAAAGCGGTTCTTCATTGCCGCGAAATCACCTATAGCCTGACGGCGCCGTCAACGGAAAGTTTGTTTCCCGGTGATATCTTGGGAACCTATCGAATCGTCAGCCGGTGCATCGCCCGTGGTTTGGATTATCTGGGGATCCGGACACAATTGGCACGGAGAGGCGCAACCCGAACGGAAACGGCCGGCGCCTGCTGTTTTTCCGTTGCGTCGGAATATGAGCTTTTGGCGGGGGGACGTAAAATCTGCGGAAGCGCCCAGGTGAGACGACGCGGCGGTTTTTTGCAGCATGGTCTGCTGTTCATCGATCTGGACAGCGCCGGCATGGCGCGCTACCTGTCGCCGGGGCGGGGAAGCGAGGCGGACATCGAAGGGGTTGTCACATCCGTTAATCGCGAAAGAAACAGGCCCGCCGGCGCCGAGGAGATTTGTTCATGCCTGAAAAAAGGTTTTGAGGAAGAGCTGGGCGTCCGCTTCGAAGACGACGGTTTGTCGGCGGCGGAAGAAGCACTCCGGAACCGCCTGATGGGAAAATACCTGGATGAGGACTGGAACATTGAACGCAGAAAATATTTCTGACAGGATGATGACATGAAAATCAACGATTGCATCGCCCCGGGAATTCTCCGCCAGAGCGGATATGTCGCGCCGGAGGTTGACGTTCCCGTAAAAATGGACGCCAATGAGAACCCCTTTGGTCTGCAGGAGCCGCTCAAGCGGAGACTGCTTGAAAAAATGAGCGCGGTCGCGTTCAACCGTTACCCGGCCGCCGGATCCCCCGAACTGCGGGAGAGATTCGCCCGCTATTTCGGCGTGAAAAAAGACATGATCATGCCGGGCAACGGCTCGGATGAGCTGATTCAGGCGCTTTGTCTTGCCTTCAGGGGGAAAATCAAGGGCGTCATGGTTTGCTCACCCACGTTTGCGATGTATAAAATCATCGGCGTCAATGCGGGCAATAAAGCGGTCGAGGTGCCGCTGGATAAAAAATTCGACCTCGACGTGGAGGCGATGACGGCGAAAATGAGCAAAACGTTTCCCGCGCTGATTTTTTTGAGCTTTCCCAACAGTCCCACGGGAAATCTTTTCAGCAAAAATAGAATCGAAGCGCTCATCAGGAAAACGCCGGGCGTGGTGGTCATTGACGAAGCCTACGCCGCTTTTTCCGGGCAGAGCCTCCTGCCGCTTTTGAAAAAATACGACAACGTGATTTTTCTCAAAACCCTCTCCAAGCTCGGCCTGGCTTCCATGAGGATCGGTTTTTTAATTGCCCACCGGGAAATCGTCGCGCAGCTGGACAAAGTCAGATTACCCTATAATATCAATTCCTTGTCTCAGGCGGCCGCCACCTTTTTTCTTGATTACCAGGAGGAATTCACCAGGCAGGTCGGCGAAATCGTCCGCCGGCGCGAGGAGCTTTATCAAGCTTTGAAAAAGATTGCCGGCATCCGGCCTTATCCCTCCCGTGCGAATTTTATTTTTTTTAGTTGCGATTTTGATTCCGATAGCATATACAAAAACCTCTTGGCGGAAGGCATTGCCATAAAGAATCTTCATGTCCTTCCGGGGACGCCGGGCGCCATGCGGGTGACGGTGGGCACCAAAGAACAAAACGAAGCCTTTCTTGAGGCGTTGAAAAAGGTTATCGAGACGCAAGGAGCGTGATTTAAAATTTATTGCACACAAAGAGGGTGGTTTGCGGCGGAAGATGGTCAATCCTTCGCCGGGCTGCCCTTTTTTATTGGTCAAAAATTTTTAAAAGGAGGAAACAACTTGGAAGTCAAGGTCATAGACAATGATGTCGAAAAAGCGCTGAAAATTTTGAAAAACAAACTCTCGAAAAGCGGCCTGTTCAAGGAACTTAAAATCCGCCGCGCCTACGAAAAGCCTTCCGTGAAGCAAAAGAGGAAATCCATGGAAGCGCAGCGCAGGCTCGCCAAGGTTCAGCGGCGCCGCAGGGGTTAACCCGCTCGCTTTTTATTGCAGAGAAACTGACGGCAAAGGGGGTAGCAGGTGGTGGATGAAAAACAGTATGTAATCGATTCGCTGTCCATCAACGAATCATGGCGGATGTTCCGCATCATCGCCGAGTTTGTCGAGGGTATTGACGTTCTTTCCAAAATCGGCAAGGCGGTGACTTTTTTCGGTTCCGCGAGAATCAAGCCGGGTGACGCCTACTACGAGAAAGCGGAAAATCTGGCGCGTCTGTTGGTCCGGGAGGGGTTCAACGTCATCACCGGCGGAGGCCCCGGCATTATGGAAGCCGCCAATAAAGGCGCCGCCGAGGCCGGCGGAAAGTCCGTGGGATTGAACATCAAACTGCCCTATGAACAGAAGCCCAATCCCTACGCCAACATTCACCTGGATTACAAATACTTTTTCGTCCGCAAGGTGATGTTCGTCAAGTACGCGGTGGCTTATGTGATTTTCCCCGGCGGCTTCGGCACGATGGATGAACTCTTCGAGGCGCTCACCCTCATTCAGACAAGGAAAATCAAGGCGTTTCCCCTGATTCTGGTCGGAAGCGAATACTGGAGCGGTTTAATCGACTGGCTGAAAAACCGGATGCTGGCGGAAGGCAAGATTCTTCCGTCCGATCTGGAACTTCTGCAGGTGGTGGACGACCCGCAGGACGTTGTAAAGCTCATTAATAAATACGTTATCGTCTAAATCCTGAAAAAATCGATTGAAGACATGGAAAAGGTTCTCGCCAATCTGAAAAAGGGCGTTGTGGCGCCCTGCTACCTTCTTTACGGGGAGGAAGAATATCTCATCAGCGAGTCGCTCGGCAGGATGCTGGATATTCTGGTGCTTCCCGGCGAACGCGACTTGAGTCTTTTTCAGATGGACGGCGAAAGCGCCGATCTTGATGATATTATCCAAGACCTCATCACGCCCCCGCTGTTGGGCGGAAAAAAGGTCATTGTTGTCAAAAATACCACATTATTTCACTCCAAGGATGATGCCGCCAAGTTGGTTGCCGAAATCCGCGACCTTCTCGAAGAAAACGCGCCGCGCGCGGTAAAACGCTTTCAAGTATTTTTGAACCTCACGGGATTGGCTTTGGAGGATCTGCAGGCTTCCGGCTGGAAAAAAATCTCAGACGACGAATGGAGCCAGATTGCCAATGGAGACGCGGGCGAAGAGCGCGACAAGTGGCTGCCGCGAATTCTTGAGCTTTGTTCCGAGGCCGGGATGGACGGTTTTTCATCTGCCGACGCCGCCGACCGGTTGGAGGAGGTTCTGAACAAAGGTCTGCCGGAGGGCAATTGTCTGATTTTCACCGCCCCTGCCGCGGACAAGCGCAAAAAAATCTTCAAAATAGTTTCCGAATACGGCGTCGCGCTTTATTTCGGCGCGCCGAGGCGCGAAGCCGACAGGAGGGAGACGCTGCAAAAACGAGCGCGGAAACTTCTGGAGGAAAACGGCAAAAAACTCTCTCCCGCCGGATGGCTGGCACTTGAGCGGAAAACGGGCTTCGACTTGCGTCGCGCCGTCAGCGAACTCGAAAAGCTCATTGCCTATGCGGGCGACAAGCCGGTGATTGACGAGGACGACGTGGAGGAAGCCGTCGGCCGGACCAGGGAAGACGATATCTTTGCCCTGACCAACGCGCTGAGCCAGAAAAATATTCAGGCCGCCCTGCAGGCCCTGCAGAGCCTTATGCGGCAGGG
>DAOSZO010000019.1:0-35371 GCA_035382085.1 Smithella sp.
TTTTCCAAAAAACAACAAAAAAGGATGCGCGGACGCGCAGGCGGCCTGCGTGTTGGGTTCCTGTTTTATCTTGAATGAAGCGCGGAAAAGAAAGGACTGCCTCAAGTGAGTTTTGCTCCGGAGAGCAGTTTTTCGTAAACAGACAGATCGCCCGCCGAGAAACAGCAGAAGATCACTTCTTCGAGCGAAGAAGGATTCTTCACGACATCGCGGACGGTGTCGACCGCGATCTTTGCCGCCAGTTCGATGGGGTATCCGTAAACGCCCGTGCTGATGCTGGGGAAAGCGATGGTCCTGAAGCCCTGCTCGATGGCGATGGCCAGGGATTTGCGGTAGCAGGAAGCCAGCAGAGCCGGCTCGCCGCTCTTTCCGCCGTGCCAGACGGGACCGACCGTGTGAATGACGAATTTCGCCGGCAGTCTGTAGCCTCGGGTGATCTTGGCGTCGCCCGTTTTGCAGCCGCCGAGCGTTCGGCATTCGGCCAATAGCTCCGGACCGGCCGCGCGGTGAATCGCGCCGTCCACGCCACCGCCGCCCAGCAGCGATTGATTCGCCGCGTTGACGATGGCATCCACCTCAAGCGTAACGATATTTGCCTGAATCACCCTCAAGGTCGTCATCGAACCGCCTCCGAATCTGGATGAAAGAGCGGCGCCGCCAGCCAACGGGGCGGCGCCGACTCTGAAATTTTATTTCATCGCCTGCTCGACGGCCACTGCCACGGCCACCGAGGCGCCCACCATCGGATTGTTGCCCATGCCGATGAGGCCCATCATTTCCACATGCGCGGGAACGGAAGAAGAACCGGCAAACTGCGCGTCGGAGTGCATTCTTCCCATCGTGTCGGTCAGCCCGTAGGAGGCGGGACCGGCCGCCATGTTGTCCGGATGCAGCGTTCTTCCCGTGCCGCCGCCGGAAGCCACGGAAAAGAATTTCTTTCCCGCGAGAATGCATTCTTTTTTGTAAACGCCCATCACCGGGTGCTGGAAACGGGTCGGGTTGGTGGAGTTGCCCGTGATGGCGACATCCACGCCCTCGAGATGCATGATGGCCACGCCTTCGCGGACATCGTCCGCCCCGTAGCAGCGCACCGCCGCGCGTTCGCCTTTGGAATAGGCTTTTTCTTTCACGACGGTGATCTTTCCCGTTTTGTAGTCGAACGACGTGGCGACATGGGTGAATCCATTGACACGGGCGATGATATGTGCCGCGTCCTTGCCCAGTCCGTTGAGAATGACGCGCAGCGGAGCCTTGCGCGCCTTGTTGGCGGATTTGGCCAGCCCGATGGCGCCTTCCGCTGCGGCGAACGATTCATGACCCGCGCAGAAAGCGAAGCATTTGGTTTCCTCTCTCAAAAGCATCGAGGCGAGATTGCCGTGGCCGATGCCGACTTTGCGGTCATCGGCAACCGAGCCGGGAATGCAAAATGACTGCAGGCCTTCGCCCAGCGTTACGGCAATGTCGGCGGCGACCTTCTGGCCTTTTTTGATGGCCGCCGCGGCGCCTACCAGATAGGCCCAGCCGGCGTTTTCAAAGGAAATCGGCTGAATCTCCTTGACGATTTTCCGGACATCCACTCCCTTGCCGAGGCAGATTTTTTCCGCCTCTTCCAGCGACGAGATATTGTTTTGTTTCAGAAACGCATTGACTTGATTTATTCTTCTTTCATATCCTTCAAATAAAGCCATGGTCCAACTCCTTATTCTTTGCGGGGGTTAATCACTTTGACGGCTTCGGCAAAGCGTCCGTAGGTGCCGGTCGCCTTGGCCAGTGCGCTTGCCGGATCCATTCCTTTGGTGATGTTGTCCATCATCACTCCCAGATTCACGAATTTATAGCCGATGATTTCGTTGTCGCTGTCCAGGCCAATTTCCAACACATACCCTTCGGCCATCTCCAGATAGCGGGGACCTTTTTCCTTGGTGCCGTACATCGTGGCAATCACGCTGCGCTGGCCCTTGCCCAGATCTTCCAGACCCGCGCCGATGGGCAGGCCGCCCTCGGAGAAGGCGGTCTGCGAGCGGCCGTAAGCGATCTGCAGGAAAATTTCCCGCATCGCGGTATTGATCGCGTCGCAAACCAGATCCGAATTCAGCGCCTCCAGAACGGTTTTGCGGGGCAGGATTTCCGCCGCCATCGCCGCGGAATGCGTCATGCCGGTGCAGCCGATGCATTCAATAAGCGCTTCTTCGATGATGCCGCTTTTCACGTTCAGGGTCAGTTTGCAGGCTCCCTGTTGGGGTGCGCACCAGCCGACACCATGGGTCAGCCCCGAGATATCCTTGATTTCCTTCACCTGAGTCCATTTGCCCTCCTGCGGGATGGGGGCGGGGCCGTTTTTCGGACCTTTGGCAACCACGCACATCTGTTCAACTTCATGAGTGTATTGCATAAAACGCTCTCCTTGTTGATACCTTTTCTCTTTAAACGACGAACCTGTCCGTTTAAAGGAGTTTTAAAACAAATCCTGCCGGCAATTATCTAGCACCGTAGGGATGATTTTTCAAATCAAATTGTTTTTGTGGAAATAAGTATTTGATTATTTTATGTTCTGAAAAGATCAAGGCTGAGCGATGAGAAACACGATGACAAACCTCATACGCCATCCGTGGTTGGGAATTATCAAGCATGTTCGTTTCTTGGCGATGTTTATTAATATGTTGTGCCCGGCTTGGCATTTTGTGATAGTAATTTTTTTAGTATAATAACCCGTTCAAAGAGTTGCCCATCATGAATATTCTGGACAGAAAATTTTATCATCGGGATACGCTGCGGGTTGCGCGTGAGCTTCTGGGGAAGAAGCTGGTGAGGCGGGTAAACGGCCTTGAACTTTCCGGCATGATTGTGGAGACGGAAGCGTATTGTGGCCTGGAAGACAGCGCCTGCCACGCCCACCGCGGAAAGACACAGCGCAATGCGGTCATGTTCGGCAAGCCGGGCCATGCCTATGTTTATTTTACTTATGGCATGCACTACATGCTGAACCTGGTGACGGAAGAGGAGGGAAATCCCTGTGCCGTCCTGATCCGCGCGATAGAACCTTTGGAAGGCATCGAAGTCATGGAAGCCCGCCGAAAAAGAAGGGGCGCCGATTTGACTGACGGACCGGCAAAGCTCTGCCAGGCACTGGCCATAGACAAATCATTGAACGGCTGGGATTTGACGCTTGGCGAAGCATTATGGGTGGAGAATTACAAAAAAATCCCCGATCACTCCGTAATCACGACGCCCCGGATCGGAATTGATTACGCCAAGAAACAGCACCGCGAGGCCCCCTGGCGGTTTTTGTTGAAACCGGATGGACGCAAAATCAAGAGGGCCTGATTGCTTTCGATTCCTGATAAAATTCCATAAATAATTTCCAGGCGGCAAGAAAAAGGGACGCGATAATCGGTCCGAGGACGAACCCTGACGCTCCAAATGCCGCGATGCCGCCCAGGGTGGAAAGAAAGATCAAGAGAGCGTGCATTTTCGTATCGCGCCCCAACAGGACCGGTCGAAGCAAATTATCGACACTGCTGATCACCAATGCGCCGAACACGAGGATGACAATCCCCTGCCAGATGTTTCCCAAAAACAGCATGATGATGCCGGCGGGCGCCCAGACCAGCGAACAACCAATGGCGGGAACGACGGAAAGGGCAAACATAATCACGCCCCAGACCACCGCCTTTTCAATGCCCGTGATGTAAAAAATCAGTCCACCCAAAAAACCCTGAATACCGCCGATGATGAAGGTAAATTTCAGGGAGGCCTTCGCGGTGTTGAAAAACTGGTCCACAAAGTGCCGAAGATGCTTGTCTTCCATGGGGATATTTGCGATGATGGAAGAAATAAGGTGTTCACCGTCCCGCAGGAAATAAAAAAGCGTATAGATCATGACGGCGAATTTGACCACGACCAGAATTGTGTTTTGCGTAAAAGCCGAGATATGATTGACAACGTAGGCGGTGATTGCCTTGAGGGCGTCTTGGGATTTTTCAATCAGAAAAGCCTGGTCAATGTCCAGGCGGCCAAACAAGGGGTTTTTGTTCAGTGTATTGAGAAACTCGGTAAGCGAAGCGATCCACGATGACGTGTTCGTATCGAAAGATTTGTAAAGATCGAACGCCTCGACCAACAGCAGATCAATCAGCAAACCGATAGGGATCATCAGGCACAAAAAGATGACAAAGAGCGTCGCGCCAGCGCACAGGTTGGGGTTTTTGATTTTTTTATTCAGGAGTTTATAAAGAGGAAAAAAGATGCCGGCAATCAGAACCGCCCAGAAAATGGCAAAAAAGAACGGCTTGATGATGAAAAAGAAAAAGAAGGTGATCAACCCCAGGAGAATAAAAAAAATAATTTTTTCAAGGCTGAAAATTGTTTTTTCTGTCATTTTAAAATGCTCCCCGTCTTTGAAAAAATAGAGGGAAAATATTTTTTTATCACGTGAAATTTGAAAATGATAATAAACGACAACAACTTACAATGTCAATGGATTTCGTCGGAGGCGAAAGAGAGATTTTTTGTTGACATCTTATCGATGATGGCTATTTTAAGAAAAAGATAAACGATGATGTTTATCTAAAAAAGGAGGTTTTTCGATGTTCACAGTTACAGAAAAAGCCCTGGAGGTCATTCAGGACTTTATCAAGCAGAAGAGACCTGATGCGTCTATCAGAATTACCATGTCCATTGGTTGATCCGGGCCCTCTTTGGGCATGGCTCTGGATGAGCCAAGAGAAGGCGATGAGGTTTTTGAGGAAAAGGGAACGAAGTTTGTCATGGAAAAATATATTTGGGATCAGGCTCAGCCGATTAATATTGATTTTGTGGAGACGCCCCAGGGGGCCGGCTTCAAAATGACATCCGCTCTGTCGGCGCAGGCCGGAGGCGGCTGCGGTTCCGGCTGCAGCTGTTAGTTTTTTTATGACGCAAAAGGGAGAGAGCCTTCTCTCTCCCTTTTTTAGTTTTATGAGCGACCCAAACGATAAAAAACAGAAACAGGACCTTGCCGAAAATCTACTGGCGCGTGGCCGGCTTGAAGAGGCCGTGTCCGTGCTGGAGGAACTGCTGGATCGTTATCCCGATGAAGAGTCGATAGAATTCATGCTTTCTTTGGCTTACTATGACGGCGGAGATGCAAAGAAGGCGATTAATCATTTGGAGCGCCTGTTCAAGCAAGAACTGAAAAGAAAGGTCTTTACGGGATTTGCCTTTGATGAATTGGTCCGCATTTACAAGCAGGAAAAAAATTTTGGCCGGCTGGTGAGCATTTGCGAAGACGCCGTCTCGGCCCAGCCCGATGATGTGGGGCTTTTAGCTGAATTGGCCAAGGCTTGCTGCTTGTCGGGTGACTATTTCCGGGCGTGTTCCATTTATGAAAAGCTCATCGGATTGGAGGAAGACAATCCCGCGTTGTACTGTGACTGGGGGGAGGCGCTGTTTGCAGCGGGGCGGTTTGAGGAAAGTGAAAATGCTTTTGCCAGAGCCGGTCAGTTGGATGCCGAAAAATCAGATAGCTATTATTTCAAAATGGCTGTTTTGTTTCAGGATACCGGGCGGCACCGCGACGCCGTTCGGCTGCTGGAGAAGAGTCTTGCGTTGAACGCGACCAGTCCGTTGTATTATTGCGCGATGGGAGACAGCTTTGTTGTCCTCGGAAAATCAGAAAACGCCTTGGCATCTTACCAACGGGCCGCCGAGTGTGATCGGGAACGGACCGCCATTTATTACAACAGATTGGGAAACACTTTTCTGCAAAACGGAAATTTTGAACAGGCGGCAAAAGCCTTTATCAGGGCCATCGAAGCCGAGCCACTAAAAGTCTATTTTTTGAATTTGGCTGCCGCCTGCAAGGCCATGGGTTTTACGCAACAGGCGGAAAGAATTTTAAAGGAGTTGGAACCCCGTCGCTAAAGCTTTCCTTCCTTACGCATCGTCTCAAGAAAAATGTGATAAAAGTAATCATTTTCTTCCATTTCTTTCTTGATGATCAGTCCCGCTTCGGCGATTTCCTCCTGATGGATAATCAGGTTGACGCTTTTGTTGAGCGTGTTCATATAGTCCATCGTGGCAAAAGTCGAACTGACCAAGACGATGAATATTTTCCGGCGCACGGGGATGGGCAGGTTGTTTAAGTATTCAATCATGTAGTTGCAGCCGTTATTGGCGCCGTCAAAATTTTCATTGATGATGATGGCGTTGAAATTGTGAAAGGTGATGTATTTTAGGGCTTCACTGACTGTGGTCGGTTCGATGACGTTAAAGTCAAGGGAGAGCATGGCATCCCTGATTTTCTCCCTGATCTCCGGGCTGTGGTCGCAAATCATGCAGGTGCTAGTGCCCGCGTAATGGTAATCGAAAGGCCTGCCCGAATAATCAATTTCTTCGGATTCCAGTTCCGGCGTTGATTTTCTGTCTCTCATGGCGATTCCCTGATCATTTTTCCTGTTGGTGTATTACTTTTTCCATGGTTCGACTTTTTTCTTCCCATAGAGCTTGTCGATTTCCAGTTTGCCCAGATCCGTGGTTTGTTCCCCCCGCGCGTTTTTAATGGAGTCAATACCGCGGTTGACCACCGCCCGGTTGGACGAGTATGCAATCGCCGTGCTTTCGGTAATCAATCCTTGGGCGTACAGATCCACAATGTAATCGTCAAAGCTGACCATGCCGAAGGGCTTGCCCTGCTGAATGATGTCAAAATAGGTTTTACCTTCGGCTTCGCCGTGCAAAATAACGTCCTTGACCCTGAGGCTGGTGCTCAGGGCTTCAAACGCAGCGACGCGCCCGCCCCCGATTTTCGGCAGAAGCCGCTGGCAGACGATCCAGCGGATGGAATCGGCCAGACGCACCCGAATTTGATTTTCTTCTTCCAGCGGAAACATTCCGATAATGCGGTTGATGGTCTGCCCGGCGTTGATGGTGTGCAGCGTGCTTAAAACCAGATGACCGGTTTCCGCGGCGTTCAAGGCGATTTCCACCGATTCCCGGTCGCGCATTTCGCCGACCAGAATGACTTTGGGCGCCTGCCGCAGCGCGGCCCGCAGGCCGTTGGCAAACGTGTCGAAATCTTTTCCCAGCTCCCGCTGATTAATGGTTGATCGTTTCTGCGTGTGAATGTATTCAACGGGATCCTCCAGCGTGATAATATGAACGGAGAATTTTTCGTTTATCTCATTGATGACGGCGGCGAGTGACGTTGTCTTTCCGGTTCCGGTGGCGCCGGTGATCAAGACAATGCCGGTCTTTTCGTTGGCAATTCTCAAGAATGCTTCCGGCAGGTTCAAATCAGCGCAGGAAGGAACGGTGGTCTCCAGCTTCCGCAGAACGATCGAAAATTTTCCGAGTTGGGAAAAAATGTTGACGCGAAAACGCGCCACGCCCGGCAGTTCATAAGATAAGTCGCAGGACCCTTCTTTAATTAAATCCTGCATCAGCCGCCGGTCCTGATTGATGAGATTCAAGGCGAAGATTTCGGTTTGAAAAGGCGAAAGGCGCTCAAAATGAGGCCTCAATTGAACCGGAACCAGTTCGCCGGAGGAATAGACCTGCAGCGGCTTTCCCACCGTGAGAACAATGTCGGAAATGTCCATGTTGGATTCCAGCATTTTTGTCAGAATATGGTCAATTTCCGGTTTTCTCATGGGGCCCTCCGGATTAAACTTCGGTGAAGTCCGTCGGCGGATGTTTCAGAAGCGGACGGAATCTGGTTTTTTCGTTCGCTTTCATGTAGGCGTCGTCGGCGCTTATCCAGCCGCGGTTATAAAGATCCATGATCGAGTCATCCAAAAGCTGCATGCCGTACTTTTTCCCGGTCTGCATCATGGAGGGAATCTGATACGTTTTCTGCTCGCGAATCAGGTTGCGCACCGCCGGTGTGGCGATGCAGATTTCCAGCGCCACGCAACGGCTCTTGATATCAATCCGCTTGAAGAGGACCTGCGAGATGACGGCGCGCAATCCGTCGGCCAGTGTGGAGCGGATCTGCAGCTGCTCCGATGCGGGGAAGACTTCGATGACCCTGTCCACGGTTTTTGCGGCGCTGGTCGTATGAACCGTGGAAAAAACCAGATGCCCGGTTGAGGCCGCTTCAATGGCCAGGGAAATGGTTTCCAGATCGCGCATCTCGCCCACCAGGATAATATCCGGGTCCTCGCGCAACGCCCCCCTGAGCGCCGCGGCGAAAGACTGGGTGTGGAGACCGACTTCCCGCTGGTTCACAATGCAGTTTTGGCTTTTGTGCACAAACTCAATGGGGTCTTCAATCGTGATGATATGGTCGCGGCGCAGACGGTTGGCTTCATCAATGATCGCCGCCAGCGTGGTGGATTTGCCGCTTCCCGTGGGGCCTGTGACCAAGACGAGTCCCCGCGGCAAGGTAGCGAGTTTTGCAATTACCGACGGGAGTCCCAGTTCTGCACAACTCAATATTTTGTCGGGTATCTCGCGAAAAACAGCCCCGATGCCGTTTTTTTGCCGGAAGAAATTCACGCGGTAACGGGCCAGATTGGGAACTTCATAAGCAAAGTCGACATCGCCTGTTTCTTCAAAGTGCTTGATTTTGTGTTCAGGTGTTATCTCATAAAGAAGGACTTTCAGCATGTCATCGGTCAGCACATCATATTTGATGCGTTCGATATCTCCCCGAATCCGGATGGCGGGCTGTTGTCCGGCAACCAGATGAAGATCGGAGGCGCCGTGTTCATGCATCAGATGAAAAAAAGCATCAATCTTCGCCATTAAAATTCTCCTTGTTTTGATGGCTATTTCTTTATCACTTTTTTGCTCAGAAAAAAATCAAATAATTGATAATTTTAAATATTCGATATGGGCAGCAACAATTTCTTGACACCCGGGTCATCTATAATATATGCTCCCCGCCGCGGTAACGCAATCGCGGCGATTGTCAAGGTTGGGGATGTAGCTCAGCTGGGAGAGCGCGACGTTCGCAATGTCGAGGCCAGGGGTTCGATCCCCCTCATCTCCACCAATCTTTTTATCCTCCTTCACGTTCAAACAGCCGGGCCAAACGCCATTTTTTCCGTTTCTTCCAGCTTCCCTTGTGATACGCGTAGCTCGCCAGCAGCGGCAGGGCGATGGTTGCCTCCGAGTAGACCATCTGTTCGCAGGATGAATCCACCTTGCCCCAGGAATTGGCTTCTTTGAGCGTGGAGCTGGAGCAAGCTCCGTCGCGGACATCCGCCACCGTGATCTGAACAGCGTATTTGTGCATCGGCACGTCTTTGCCCAGAATTTCCGCGCAGACCACCGTGTCCTGCGCGAAGTTTTTCGGGACGCCTCCGCCGATCATCAGCAAACCGGTTGTTCCCGCCTTGATTTTAATTTCCGTCAGTTCCTTGAAATCCTTGACCGAATCAATACAAACATGGTTCGGGAAATGCTTGTGTTGATGCAGAACCAGTCCGAAACCCGCGGAGCTGTCGGAAAAAGCCGGGCAAAAGACGGGGACATCATGCTCATAGGCCGCCTGAACCAGAGAATTTTTCTTTTTGGCGTTTTGAACGAGATATTGACCCATGGCCCGGATGAATTCCCGCGAGGAATATGCACCGGGTTGCAGCGCATCGGCGATTTTCTTTATCGTCCGGTCGCAGACCTGTAAATCTTCTTCGTTGATATAGGTGTCGTAAATCCGATCAATGTATAATTTGCGCAGCAGCTTGTCGTCGACAAACGGTGTTCCCTGATAGTGATGGAACCCCAGGGCTTCAAAAAAGTCCATGTCGACAATGGAAGCCCCCGTGGCCACAATGACATCCACCATGTTGTTTTTGACCAGCTCAACATAAATCTGCATGCAGCCCGCGGCGGAGGTGGAACCGGCCAGCGCCAGGATAATCGCGCAGTTTTTCTCCCTGAGCATGCGGTCGTAGATATCGGCGGCATTGGCCAAATCCCGCGCGGAAAAAGACATCTTTTTCATCGCGGTGATGATGTCTGTCGTATTGATTTTCTTGATGTCGATATGCTCGACTTTCTTTTTCAGCAAATCCTTTTTCTTCATGAACAACATTCCTTGATGTTTATTGGCAACCTCTATTTAAATCATCAACTGGTAAAAGTCAACTCAACCCATTTGTTTTCCCGACGGGAAAGTCCTTCGCGTGCAACCAGCGAATATCAAAGCCATTGGCGGAAAACGGGATGACGGGCGGCGGCCATCCGGACAATAACACTGCCCAGCTGCGCGTAACTCATTCCCGCCGCTTCGGCGGCGCAGGCCATGCTGGCATCGGAACTGAGATCCGCATTGGGATTGACATCCAGTACATAAAAAACGCCGTCCCGCAGGCGGAGATCCATCCGGGCGTAGTCCCGGCATCCCACCGCCCGGTACGCCTTCCTGCAGATTTCTTCCAGGGTTTCTTTTTCTTCTCCGGTCAGCGGCGCCGGCAGCAAGGTTTCTATTTTTTCATAATGAAGCGAGCCGGGAGCGAATTTCGCCTCGTAGGTGCAGAGCCGATCCCGCGCGTCGCCGAAACGGGAAAAGTCCATTTCCGCCGCGGGAAGAACCGTCAGGTCTTCGTTCCCCAGTACCGCGACATGGAATTCGCGGCCGTCGATGAAATCCTCCACCAGCGCGGGTTGCGCATAGCGATTCAGAATGAAGGCAATCCGTCCGGTCAAGTCCCCGCCGTTCGTCACGACGGATTCGGGCGTGATGCCCGCCGAGCAGTGTTCGTTGCGCGGCTTGACGATCGCCGGAAATATCCGCCAGGAATCCGCCCGTGGAGCGTCAAAAATTTTCCAGGCCGGCGTGGGAATGCCGCAGGCCTCCAGAATGTCCTTGACCCGTTGCTTGTCCTGCGCCAGAGAGAGCACCCGTGGAGACGCTCCCGTGTAAGTGTAACCTAACTCTTCCAGTTGTCTGGCGACCAGCCATTCACTGTGTTCAATGCCGGGAATGCCTTCGCACCAGTTGAAAATCAAATATTCGTTGGGATCATACGGACGCAGTTTGCCGTGGATTTCATTGCCTTCGACACGCACGAGCTCAACGGCATGGCCGAATCCTTTGAGCGCCCCGGCAAGCTCTTCGGTCAGCTTGAATGCTTCCTTTTTCTCCTCCGGCGTCCAGTCGGGATCGAGATTGTACAGCAACACGACGGGAATACGCACGGGTGCCGTCGGCAAAGAGATCATGAAGCCTCCGTTTAAAAATCCTGATGATCGGAAAATTCCGTAACATCTTTTGTGCGCGCGATTGTAGAGAGAAGAAGGGCTTCTGTCAATTTATTTTCTTCGGAGGAGATCCCCGTGCCGGCGCGCCTCGGGAAAAGCGTGCACCGCCAGGGCCGCGATGATGACGATGAGACACAGAGCAAACCAGCGGGTCCATCGCTCCCCTCTGATCGAAGCCGCTCCAGCGATGATCCCCGCCAGCACCAAACAGGCCAGGCCGGCCAGAGGGTCCGTTATCATGCCTCCGATCAGCACCAGAAAAACGGCCAAACCCACAAGGACTTTCGGGTTCGAAACATTTAGATTTCGCGCTGATTTCATTTTCCACCGGGTGGCAGGATTTTTTGCTTCAACTTTTCATCCAGCAGTTTCAGAAGAAAATTTCTCCAGGACGTATCGGCGGCGAAAGACAGCGGCTCATAGGCGCCGGCTTCATAAATGAGATCGGGAAGATAAATGGCCAAGCCGTGACAGTGAGCCTGAGTCGGTTGCGGGGATATCTTTTTTGTCTGCGGGTCAAAATTGGAAACGGCGGATGTCAGCAGAAGATTCTTTTGAATGTGATTTTTCAGTTTCGCGCCCATGACGGCGGCCGGGGAATCGGCGGAAAGCCTTGTCGCGATCTGATCAATGTAATCGCATAAATCCTTTGCTTCCTTCATGTTGAAGGAGAAGGTCGTCTCCGCTGCCGCCAGCGCTGCTTTCATCGCGGCCGGTTCGCTCACGAGGGCGGCGGCCCATTGGTTGAGCAAATCCGTAAATATCCGGACTTCGGACGTTCTGACCGCGGACGCTATGGGGTTTTCCGAAAACGCGATCATGGTTTTTGCGAAATCTTCCGCGCTCATGTTGGGGTCATCCAAAACATTCTGAAGAATGATGTCATAATAGAAGGCGGGATTGGAGACATGGCTCTCCACCCCGACGATGATCTGCGTCTGATCCTTCAATTCATAGAGGACCTCGGCCATCTGCATATAATCGGCGTCGACGGCAAAGACGTCAATTTTTCTGCCCAGGATGTCTTTTGTTTTTGCCAGAGACTGCGCAAGGTCCCTGACGCTCATTTTTTTTCGGCTCAAGTCATCGTGGCACAATCCCTTGAATCCTTCGCCCTTGCCCCATAAAATCAGCGCGATTTTTTTCGCCGGATACTTCACAAGATTTTGACGGATGAATGTCATCAAACTGGACGCGGCGGCCATGTCCGTTTGCGGCGATGTGTCAATCACGGGAGAGTTGATTTCCGGTTGGCGCGTGTCCTTTTGAATCAGATAGGTTTTGACATCGCGCGGAAACTGCAGTTCGCCCTGGTTGCCTTTGCTCAAGGCGGCGTATTTGACGACAACCGTCACTTGGTCGCTGGAGCCGAACGTCTCCAGGCGATTAATCATGTCCTTTCCGAAATCCTGAAGGCCGCGGTCATTGATGCCGTTGGCGTAAACGAGAACCAGCCACTGCCGCTCGTTTCCCCACGCGCCGTCAAAAGACCAAAACAGGGCGCCGGTTAAGATCAGCAACAACATGCAAAATGTTTTCAGGCGCTTCATGACGGCGCGAACCTCCTTTTGCGACCGATGAAGAAATAAACGGCGACCAAAACCAACGAAACAGTGCCAAGCGGCATCTCCAGCGACGGTGCAGCCGGCATCGTTTTTTTCAACACGATTCCGACCAGCGCAATTATCAGCGAAGCCAAGATCACCGCAATCCCTGCCGTTTTCTGATGTGCCTCAAATTTTTGGCTGACCGGAGCCACCAGAGCCGCCATAGAGAAGATGACGCCCAATCCCAGAATACCCGCGTCAGCGGCGGCAAGCGTTCCCCACACAACGAGGAAACCGATTATCAAAAGAAGCATTTTCATGGATCGATTCATGGCGTGGCGTTGCCTCCCATGAAAATCATGGACGGCTTTCCATCAGTTTGCCGTTGATCATTTTAAAGTATCTTATAATGCTTTTGCTCGGACAGCAAGAAGGATCTTGCGCGCCGTGAAGGGTCGCGTCGAGGACCAGCGTCCCCGATGTACAAGAGAGCGAATGGATGATGATGCGGTCTCCCAGATGAATGGAGTTGCTTTGGCGAAAAACAGCACCGCTTTCACGCGCGGTGAGCGCGATCATCTCAAAGAAACTTCCGCTTCCCATCGGGGAAGCCGCCAGAATCACGGCCGCGTCAGCCTTGCCGTCCGAGTCAAGATCGCAAATTACGTAATCCGTCAAACGCACTTCCAAAAAATTTTCGGGATGGGTTCCTTGCCTCGCATGGCCGTTTTTCAGTGCGACACGCTGTTTGCTGAAATCGAGAAAGTAGGCATGATTCTTAACGGCTTTGTCGGTCATCGGTCTGTCCGCGGGCGGCTGGCCGCTTGCCGCGGCAAGGCAAGCCCGCTTAACAACCAGACAACGCGACCCCGGTTGAGCGGTTTCTTCATGGCTGACGATTTTACTGGCAGACACGGCGTGTGCAGTATCGGGGCACGTCCATACAAACGCGTTGTCCGTCATAGCCGCTCCAGCATTTGTAATCCGATCCGCACTCATATTGTTCGTCATAGCACCGGGGCGCCTCCCAGCCGTCGGGATGATCCGGCGGATTGTCTATCTGCGGCGACGACGGCATCGGGATGTCTGAATCGTAAACATGGCCGCTGTTGCCGTATCCGTCTTCCCAGTATCCATCGGCATAAGCCAGCGGCGCCGCCAGCAGCAATCCCAGCGCCATCACACAAAACAAATTCTTCATGGTTGCCTCCTTTGGTGAATCTGATGCCATCGTCTTGGAAAACAATCTCCCATGTCACGGCTGGCGATAACTCATATTGCGCTTTGCCTCAACTTTCAAGAAAATTTTCCGGTTGTCTCTAGGGTAGGATGGGGCAGTAGTGATATTCAAAAGCGCAAACATAAAAATGATCATGTTTCCCGGCGTGTCTCCGGATGTAAAAATTTTGAAGGCGGAGCAATCCTCTTTGCTCAGGAAAATTAACTTTTGAGCTTTTTCCCGCACTTCGGACAAAATGAAAATGATGAATCCAGCGGCCTGCCGCAATACGGACAATAATTCGAATCCCCTGACAATCTCCTGCCGCCCACAGAGAGATCGGGGGTCCCTTCTTCGGAAGGATCCACGATGTCGTATTCGGAAATGCGTTTACTGCCGAAGGCGTTGATGTAATTGTAAACGGCCATGCCGATGCCCGCGAGAACAAAAACGACACCAAACAGCGGGAAAACAGCCGGCGCCCCCATGGCCGCCGCCGCCACCGTCCAGACAATACCGCCGATAACGGCGATGATTGAACCCACAAAATCCATCAAAGATGGGATGCGCCCCGGCTTAACCTGTTTCATTGTGACTATCCTCCTTTAAGAATTTTTATCATAACTGTTTATTTTTC
Organism: Smithella sp.; assembly: GCA_035382085.1. Lineage (GTDB taxonomy): Bacteria > Desulfobacterota > Syntrophia > Syntrophales > Smithellaceae > Smithella. The sequence continues at coordinate 14,591 of DAOSZO010000019.1, forward strand.
TCGATATAAAAGTTTCATATTTCCTCGTATTGTTCACTTCTGTCGGCGCATGCGGGCGCATGGGTTTTGAACTTCGGTCTTGTTTTGCCTCAAATTATCTGATAGGTCATTTTTTAAGGAAAGTCATCCATGGAAGAAATCCTGAGTGTTTCGCAACTAAATGATAATATTAAGTTTCTTTTGGAAGAGGCTCTCGGCCGCCGGATACCGTGCCCGTTTTGGGCCGAGAGTCTTTTCCATCATCAGTCAGACGGAGATGCCAGTCTAGTTACAAGAAAAGGGTAATTTGAACGTAAGAGACTCAGGGGTGTGGCTTGGCTCGTGTCGCTTTCTTTCAGAAAGACGTTTTCGCAAAACCGGCGGTTATGGCCTTGTCGGCTAGCCTGAAAGAGGCGGGTCACGAGAGTTTTGTTGTCGTGGCGGATCTGGAGAAAAATCCCGTCAAGGCGGTATTGGCCTTGAATCCGGACGTGGTCGCTTTTTCCATCACGACGGCGGAATTTCCTTTCCTGAAAGAAATGGGATCGCGACTGCGGGCCCTTTCTGATAAAATTTTTATCGTTTGTGGCGGCATTCATTCCACCTTTTATCCTCAGGTCATTTCCGAGCCGTATCTTGATGCGGTCTGCCGAGGCGAAGCGGATGAAGCATTTCCTGAATTTGTCAATGCGCTGGGAGCGGGAAATGCTTACGAAAATGTTCAGAATTTTTGGGTAAAAAAACATGGCGTGATTTGGAAGAACGATTTGAAACCTCTTGTAAAAAACCTGGACAGCCTTCCATTTTACGATCGCCGCATCTATCCTAGATATTCACTTTATGCCGGAAAGAGCAAAGGAATTTTGTACCATCAGGTCATCCATGCCGGACGTGGCTGTCCGCGTTCCTGTTCTTTTTGTTTCAATGAATGCTATAAATCCCTTTATGAAGGGAAGGGTTCCCCGGTCAGACGACGCTCCGTGAACCATCTGATTGCCGAACTCAAGGCATTGAAAAGCTCCGGTGACATTGATTTCATTACCATTGATGATGATAGTTTTACAATTGCACCGAGCGAATGGATTAATCATTTTTGTGAAGTCTATCCCCTGGAGATCGGTCTTCCATTTAAAATCAATACCATCCCGGATGCGCTGGATGAAACCTTGGTGAGGCGTCTGAAGCAGGCGGGATGTTATGCTGTAAAAATGGGCATCGAAAGCGGCAATGATGCTGTACGAAACGTGATTTTGAAAAAGAATCTTCGCAAAGAAAGCATTATCGAAGCGGCGTCTTTGCTCAAACAGTACGATATCCGTTTCCAGACTTTTAACATGGTGGGATGTCCGCGCGAAAACCTTGCCATGGCTTTCGAGACCTATGCTCTAAACCGCCGGATCCGACCGGATTTTGTTTGGTGTTCTCTGCTTACACCCTATCCGGGAACTGCTGTCTTTGATTTATGTAAACACGAAGGTTTGATATCCGGCGGCGACGACTATACAAAGATCAATTATTCCTATTTTACGGGAACGCCGCTGAACTTGCCCCATAAGCAGGAATTGATTAATCTTCAGAAGCTCATGAACGTTGCCGTTCGTCTGAATCTGCCTGAACGCGTGTTACGTTTTTTGGTAAAGCTGCCCTTATCAGGTCTTTACAACTTCATTTTTGGAATAGGAATGACGTGGGGTCTGATACGGATTAACAAAGACGCTTTGCTATCCATCGCCTGGTTGTCTTTACGTTACTTTTCCCGTTACAATAAAAATGAAAAGAAGGGAAAAGTAAAATGATATTGTTGCGAGATGATATGGCGTGAATGCGGTGCCATCTATTATAAATTTTTCAGTATAATCCTTCTCGCTGTCGTTGAGAAATAAACAACTTCAATCTTGTTTTGCCTCAAATTATCTGATAGGTCATTTTTTAAGGAAAGTCATCCATGGAAGAAATCCTGAGTGTTTCGCAACTAAATGATAATATTAAGTTTCTTTTGGAAGGGGCATTCGACCGTGTTCTGGTGGAAGGCGAGGTGTCCAATCTGCGCAGGCCGCAGTCGGGACACACTTATTTTACGTTGAAAGATGACAAAAGTCAGATCAGGGCGGTTTTTTTCCGGCCGTTTGGCGCTTTTGAAAAAAGGAATCGGTTGGAATTGGAGGAAGGACTGAAGGTTCTGTGCCGGGCGCGCCTGAATGTCTATCTTCCCCGAGGAGAATATCAGCTCGTGGTGGACTCTTTTGAGCCGCTGGGCGCGGGAGCCTTGCAGAAGGCCTTCGAACAGCTCAAGGCAAAACTCTCTGCCGAGGGCTTGTTTGATGCGTGTCATAAGAAAAGCCTTCCTTTTCTTCCCCGACGCGTCGGCGTGATCACGTCGCCGACCGGAGCGGTCATCCGGGATATTCTAAACGTGACGAGGCGCCGTTTCCCGGCGCTCGATATTTTAATCGCTCCTGCAAGGGTTCAAGGTAGCGAGGCGGCGGAGGACATCATTTCGGCTCTGCGCAAGATGCATGCCTGTAAAAAAGTGGACGTGATCATCATTGCGCGTGGCGGCGGCTCGCTCGAAGATATTGCGCCGTTTAATGACGAAGCGCTGGCGCGGGAGATTTTCCGCTCTTCGATTCCGATTGTCTCCGCCGTGGGTCACGAAACGGATTTCACCATTTGTGATTTTGTGGCGGACCTGCGGGCGCCCACGCCGTCGGCGGCGGCGGAGCTGGTGGTGCCGGAAAGAAGCGAATTAATGGCCAAAATAAAAACTCTTCGGCAAAGAATGGTGTCCGGTTTTTTCCGTTATCTGGAAGATCATAGGGAATATATTGCCGCTCTTAAGGAGAGGCTTAAGGACCCGCGTCGGTTTGTGCTCAATCTGAAAATAAATCTGGACGATTTGAGAGAAAGACTTCTCCGCTCTTTTTACAACAGGCGTCAGGAGCTTTTTCAGGATCTGCGGCATGTCCAGTTGCGTCTTTATCATCAGAATCCCCAGCGGCAAATCCATCAGCGGAAAGCTTTGGTGGCGAATATTGAAAAAGATTTGATCATCCGTTTTTCCGCGCGGCTCAGAACGCTGAAGGAAAAACTTCTAACGAATTCCGCCGTCCTGGAGTCCTTGAGCCCTCTGGCGGTTTTGCAGAGGGGCTATAGCATTACGCGCAGCAGACAAAGCGGCGGAATTGTGCGTCAGGCGGCCGATGTGCGGGAGGGAGAGGATGTCCATATCCGGTTGGCAAAGGGCGGTTTAAACGCTAAAATAGAAACAATATTTCAGGAGTAAATATGGCCAAGGACAAATTCGAGGACGCGCTCAAGAAGTTGGAAGATATTGTGAGAAAGATGGAATCGGGTGATATTCCGCTGGACGAGGCGCTGAAGTCTTTCGAGGAGGGCGTACGCCTGATTCGTTTCTGTTCGGCGAAACTGGAGGAAACGGAACGTCGCGTGGAGATGCTACTGGGCAAGGAGAGTGGCCTGGAAACGAAACCTTTTGAGGAGGACGAAGGTGACTGACGACGAAAGGGTGTTTCTGGAGGCTTATCTTCAGGACAGGAAAAAGATTGTCGAGGACGCGCTGTCGCGTTATCTTCCGGCGGACGGCAATCCGCCGCAGATTTATGAAGCCGTCCGTTACAGCGTTTTCAACGGCGGAAAACGCATCCGTCCGATTCTCTGTCTGGCCGCGGCGGAAGCGGTCGGCGGCGATCTCGCGCCGGTCATGCCGGTGGCCTGCGCACTGGAGTTGATCCATTCATACTCTTTGATTCACGATGATTTGCCCGCCATGGACGACGATGATTTCCGGCGCGGAAAACCGACCTGCCACAAGGTCTTCGGCGAAGACATCGCCATTCTAGCGGGCGACGCGCTGTTGACGGAGGCGTTTGCGCTCCTGTCTCATGCAGAAAAAATCAGACTGTCCGCCGAAAGGCGTCTGGCGGTGATTCAGGAAATTGCCAGTGCCGCCGGTATCGGGGGGATGGTCGGAGGGCAGGCGTTGGATGTCTTATCCGCGGCGGCCGACGCCGGTGAGGCAACCTTGCACGAGATTCATCAGCGCAAAACCGCGGCGCTGATTCTGGCCGCCGTGAAGGCAGGCGCCATGATGTTCAATCCCGGCCCGGAAAAAATGCAGGCCCTGGCGGAATACGGGATGAATATCGGACTGGCCTTTCAGATCGCGGATGACATCATGAATGTCGAGGGGGACAGCGCCCTGATGGGCAAGCAAACCGGAAGCGACGCCGCCCGCAACAAGCTGACTTACCCGTCTCTTTTAGGTTTGGAAACATCCAGAGAAAAACTCGCGGGCTATGTTAACGCGGCGTTGGCCAGTCTTTCCGGTTTTGACGAGCGGGCCATGCCGCTTTTCGTTATCGCCCGCTACGTGATGGAAAGAAAATCGTAAGGACTTTTTTTGGCTACGCAAAAGGATTGGATTTTGGTCAAGCAAACGGAAACGGTCAATTACAGCGTGCTGGAGAAAATTGAATATCCAAAAGATCTGCGCAAATTCACCCCTGCCGAGCTCAACACGCTGGCCGAAGAAATCAGGGATCTGATTATCCGGACGGTTGCGCTCCGCGGCGGTCATCTGGCGGCTTCGCTGGGAGCGGTCGAACTGGCGCTGGCGCTCCATTATGTTTTCCACACGCCGCAGGATAAAATTGTCTGGGATGTCGGACATCAGGCTTACGCCCACAAAATCATCACCGGCAGGAAAAAGGATTTCGCCGACCTGCGCACGCAGGGAGGCATCAGCGGGTTCCCGCGCCGCGAGGAAAGCCCCTACGACACGTTCAACGTCGGCCACAGCGGCACGTCGATTTCCGCCGCCGCCGGTTTTGTGGAAGCCAAATCTCTTCGGGGAGAGAAGGACAAGGTGATCGCCGTCATCGGCGACGGCTCCATGACGACGGGCATGGCGTTCGAAGGATTGAACTGGAGCGGCGCTCGAAAGAAAAACGTCATTATCGTTTTGAACGACAACGAAATGTCCATCTCGCCGAACGTGGGCGCGCTGTCTTCTTACCTCAACAGGGTGATGACAGGGCATACCATCACCACCATTAAGGCGGATATTAAAAACTTTTTCAAAAGCATTCCCGGCGTCGGCGAGCACCTGATCAAATTCTCCCAACAGATCGAGGAAATTTTAAAGACGCTGATGGTGCCCGGAGCGCTGTTTGAGGAAATGGGCTTTACCTACGTGGGGCCGATTGAGGGACACAGCTTCAATCATCTGATCAAGACGTTTGAAAACATCAAGGAAATGGACAAACCGGTCCTGGTGCACGTGATCACGAAAAAGGGGCGCGGTTACAAATTCGCCGAAGAGAACCCGCTGACGTACCATGGCGTCGCGCCTTTCGACGTGGAGACGGGGAAAGCGGTGGCGTCGGCCGATGTTCCCAGCTACACGGATGTCTTCGGAAAAACCATCGTCAGGCTGGCCCGGCGGGATTCGCGCATTTTGGCGATTACCGCCGCCATGTGCGAGGGCACAGGCCTGGGCGAGTTCAGCCGGGAATTTCGCGAAAGATTTTACGACGTCGGCATCGCGGAACAGCACGCGGTGACCTTTGCCGCGGGGCTGGCGGCGGAAGGGTTCCGTCCGGTCGTGGCCATCTATTCGACGTTTCTGCAGAGAGCTTACGACCAGATAGTCCACGATGTCTGTCTGCAGAAGCTTCCCGTGGTGTTTGCCGTTGACCGCGGCGGTTTTGTCGGCGAGGACGGCGCCACCCATCAGGGCCTGCTGGATTACACGTATCTGCGTTCCATCCCCGGCATGGTGGTCATGGCGCCAAAAGATGAAAATGAACTCCAGCACATGCTCAAGACGGCCGTTGATTGCGGCGGCCCGGTTTCCCTGCGTTACCCGCGCGGGAAGGGCTTGGGCGTTGCCCTGGATGAGGAGCCGGAAAGTCTGGAAATCGGCCGGGGCGAGGTGCTGCTCGACGGAACGGACTTGGCGCTGATCGCCATCGGCTCGGTTGTCCATCCGGCCTGGGCCGCGGCGCGGAAGTTGTCCGCGGAGGGGCTGAGCGTCAGGGTCATCAATGCGCGTTTCGTCAAGCCGCTTGATGAGGATCTGATTCTTGGGACGGCGGCACAGATCAAGAAGATCATCACCATCGAAGAAAATTACCTGCAGGGCGGTTTCGGCAGCGCGGTGCTGGAGTTGCTGGCGCGGAAGGGCGTTTTGGATGTCCGGGTCAGATGCCTGGGAGTGCCGGACGAATTTGTCCGCCATGCCACCCAGGCGCAGCAGAGACGAAAATACGACCTCGATGAAGAAGGCATTATCCGTGCCGTAAAAGAAATGCTTTCAGGATAAAAAAACTGCCTCGGGAGATCCTGCACAAGGCATTGCATTGATCAGGGCTTTCTTTTTTGCTGCGTTTGTTTTTACGCCAGGCAGGAATTTCTTGACATAGAGATATTCTTCTCCTATGGCTATACCTGCCATCAGCCATTAAATTCCATTTTATATATATATATATCAATTTAAAAGGGAGGGGCAGCTTATGAACAAATTTTTTGGCTGGTTGCAGGGTGCTTGCATCAATAGGCGTTTCATTTTAAAACTGGCCTTCGCATTCCTTGTGGGCTCATGGGTTCTGTCCGGTTTGGCACGATGCTACGCTGAAAGCCCGTTTCAGGAAATCTATGATGCAGGTCTGACCAAGTATGTCGGCACATCCATTGTTCAGCCGACGAGTGTCACCAAGGACAAACTCACCGGAATCAGTACCCACCATTTTTCAACGGCACAATCTGAGCGGGGGCCGATGTGCATGAGCGGCAGCGAGTTCTTCGTTGAAACCCGCGACGGCTTTTCCGACCAGCTTCTGATCTTCCTGGAAGGCGGAGGCGTTTGTCTTTCGGAAATCTGCCAGGCCACCGCCTATGCGGTTCTGTCATTAAAAAACATCACTTATGCTAATCTTGTCGGTGTCGGCGGCGTTCTCAACAGATATGATTTGCGCAATCCCATGGCCCAGTTCGATGTCGTTCACGTTCCTTATTGCGACGGAACCATCTTTATGGGAGACGTCGATAGGCCGCTGGCCTACGACTTGTTCAGCAGCGAGCCGAAAATGGCTTACCAGCGTGGATTGCAAAACCTGACGGCCGCATTTGAAGTTGCAAAACGGAAATATCCGAATCCATCACGCATCGTGCTGGCCGGCACAAGCGGCGGGGCATACGGCGTTGTCGCCGGGCTGGCCATGGCGAGATATTACTATCCCGACACGGAAATTTTGGTGATCTCCGATTCCGGCGCGCCCATCTTGCGGGACCATGACAAGGAGTTCGTGCGGCGGGCCCTGGAGGACATTAATGCCATTCAATATGTTCCGTTCGCTTCCTGTCCGGATTGTATTGACAACGGACATGTGTCCAAAATCATCGCCTGGGGTCTGGAGCAGGATAAAAACTTTCGCGTTGCGCTGATGAGCCACGTCGATGATTTCGTCATCGGTGATTTTTTCATGAAAAGCCCTCCGCCGATATTCCGGGAAGCGCTCCTTCGCGAGTACGCATACCTCAAAAACCAATCCCATAGTCGGGTCAGCCGATTTGTTACGCTAGGTCGGGGACATACCTTCCTCTTAAACGCTTCGGCGATGGACTTTATTTTAGACATGGTGGGCGGGCTCTACACCGGCGATTATGACCTTCCCGACTTGAACGCGATAAAAACGGATTTGCGAGGCGGATTGGCACAGGTTCATCAAGATGTGACGGGGCGAAGGATCACCGGCTACCAGTGGCTCAATAATTTCCTCAACTATCCCGGAAAATTAAACGATGTTATGGATCTTGAGTGACAGGGCCCCTGATGTGTTCCGACGATTTATAAGGGTTGCCTAACCGGCGAGTCTGCGTCGTCTGGCAATCCTGAATGACTTTATCATTTCATAACGCGTTGCATAAAATGAGCACCAAACAGCAGGAGGAATGATTTCTCTTTGTTTTTTTTACCGGCATCAGGGCTGAATGGTCATGATCTTATTTGAATTATCGGAAAAGCTTCCCGGTAGGCGCGGCAACGGCCTCAGCCTTCTTTTGACCACCCATCTTAATTGGAAAAGAGACAGGGGGTTAGGCATTGGCGCACCAGTTTTTCATGCATTGCTGGACGGCATTGCTGCTGGGATCAGCGTGCCGTCTGTTGCTCCTCGACCGTTTAAGCTTTACTGCGCTGAACAAAATTTTATGACATGATAGGAAATGCTTTTATAAAGATGCTGCACTCCGGTGAAAGCAACATCAACGGTCCATCTTACTTAACAAACCTTAAAGTTGTTTGGCAAAGTCGTGTTAGCCAACTCAAATGATTTGGTGACTGACAGAATCAAGGCCGTGCACAGAAGCGCTCATTTCCGCTAGTGCCTGCAGCGGTAGTTAAAGAGGTTTTGAGGAGGGCAGCCATCTGCGCGGATCTGATTTTGCCGGCTCTTGGATTTAACGTTGGTTGTGTCGCAGGGGTTGTGCCGCAAAACGATGCGGGAAATAACAGCGCCACTACAACTTCCAAAAAGAAAAATTTGTTCTTCCGTGCGCTTCCTCTGGTTGGTCTGATAAGTCCTAGACAGGGGATTGTTGAAATATAATGAGGACCGCAACGCATGTCAAGAAAACCAAAAGGATCAAAAATGTCCATCAGAGATGGAATTTCTCTTTGCCATTTGACACGAAAGCCGAAATGCCATTGCGGGAAACGATGTGTCTATTTTTTGTAAGCGGTCTTGTTTTGCCTTGTAATATTTGATAACCTCAAAACCGATTTGGCACAGGAAAAGTTTTGAAAGCTTTAAAGATTTCAATTCAAATTGTCCTATGATGGCCTTTAAAAAAATTCGTCTGGATGAACTGCTGGTGGAGCGGGGTGACGCGCCGACGATTGAAAAGGCACGCGCACTGATTCTGGCCCGCGCCGTGAAAGTCAACGATGATTATCCCGACAAAGCGGGCACGCTCGTTTTTCCTGACGCGGACATTCGCGTCAAGGGCGAAGACCAGCCCTACGTGAGCCGCGGCGGATTGAAACTGCGCGGGGCGCTCAAAGCATTTGATTTGGATATCCGGGATTTTATCGCTCTTGATATCGGCGCGTCCACCGGCGGCTTCACGGATTGCCTGCTACAGGCGGGCGCGAAAAAGGTCTACGCTCTGGATGTCGCCTACGGCCAGCTGGCTTGGAGATTGCGCCAGGATGAGCGCGTGGTGGTTATTGAGCGCGCCAACATCCGACACTATGACGGGGCGGAGATTCATGAACCGGTTGATCTGGCCGTGATGGACACGTCCTTTATCTCCCTGAAACTTGTGATTCCGGCGGCTTTAAAATTCGTCAGAGCCGGCGGATGGATTCTGGCTTTGATCAAGCCGCAGTTCGAAGCCCAAAAAGACGAAGTGGAAAAAGGCGGCGTCATTACCGACGCTGAAGTTCACGAACGTATTTTGCGCGAGATTTGGGTGTTTTGCGAATCGCTGGGGCTGGATGTCCGGGGAACATGCGCATCCCCTGTTTGGGGACCCGGGGGCAACAAGGAGTTTTTCATTCTCGCAAAAAAGAAGGCCCCTCATGGAAGTTAAGCTGGCCAAGATAGTCCGCCGTTTTGGTGATACGCACCTACGGCATCGCAGCACTTCCCGCCAAAGGACAAGAGGCCTTGTCAACGGAAATCATGATGAAAAGCTTCTAATAAGAATTGTTAAAAAAACCCTTTGTGATCCGTTTCAGAAATTCCGGAAAATAGAGGGGAAGCAAGTAGGGCTTTGGAATATCTTTCATAATTCTAAAAATACGCGAGGGATTTGAAAACATTTTGACATTTGCCTTTCGTTGTAGCTTGAAAAAACCCCTGTCGGGAATCGCGGAGAAATTCATTGGAGCCAATGAATATTCCACATCGTCGTATTTGACCCGTGAGAGTTTTTCCGGGGACATCCTTTCTATGATTCTGTACAGCTCCGTATTGGGGAACGGTGTGACTGTGAAAAAAGAAGCGGTATGAAGCTTTGACGAGCAGATTATGTCAATGGTCATTTGCATTTCTTCCGCTGTTTCGGTAGGGAAACCGAGCATGGCGAAACCGTTCGAAAAAACCCCCCGGCTGACGGCATACGCAACGTTTTCTTTATATTTCCCAATATTCAAATTTTTCCTTATCAGTTTTTGAATTCGGGGAGACCCGGCCTCCAGGGGAAAACTGGCAAAACAAAGGCCGGCTTCGATGAGCATATCCAGATCCTCTTTCTCGAAAAAATCGGTTCTTACTCCATTGGGGAAAGAAAGGTTGACCCTGAGGTCCTTTGTGACGGTGCGCGATGCGAAATCAACCATCCGCTTTTTGTTGAGATTGAAAATGTCGTCCAGAAATTCGAAATTAGAGGTTCTATAGGTTTTTTTGATGTATTCCATTTCAGCAACGATTCTTTCCGCTGAATGAAATCTGAACGTATTGCCGAAAATCTTGTGGCAGTATATGCATTGAAAGGGACAGCCGCGGCTGCTGAAAAGCGAGGCATAACGACGTGTAGGAACCGGCGTCATGGCCTGTATTTTCCAGTAGTCCGACAGTCTGATCAGGTCATATGCCGGAAACGGCAGCGCATCAAGGTCTTCTATAAAGGGGATGGTGCCGGGATTGTGATTGACCGTGCCGCCGGCATCCCGCCAGTAAATTCCGGGAATATCCGAAAAGGGCAGCTTGTGCAAATAGGCGTTGATAATTTTCTCAAGAGCGATTTCGCCCTCCCCTGGAACAGCGAGATCGGCGCAATTGCCCTCCAGGGAAAGCGACTCAAAAGAAGAAATGTGCGGTCCGCCGAGAATGATCAATGATTTGGGAAGGGCAGCCTTCATTTTTTTCGTAAGATACGGGAGATTGTAGGCAGCGGTTGACATGACGCTCAATCCGATGATGTCCGCTGCGAAGTCCTTTGCTGTGTTGATGATGGAGTCGTTGGGTTCATTGTGGAGTTTCTGATTGATGATCAAGATGGAAGCGTCAAATTTCGAGCGAATATAAGAAGCCAGATACATAATGCCTAGCGGTGGAGACACAAGAGGATGAAGCGGTTTCCTGAAGCCGATATTCGCGAATAAAATTTTCAGTGGTTTAGCCATGTTTCAGCGGAATAAAATCGATTGAAAGGACATGTTGTTTTATCTCGCATAGTATAAGAAACGCTCAGCCATGTGTCAAGGAGATTATGGTCGCAACGCGTAGGAATGCCCATGACCCAGCATGAAAAACGCATCTATCGTTTTCTCTTCAGCGCGTATGGATTCAAAATACTGGCCTGTTGCCGCATATTGATTTGGCGAGGTCTTGGAAGTAAAGACGGGGATTCGATGGCAAACGATCCGATCCTTTGAAAAAAAAGGAAAATAAGCAACAGAATGCTTGTATAGAATGAGTCTTGTTTTAGTGATCGATATTTGTTAATTCGAAAACATACAGCCGGTCGACGGAATTCTATCGGAATGAAAAAGAGTTTTCAAAAGCGCCATCGCTCGATTCTGGAAATGAAATGGTGATCGTTACAAGAATATTTTGAAAAGGAAAAAGAAGGTCCCTCATGGAAGTTAAGCTGGCCAAGACAGCGGGGTTTTGCATGGGCGTCCGCCGGGCGGTGGACATGGTGCTGGATCTGGCCCAGCACGAAACGAGGCGCCGCATATACACGTACGGTCCCCTGATTCATAATCCGCAGACGATAGAATTGCTCAAAAGCCGGGGCATCCGGCCCATCGAAAAGATTGAAGAAATCCCGGACAGGCAAAACGCCGTTTTGGTGATTCGCGCCCACGGCATCGCGCCGGCGGAAAGAAGAAAAATCAGGGAAAGCGGCCTTCGCGTGGTGGATGCGACCTGTCCCAAGGTGGGCTACGTTCAGGCCATCATCAAAAAGCACGCCGCCATGGATTACACGGTGGTCATCGTGGGGGACAGGGAGCATCCGGAAGTGGAAGGACTTCTGGGGTATGCCGGCGGCAAAGGGGTGGTCGTTTCGTCTATCGAGGAGGCGGACAAAATATCCGGCAGGGAGAGGCTCTGCGTTGTCGCGCAAACCACGCAGGATGGGGACAGCTATCGCCGTACCGTCGATCGAATCAAAGCCGTCTGCCCGCAGGCGGTGGTGTTCGATACGATTTGCTCCTCCACGGAACAGAGGCAGTCGGAGGTCAGCGCTCTGGCCGGTGAAATGGACGCCATGTTCATCGTCGGTGGAAGAAACAGCGCCAACACCAGACGGCTGGCCGATTTGGCGAAGAAACAACAGTCGCAGACCTATCACATCGAAGATCCTGCCGATATGGAAAGTATTGATATCAGCCGTTTCAACAAGGTCGGTGTTTCCGCGGGCGCGTCCACGCCCAACTGGATCATCGACCGCGTGATGGACAAAATCATGGAAGGTCAAAGCCGGAAACTCAAGGGGGTCGGCGCGCTTCTGAAAATCTGGATTCAGCTGGTGAAAACGGATCTTTACTCGGCCGTGGGCGCGGCCTGCCTTTGCCTTGCCTGCATGAAAATGATGAATCTGCCGGCGGCCTGGCCGTTTATCGCCATCGCCTCGCTTTACGTGTTCGCCATCCATATTTTAAACCGTCTGATCAACCGCAAGCCGGCGGGAATGGTCGGTTCTTTTCGGGAAGAATCCTATCGGAAGTATGGCAAGACCTATCTGGCTGCCGCCGTGACGGCTGTTGGGGTTGCCCTGACGCTGGCCTGGTTCAGCTCATTGGTTGTTTTTGTCTTTTTGTTTATCCTTTCCTTTGCGGGTGTCATTTACAATATGAACATTTTGCCCAAGGCTTTTCGTTTCCGAAGCTTCAGGGATTTGCCCGGTTCCAAAAACATCTCCATGTCGTTGGCCTGGGGAATGGTTGCCGCTTTACTGCCTTCCTTGGGGTCTGGCTATCCGGCTGAAGGCGGGTTAATCGTCGCTTTTTGTTTCACGTTTGGCGTTGTTTTCATCCGTTCAGCGATGGCCGATATCCTGGAGATGCAAAGCGACAAGCTGATAGGCCAGGAAACGATCCCCGTTGTTTTTGGCCGGGAAAAGACCATCACCATTTTAAACGTTATAACATTGATATTATTCGCTCTTCTGTTTGTGGCTTATCCTGCCGGCTGGACGTCATCTTTGAGTTTGTTTTTGCTGTCCTGCCTTTTATATCAGTGGATTTGTTTTGAAATTTGTGATAAAAAAGCCGCGCTTTCCGGGGCGGTCAAGGAAGGCCTTCTGGAGACCAGCTATCTCGTGGCTGGTTTTTGTGTTTTCTTGTGGAGCTTTTTCTGATATGCAGAAGAGCCCGATGGAGAGGAAAGAGAAGAAAATGACAAAAAGACATGTTGTAGAAGCACTCCTGCTTGGTTTTCTCCTCGCGATGACGGGATGCGGAGGATTGCGCTTTGCCCAGGTTGCGCCGGAGGCCAAACAGTTTCATCCCAAGCGCATTGCGGTCTTTCCAATCGAGATCTGGAATCATAAAAACGCTATCGATTCCAGAAAGGTGGTTGAGCAGATTGTCGCGGCTTCACTGGTGGAGAGAAAATGGTTTGCCTATGTCATGGAGTCCGAGACGTTCAGTCGGAAGATCTCAGAAGACGAAACGTTGAACCGGACCATGACGGAATACATGTCTAAATTACGGGAACTGACCTTTTCCGATCCCGATTTAAGCGGTGCCATAGGAAAATCATTGAACGTGGATGCGTTTTTAATCCTGACCGTTGATGAGTGGCGTTCTTGGGAGGAAAACAACAACAAAATGGCGAAGGTGGGCCTGTACATGGAGCTCTATGACGCGGCCAGCGGAAAATTAATGTGGAAAGCCGGCCATGCCCTCCAGAAAGAAAATGTCTTGCTCAAGCCGAACTTGACGGATATGGTCAACGAACTGGCGCGAAAAATGATTTCATATATGCCTCATTGACGGCTGAAAATAAAACTTTGGAGAGAAGAACCCATGAAAGAAGAGGTACAAAAAGCTATTGACATGGTTCGTCCGAGTCTGCAGGCGGACGGCGGTGATGTTGAGCTGGTGGATGTCAGCGAGGACGGCGTGGTGAAACTCAAACTCACCGGAGCGTGTCACGGCTGTCCGATGGCCCAGATGACCCTGAAGATGGGCATCGAAAAAATCATCAAAAGCAAAGTCCCCGCGGTGAAAGAGGTCGTGGCCGTTTGATGTTTTCCAATTCCGGCGGAATGACTCCGACGTCAGGGGATGGAGCGCAAAATTCATAAATCTTTTATATAATTTTTTTTGAAAGGAGAAAATGTTATGCCTTATGTGATTACGGACGAATGCATTGCTTGCGGTTCCTGCGAAAGCGAATGCCCCAAGGGAGCGATTTCGGAAGGCGAAGAGAAGTACGTGATTGATCCCAGTCTCTGCGATGATTGCGGGACTTGCGCGGATCAATGTCCGGTCGAGGCCATTGTGCCGGGCGAAAAAAAATAAATCCTTCTGGCGGAATTTAAAACTGGGGATGAATGCCTAGGCGCATTCGTTCCCGGTTTTGCCGTTTTGAGGGTCTTGCGTGAATGGCTTCCAATCCAGGGGCCGGTTTTTCTTTCATCAAAAAAATCGGCGGGGCAGGTTTTGTTTTTGAGCAGATTGATCACCTTTGAAGGCATTGAAGGATCGGGGAAAACGACGCAGATCAAGCTTGTCGGCGACTATTTGGCCCGGCAACGTATTCCGTGCGTTGTGACACGAGAACCGGCGGGCACGGACATCGGGGGGAAAATCGGAAACATTCTTTTCAACCGCGAACATTTTCAAATGTGCCCCGAAGCTGAACTTTTTTTGTTCTGTGCGGCTCGTGCGCAGCATGTGCGGGAGGTTATCCGGCCGGCGCTCGAGGAGGGCAAGGTGGTTTTGTGCGACCGTTTTTCCGACGCCACTTTCGCCTATCAGGGGGCGGGCAGGGGCCTTGACGGGCAGATCATCCGGCAGGTCAATGATTATGCATCCCAGTTGCTGAAACCCGATCTGACCCTGTTGTTTGACTTGCCGGTGGAAATTGGTCTGATCCGGGCCACGAAAAGAAACGACAGCGCCCGACAGCCTTCCGCCGTTGACCGGTTTGAAAAAGAAAATATGGATTTTCACCGGCGCATTCGGGAAGGTTACCTGGCTTTGATGAAACAGGAACCGAAGCGCTTCCGCTTCATTGATGCCGGCCGCGATGTGGACACGATTCAGAAGGAGGTGCGGCGGCACATCCTTGCTTTTTTGAAAGCGGAACACTAGCATATCGGAAGAGGTTTTCCAGGAGCACTATGTCTTTTCACGATATTTCCGGCCATCAGAAAATCATTGAAATTCTGCGGCGAACCCTGATTCAGGGAAGAATAGCGCAAGCCTATCTGTTCAGCGGAATTTCCGCCATCGGGAAAAGGACCCTGGCCCGGGAACTCATCAAGGCGGTCAATTGCGAAGAGCCAAATGCAACGGGCGATCCCTGTGATCGATGTTTATCCTGCAGAAAAATCACCCAAAATATTCATCCCGATGTTTTTGTTGTCGAAGCGGAGGGCCAATTCATCCGCATCGGTGCCGTCCGCGAGATTCAGGCGCGCGTCACCTGCCGGCCGCTTGAGGCGAAAAGGCGGGCGTTTATCATTGATGACGCCGATAAAATGAGAGAAGAGGCGGCCAATGCGCTTTTAAAAATACTGGAAGAGCCTTCGCCATCCAACATGTTTGTTTTGGTGAGCGCCCGTCCGTACGCGTTGCCGCAGACCATTATCTCCCGCTGCCAGCATTTGCGTTTCAATCCTCTGACCGACGAGACGGTGGCAAAGATTCTGACGGAAATCACCGCGAGCCAAGAGGAAAAGAAAGAGGGAAAAAGCGGTAAAACCATGAAGATGGATCCACAAAAAGCCTTGCTTCTATCGGCGCTGGCTGGCGGCTCTGTGGAGAGGGCGCTGGAACTGAACAGGGAAGAAATTGATCTGTATCGGGATGAACTCATCCGGCTTCTTTCGACCACCACACGGGAAAATGTTTTCAGCATGCTGCAGCTGGCTTCTTTTCTGGCGCAGGGCAAAAAAGAAATCCGGCATGGATTGAATATTTTGAAAACTTTCTTTCGGGACATCCTGATTTTTAAGGAAACGCAGAAAAATTCAATGCTGATCAACCAAGACAAATCGTCTGTTGTTGCCGTCTTCGCCGAGCGGCTCGACGGCGAACAAATTCTTCAGAATATCGCCAGAATAGAGAACGCGGGCGAGATCATGGAGCGCAACGTCAACAAATTGTTGACATTGGAGACGATGGCGTTTAACCTCAACTATTAAAAAAAATGGAGTTGTGCATTGATGATCAATCTGGTGGGAGTCAAGTTCAAGCGGGAAGGAAAAATTTACAACTTCGATGCGGCGGACAACGTTTTGCATAAAAATGACAAAGTGATCGTCAATACCGAAAACGGTCTGGCCCTGGGCTTTGTGGCCACGGAGGTGAGGCGCCGGGAGGTCACTCAACCGCCGGCCGATCTGGGGAAAATCATCCGTCCCGCCGCCCCCAATGATTTGAAGCGTCTTGAGGAGAACAGGGAGCTGGAGCGGCAGGCAAGGGTTTTCTGTCTGGAACGAATTCAGAAAAGAGGGCTGCCGATGAAGCTGATTGACGTGGAGTGCCTGTTCGAAAGAAATAAAATCATTTTTTATTTTACCGCCGAAAACCGGGTCGATTTCCGCGAATTGGTGAAGGATCTGGTGCAGCGATTTAAAATCAGGATAGAGCTCAAGCAAATCGGGGCGCGCCAGGAAACGCGAATCATCAAGGGCCTGGGCATCTGCGGTCAGCCGGTCTGTTGCGCGGGTGTTCTGCAGAATCTGGAAAGAGTCACCGTGAAAATGGCCAAGGAGCAGAACATGTCGTTGAACCCGGAGAAAATATCGGGCTTATGCGGCAGGCTGATGTGCTGTCTCGCTTTTGAATATGACGAATACAAGGGGAAAAAGAAATCCGCGAAGAATCAGCAGGCCGTTGAAAAAGAGGATTTGGATGAGAAACAGAAGAAGGATTTGGAAAAAATGGATGAGGATGACATGTTTTAACCGTCAGCCACAGGGAAGGCCTTATGTCTAAATCATTTTACATCACCACGCCCATTTATTACGTCAACGCCTCGCCGCATATCGGTCACGCCTACACCACGATAGTCGCCGATGTCCTGGCCCGTTATCATCGGATGATGGGCGACAAGACTTTCTTCGTGACCGGCACCGACGAGCATGGCGACAAGATCGCGGAAGCGGCCCGCAAGGCGGGCATCACCCCCAAGGCGTATGCGGATCAAATCAGCGCGC
This sequence comes from Smithella sp., assembly GCA_035382085.1. Lineage (GTDB taxonomy): Bacteria > Desulfobacterota > Syntrophia > Syntrophales > Smithellaceae > Smithella. The sequence continues at coordinate 31,937 of DAOSZO010000019.1, forward strand.
AGTTCCGGGCGCTGTGGCCGGAGCTGGCCATTACCAACGATTACTTTATCCGCACGACCGACGCCAATCACGTCGAAACGGTCCGCCGCATTTTGCAGAAAGTTTACGACACCGGAGACATTTATTTCGGCAGCTATGGCGGCTATTACTGTTTCGGCTGCGAGAGATTTCTCACGGAAAAGGAAATCGTGGACAACCAATGTCCCGAACACGGCCGGGAGCCGCAGTACATCGAAGAAAAAAATTACTTCTTCCGGATGAGTAAGTATCAGGACTGGCTGGTGGATCACATCCGGAAGAACCCCGATTTCATCCGTCCCGAAAGATACCGGAATGAAGTGCTGGCTTTTTTGCGGGAGCCGCTGGAGGATCTCTGTATTTCGCGTCCCAAAACCCGCCTGGAGTGGGGCATTACCCTGCCGTTTGACGACCGCTATGTCACGTACGTCTGGTTTGACGCGCTGATCAACTACATCACCGCACTGGGCTACCCCGACGGAGAAAATTTCCGGACCTTCTGGCCGGTTGCGGAGCATTTGATTGCCAAGGATATTCTAAAGCCCCACGGAATATACTGGCCGACCATGCTCAAGGCGGCGGGCATAGAGCCCTACCGTCATCTCAATGTTCACGGCTACTGGAACGTGGATCAGAGCAAGATGTCCAAAACGCTGGGCAACATCGTGAAGCCGCTGGATCTGAAGAACAAATACGGCCTGGACGCCTTCCGTTATTTCCTGTTGAGGGATATGGTGTTCGGTCTGGATTCCAATTTTTCGGAAGAAGCGTTTGTCGCGCGCTTGAATTCCGATCTGGCCAACGATCTGGGAAACCTGGTCAGCCGCGCGCTGACGATGGCCATAAAGTATTGCGACGGCAAAATACCGGCGGCCCCGCCGGATGACCGGGACAACGCGCTGCGCGCCGCCGCGCTCAAGGCCGTCGAAGAGGTCTCCGTCAGCTTCCGGGAAATGTCTCTGCATAAAGCTCTGGTGGCCGTCTGGGAATTCATCAACCTGACCAACAAATACATCGTCGAGAAAGAACCCTGGGCGCTGGCCAAGGATCCAGCCCGCGCGAATGAATTGACGGCGATCATGTATCGTCTGCTGGATGCCCTGCGGGCGATCGCCGTTTTGCTGTCGCCCTTCATGCCGCAGACGGCGGAGAACATTTTACGGCAAATCGGCGCGGAGGAAGCGCCGGATATCTCCGTCATCCGCGAAAACAAGCCCCTGCCCGCGGGAAGACGTCTGACGCGCGGCGAGTCCCTCTTTCCGCGTGTCCGTCAGGAAAAGGAAACCGCCGCGGCGTCGCCCGAATCCGCCCTGTCCGATCTGAAACCGGAAATCGATTACGAGGAATTCTCGAAAGTGGATTTGCGCGTGGGGAAGATTCTGGCGGCGGAAGCCGTTCCCAAATCAAACAAGCTGGTCAAGCTGACGGTGGATATCGGCGAGGAGCGCACCATCGTTGCCGGCATCGGCAAAGACTACAAACCCGAAGAGCTGATCGGCCGATCCATCGCCGTGGTTGCCAATTTGAAGCCGGCGAAATTAATGGGCGTGGAATCCCGCGGCATGCTTTTGGCGACCGACGCCGAAACGGGCCTTACGCTTTTGACCTTCGACCGTCCGCCCAAAACGGGTGCGAAGATCCGCTGAACGTCCCCGCTGCCCATCGCGGAAAGAATTTTCTCCGAAAAACGGATGGGTGCCTTAATGGTTCATCAGCTTCTCGATAACGGGCGAGTCAAAGCCGTCCACTACCTGTCCCTTGATGAAAAACAGCGGGGTTCCCCGCAGTCCCACCTGCTGAGCCAGCTGGATGTGTGTCTTGAGCCTTTCATCCACGCCGGGGTCGGTGCAGATATTGAGATTGGCATTGTTGTCAAGGTTGCCGCTCATGACCTCTTCATACGTTTTGACGGGATCTTTCGCGCAAAGAATGTGTTTGATTTTGTTGACCGAGTCCTGAGACAGCGGGAAAAAGAAAATATTCATCGTAACGTCTTTTCGTTTGGAAAAGTAATGGTAGGCCTGACGGCAGTGATAACAATTGGGGTCCATGAATTCCACGACGGTCGTTTCCCCGCCGCCGATCTTCATGGCGCTCTCCAGCGGCAGTTTGGCCATTTTCTGCGCCAGCTTTTTCAGGTGGCTCTCCCGGGTAATGTTCACGCCGTTTTTATCCACCAAGCTTCCGTAGATTAAGATTTCGGCCTTCGGCATATAATAATAAAGCTGATTGGCCGAATAAACCTCATACAAGCCGGCAATGCCCGTCGGCGTGATGCGTTCGAAATTATTTTTGGGAAAACTTTTTTTGAACTGCTCTTCCACCGAGGGACCTTTTGCCCAGGCCAAACCCGGCAGCAGCAACAGAACCAATAGAAATACGTTAATTTTCTTCACGTTTCGCCTCCTTGCCATGGGATCATTCTTATGGAATATAGATATAAATTGCAGTATTGTCCAGAGAAATCGTCAGCCGGTCGGCAAAGGCATTCCGGCCATTTGGGGATGTTGCTTCATCTATTGCTTGACATGAGCACAGGGACATCCCTATACTGCCATCCAGGGGCAAAAACCTAAAGAAACAACAATGAACCGTCAATGAACATTTAGCCAAAGGAGAAAACCATGAATTTTTTGATTCAGCCGAAAAAGTATAAGAGCCTGATGGCCGACGAGGGGTCACGGGCGATCATGAATAAAACCATCGCTTTTTTTGAAAACATGGGGAAGACCAAGTTGACCGAGGATTTCAACAAAAAGGTCTGGTACCGGGAGTTTGTCGATTTCATCGGGAAGGAGCAGATTTTTGCCAAGCTGCTCACGCCGAAGGAATATGCCGGAGGCGATCCCGACTGCCGCTGGGATACGGCGCGCAACAGTGAATTCAGCGAACTGCTCGCGTTTTACGGCCTGGGATACTGGTACTGTTTTCAGGTTTCGATTCTGGGGCTGGGTCCTATCTGGATGAGCGCCAATGAAAAGGCCAAGCAAAAGGCCGCGAAGCTGCTCAAGCAAGGCGCGATCTTCGCCTTTGGTCTTTCAGAAAGAACGCACGGCGCCGACATTTACGCCACGGAAACCCACCTGACGCCCAAAGGAGACGGAACCTACGTCGCCAACGGCGAGAAATACTACATCGGCAATGGCAATGAGGCGGAAATGGTTTCCACGTTTGGCAAAATAAAAGACAGCAAAGACGATTATGTCTTTTTCGTGACGAATTACCGCCATAAAGCCTATGAATTGAAAAAGAACGTGATTTCCCACCAGGAATACGTCTCGAATTTCGTTCTTCATGATTATCCCATAACGGAGGAAGATATTTTGTCGCGCGGTTCGCACGCCTGGGATTCGGCGCTCAACACGGTGAACATCGGCAAGTTCAACATCGGGCCGGCGTCCATCGGCGTGGCGGAAC
>DAOSZO010000020.1:0-15990 GCA_035382085.1 Smithella sp.
TTTTACCGGCGGGAACTGCTTCAATTGACAAAAAGTTTCATCCCGTATATAGAAACCTTCGCAATGCCGGGAGGTCCTTATGTCCCTTTACTTGCAGATTATTCTGCTCGTCGTCATTTTTGCCGCCATCGTTTTTATTTTTCTCTACATCGGGGGATTGGCGCTGCGGCGGGCGTGTTTCCAGATTGTCGCCGAAATGGAACAGGCCGGGGCCTTTAAGGAATCCCGCGCCATTGACATTCAGGATGAACGCAAAAATTTCTTCCGCGTCGGCACGAAAAACATCCGCCCCAGGGCGCTGAACCTGCTGATGGCCGACGGCATCGTCATCAAAACCAACAACGGGAAATATTTCCTCGACAGGGCAAAACTCGACGAGGCCAGAGCCCAACTGGCCAAAAAATAAAATTGCCGCCAGAGTAAAGTTTTCCCGCATCGGAGCCCCCAATTAAAACGCATCCTTGTATCGAGCGCCGAATACGCAAACGATGGGCCGCTGTTTCGTGGATCTGATCCCGGATGAATACCGGTCAATGTTTCAACGCGGGCGATTGATGACGGTCACGGGCTGTCTGCCCCGGGCTGGTCCAGCGCCGCCGGGCGAAGGAAATCCAAGGTTAAGAAAACAGAAACCTACATTCATTGATATAAGCTGTTTTGACCGATGCCGAATTCTCGCGCCTTCAGCAGTGATTGACGATTTCTGTGAACCTTCGATTTGAAAATTGTCATCAAGATAACCTTCAGACAGCAGAAAAGTTTCCTTACCTGGTTTTTCTTCGGTGTCGAATAAAAGCAATTCCTTTCAAGACCATCGCCAGAATGCAGCACAGCATCACGGTCAGCAGAGCCGTTTCGAAGGGTTCGATTTTCATACGGGAGACAAATTCGTTTTCCGATTTGGTGACCCGCGTCTCCTGGACCGGCACCGTCTCTTCATCAATCCGCCCCTCCTTAATCCGTATCTTGAAAAAATGATACAGACCGTGCGATGGCTTGTCCACGGCCAACATGGCTCCCCCGCCACCGCTGACGGTATAGGGAATATTATTCCATGCCCCCTTCCAGTATCCGTGTACATGGCCGGCAAAGATATGGTCAACGCGGTACCGGCTAAAAATCGCAAGCAGCCTGCCGGAGGCCGCGGGCTGAAGGCAGTGATGCAAACCGTTGCCGCGCGGATCAAAAAGCGGATGATGCATAAAAAGGAGAACGGGGCGATTGCTCCCACTTTTATCCAGTTCATCGCGCAGCCAGCGCCGCCCGGGTTCCGACAACAGCGAGAGGGGACCGTCCTCCGTATTGGCAATCACGAAGCGGGCGCGGCCGATGGTAAAGGCGTACTGTTTCGGGCCGAAATGCCTCTCGTACAGGCCGCCATCAGCGGGGGACACGTCGTGGTTTCCCGGCACAAGCAAAATTGGTTTATGCAAAAACGTTTCAATTGTTTCCAGAAATTCCTGATATAACTGCCTGTCCGGATCCTCCACCGCATCGCCCAAATGAATGACAAAAGCAATGCTGGGGTCATCGTTGATGCGGCTGAGAATTTCCGGAAATACTTTCTTGTCGTCTTTGCTGTCTCCGATCACCGCAAAGCTGAAATCGTCCGGTTGAACATTTTTCCGGATTTCGGCGAGCCTTTCCGCCAGAGGCGGCAGCGCCCGCGTAGGAACAAATCGCTCAATCAGCTCGTAACACGCATAAATGATCATCGCCGCAAGAAAAACGTATACCGGCCAAAGCTGTTTGATTCTTCCATCATGGATAATCCGACCCGCAAAACCCACGATTCCTTTTCTCTCCTTTGTTCAAGAAACCAGGAGGAGGGTTCTTCTCTCCCCATGTGTCGCTAACGCATTTGCTCCGATTAGTAAAGCGCTAAAAAAGTCTCCGACCAGGGCAAGGAAGGCCAAGCCCTCGGCGGCAACATCGAAAACCGACCTCCAAAAGGCACACAAGGACACCGGAGCTGAAAACACTACTGGTATCGCATTTGATCAAATGAGATAAGTTGCAACGAACATGAATTTCAGCTGGTGGATGAAAGAGAAAGTTCGGCTTATTGTTCAACCGCCTTCCAGCTCCTTCTTTTTCAGCATGATCAGCACCGCTGAAATCGCTCCTTCGGTCATGCCGGGAATGCGCTCCATCTGGCCGAGCGTCTGCGGGGCGATTCTGGAGAGCTTGGCTTTGAGTTCGTTGGAAAGGCCGGGCACGGAGTGGTAATCAAAATTCGGCGGAATTTTCTTTTTTTCCATTTCCTTGAGTTTTCTGACGGACTCGAACTGCCGAAGGATGTAGCCTTCATACTTGGTTTCGATTTCGATCTGCTTTTTGACAAAAGCGTCGGGCTGCGGCTCCCATCCTTCGAAAACGGCCAGATCGTCATAGGAGAGTTCGTTTCTTTTCAAAAGCCCGTGGAGGGTGGTCTGATGGTTGAGGGGCGCCGAATTGAGCCGGGTGAGCTTTTCATTGGTCTCCGGCGTAGGGGTTATCGAAACGGATTTCAGGTGCGCGATTCCTTTCTCAATGGCGCGGACTTTTTCCTGAAGGGCGAGGTACTCTTCCTTTCCGATCAGTCCCAGCTCATGACCTTTTCCCATCAGCCGGATGACGGCATTGTCTTCGCGAAGAATCAGACGGTACTCGGCGCGGGAAGTGAACATCCGATAGGGCTCATCCACGCCTTTCGTGACCAGGTCATCAATCATCACAGCCATATAGGCTTCGGAACGGTCCAGCACAAAGGGCGGCGCGCCCTGCAGAGCGCGGGCGGCGTTGATGCCGGCCCATAGACCCTGCGCCGCCGCTTCTTCATAACCGGACGTGCCGTTGATTTGTCCGGCCAGATACAAGCCCCTGACCAACTTGGTTTCCAGCGTGGGCTTGAGCTGCGTGGGCTGGACGTAATCATATTCAATAGCGTAGGCCGGACGCATGATCTCGGCCTGTTCCAGCCCTCTGACACTGTGCACGATTTTGTATTGCAGCTCCAGCGGCATACAGTTGCCGAGGCCTTTGGCGTAAATTTCCTGCGTGTCCAGTCCCTCGTGTTCCAGCACCACCGGATGACTTTCGCGCTGACCGAAGCGCATCACTTTGTCTTCCAGCGACGGGCAATAGCGGGCGCTCACGCCTTTGATGACACCGGAATAGAGGGGCGAGTGCTGAATGTTCTCGCGGATGATGCGGTGGGTTTCCTCCGACGTGGCGGAAAAATAAGACGGCAAACGCTCCGAACGCAAAGACCGGGTGGTGAAGGAAAACGGCCGCGGATCGGGATCGCTGTCCTGCCGTTCCAGACAGGAAAAATCTATGGAGGAGGCGCGAAGCCGCGGCGGCGTTCCCGTCTTCATTCTGCCGATGTCAAAACCCAGTGCCTGGAGATTTTGCGCCAGACCTACAGAAGCCAATTCGCCCGCCCGGCCCGACGGCGTCTGCGATGTTCCGATATGCACCAGGCCGTTCAGAAACGTCCCCGTCGTGATGATGACTTTTCTGGCGGCGTAAAAATGCCTGCTCTGGTCCAGGACGCCGACAACCTCACCGTTTTCTATCACCAGGCGCTCGACCATCGCCTGCCGGATATAAAGATTGGCCTGATTTTCAACGACCGATTTCATGGTCAGGCGGTAGAGCTGTTTGTCGCACTGCATCCGAGAGGCGTGTACGGCGGGACCTTTGGAAGCGTTGAGCACTCTGAAATGCACGGCGGTTTTATCGGTGACTTTGCCCATTTCGCCGCCGAGGGCGTCAATTTCCTTGACCAATTGTCCTTTCGCCAGGCCCCCGATGGCCGGATTGCAGGACATCAGCGCGATCGAGTCCAGATTGATATTGAATAAAAGGGTACGGCACCCCATTCGGGCACAGGCCAGCGCGGCTTCACAGCCGGCATGTCCGCCACCGACAACCGCAATATCGTAATGGTCAGTCAGGTGAGTCATTGTTTAATCAAACACTTGCTCTTGTTTAAAATCCATTGTAAAAACAAATCTGTAATCCATCTATCATACCGGCTTTGCCCCGGTATCCGGTAGATCGGTCCTGTTTTTGTGGATTCCCGCCTGCTCGGGAATGATATGCATTTTTACGGTATAGACTGCAAAAATACAACATAAAAAAGAGGGCGCTTTGACCAAGCCAGATTTTTGGAGAAACAATAAAAATTATTATGATTTGAAGAGCTACTGGCGCAATTTATTCGGGTGCAATGTTCACAAGCTGCAGATTGACGCGGGCTTTACCTGTCCCAACCGTGACGGTTCAGTGAGTGTTGGCGGCTGTATTTACTGCGATGGTCGTGGCTCGAAACTGCGCCAAAAAGGCCCTCTGCCATCCGTAACAGAACAAATTGAAAGCGGGAAAAAATATTACGAAAGGCAGGCCGCAAAATTTGTAGGCTATTTTCAAACATTTACAAATACTTATGCCTCGGTGGAAAAATTGCGCGCCCTGTATGATGAAGCGCTGGCCCAAAAAGACATCATCGGTCTATCCATCGGCACCAGGCCGGATTGTGTCGGTCATGATGTCGTTGAGTTACTAAGAGGCTACGCCGGGAAATATCATGTCTGGGTGGAACTGGGTCTGCAGTCCATACACGATAAAACTTTAAAGTTCATCAATCGTGGACATGACTTTCAACGGTTTGTGGATGCCGTTTATGCCTTGAGCGGCAAAAATATCAACATTTGTACACATATTATCATTGGATTGCCCGGCGAAAGCGACAAAGATGTTCTCTCGACGGCAAAAGCCATCGCGAATCTTCCTCTCCAGGGCATCAAAATTCATTCTCTGTTGGCTCTTGAAGGAACGGCCCTAGGGGAAATGTACAAAAAGGGGGATATTCAAATGCTTTCCAAGGAACGATATGTTTCCCTTGTGGCCGATGTTCTGGAAATTTTACCGCCCGAAATGGTAATTCAGCGGCTCACCGCCGATGGTTACCGCGATATTTTCCTTGCGCCTCAGTGGGCAATGAATAAATTAGATGTGTTGAATGCCATCAACAGAGAGCTGGAACGGAGAAACTCTTATCAGAGTAAATTTTACACTAAAGGATAGTGTTTTGGCGTGAATCCTGCTTAAAAATGGATTGCGAAAATGTTCTCGGAAAAAGAAAAAATAGGAGCATTGGTTGATGAAATCCTCCAGGGACCTGAGCTTTTGCGAATCAATCCCCGTCCGGATAGTTCGGAAGGCCTTTTGAAGCTTTTTCTTGTTTTCGGCGGATTGTTGTTGGTCTTTTTTTATAAAGATGCGGTGGGTCTACTGCGCGAGAAGCCGTTGAATCAGCAATTGGTGCTAATCGGAATGACGGTATTATTTGCGGGTGTCGCAATTTTCGCCATATTCAAGTCGCGGCAGATTCAAAGCAAGGTATTGATTATTACGGAAAAAGGTGCTTTTATGGGTCCTCTTTTTGCGCAGCGCTGGCAGGATATCAGTGAATACCAATGGAATACCGTCGGGGGAAAGGGGAACCCGTTTTTGGAAAAACAAAGCAATCCATCCCTATTCCTCTATAATAATAAAGGAAGCTGGCCCAAAACATATGATCTGGCAAAGTATGGAATTTTTTTCACGACAGATCAGGTTCAATATCTTGAAAGCCTTTTTAATCGGCTGGGCATCAAAAAACGGGAAGAATAATCAAACGGGATTGTATGATAGCCATCATTGATTACAACGCCGGAAACATCACCAGCGTGGCGCGCGCCCTGAAAGACATTGGACAGGAATTTATCATCACCAATGACACAAAGGAGCTGGATACGGCATCCCATGTTATTTTCCCCGGCGTGGGGGCCGCGGGTGAAGCCATGGCGTATTTGCGTCAAAAGAAGCTTGACGATTGGCTGAAAAAGTGGTTTGCGGCGGGCAAGCCCTTGATGGGGATTTGTCTGGGGACGCAGATTATTCTGGATTATTCCGAGGAAAATGACACGACATGTATCGGCTTGGTCGCTGGTGCGACCAAACGATTTCCCGATCACACGGCATCCGGCGGCGAAAGGCTGAAAATTCCCCACATGGGCTGGAACAGCGTGAAGATGCGATGCAGCCATCCGGTCTTTGAAAATGTGCCTGCCGGGGCGGAATTTTATTTCGTGCATTCATACTACCCGTCACCGGCGGACAGCGGGGTCATTATTGGCACGACGGATTACGGCATCAGCTTTTGTTCGGTAATCGCCAAAGATAATATCGTGGCGATGCAGTTTCATCCGGAAAAAAGCGGCCGTCCCGGCCTGCAGATTTTGAAGAATTTTTGCGCGTGGAGGCCGTCATGATCAGCAAAAGGATCATCCCCTGTCTTGACGTGCGCGACGGCAAGCTCACCAAAGGCATTAAATTCAAAGGCAATGTCGATATCGGTGACCCTGTGGAGGCGGCGCGTGAATATTACGAGCAGGGGGCGGACGAAATTGTTTTCTATGACATCACGGCTTCTTCAGACAGACGCGATATCATGATTGACGTGGTACGGCGCGTGGCGGAAACGATTTTTATCCCATTTTCCGTGGGCGGCGGCATCCGGAATCTTGACGACATGCGAAGAGTCATTGACGCCGGTGCCGAAAAAGTCAGCGTAAATTCCGCGGCGGTTGAAAATCCGCGGATTATCGCACAAGGGGCCAGGGCGTTCGGCAGTCAATGCATCGTTTTGGGCATGGATGTGAAAAAAGTGGACGCCTCCGGCAAAGTACCCTCCGGTTACGAAATAGTAATCCACGGGGGGAGAACATACACCGGGATTGACGCGCTTTGGTGGGCCAAGGAGGCCGAAAGGCTTGGCGCCGGTGAAATTTGCCTGAATTCCATTGATGCAGACGGCATGCAGACGGGTTATGAACTGACTTTGACGGCCATGATTTCGGAAAATGTCGGCATTCCGGTGATCGCCTCCGGCGGGGCGGGGAAGCCGGAACATCTGGCCGATGTTTTGACAAAAGGGAAGGCCGACGCCGCGCTGATTGCCTCGATGGTTCATTACCGGACCTATACCATTTTCGAAATAAAACAATATTTAGCCGGACGGGGCATCAAAACAAGATTGTTCTGGTAATTTTCGTTTTTTTTCACTAGGAAACCATTTGGTGAAGTAATATAATAAAAAAAGTTTCACCACAGGAGGCGATACAAAGTGGACAAAAAGAGATATGAATTAAACGTCCAGCTGGCGCAAATGCTCAAAGGCGGCGTCATCATGGACGTCACAAATGTGGAACAGGCGAAAATTGCCGAAGAGGCCGGAGCGGTGGCGGTGATGGCGCTTGAGCGCGTGCCGGCGGATATCCGAAAACAGGGCGGCGTGGCCAGAATGTCCGACCCGGCCATGATTCTGGCGATCAAAAAAGCGGTGTCCATTCCCGTGATGGCCAAGGCGCGCATCGGCCATTTTGTGGAGGCGCAGATTCTGGAAGCGTTGCGCATCGACTACATCGACGAAAGCGAGGTGTTGACACCGGCTGACGAGGAGTGCCACATCGACAAGACAAAATTCTCAATTCCCTTTGTCTGCGGCGCGCGGAACCTGGGCGAGGCACTGCGCAGGATCGCGGAGGGCGCCGCCATGATCCGCACAAAGGGAGAGGCGGGAACCGGCAATGTCGTGGAAGCCGTCCGCCATATGCGGACCATGAACCGCGAAATACGCCAGCTGGTTCAGATGCCGGCGGAAGAAATCACCGGTTTCGCCAAAGCAAACGGCATCCCCTATGAACTGGCGCTGAAAGTCAAAGAACTCGGCCGGCTGCCGGTCGTCAATTTCGCGGCGGGAGGAATCGCCACGCCTGCCGACGCGGCGTTGATGATGCAACTGGGCTGTGACGGCATCTTTGTCGGATCCGGCATCTTCAAATCGGCCGATCCCGTCAAGCGCGCCCGGGCAATCGTCAAAGCGACGGCTTATTTCAATGACCCGCAAAAGGTCTTGGAGGCGTCCATGGATTTGGGCGAGGCCATGCCGGGTCTGGAAATCTCACAGATTCCACCGGAACAGATTCTGGCGGGGCGCGGCTGGTAACTCCTTATGTCTCTGAGGTTGGTCAGCGACACACGCGCAGGGATCGGCATCCTCGATCTGCAGGGGGGAGTCCAGGAACATCTCGAACATTTGGAAGCCATCGGCATTCTCTGCAGGAGGGTCAAGCAGGCATCCGACTTTTTTGATCTGGCGGGACTGATTATTCCGGGCGGAGAAAGTACGTGCATTGCGCGTCTGCTCAATATTTTTCAACTTAAGGACACCATCCTCGAGGCGCACGCCAGGGGCATGAAAATATGGGGAACGTGCGCGGGTACAATCTTACTGGCAAAACAAATCATTGGTGAGAAGTCCTGCCTGAATTTGATTGACATTACGGTTCAGCGCAACGGCTTCGGCAGTCAAATGGACAGTTTTAAAAGTGAAGCGGTCATGCCCGCCCTGTCCGCCCAACCGATTCCCCTGACGTTTATCCGCGCTCCAAAAATCGTTTCCGCCGGGCCAAATGTCCGCGTGCTTTTAAGATTGGATGATTATATCGCGGCGGCGGAAAATGAATCCATTCTGGTGACGGTTTTCCACCCGGAACTTACCCCGTGTCTTGCCTTTCACCGCTACTTTGCCCTCAAGTGCGGGTTGCAGCCTGTTCCCGATGAACACGACTTGTTCAATGAGCAATGGGACACGACAAGCTGGATGAAACATTCCCGGATTGCCTAAAAGAGCGCCCCAGCCATCCGCGCTGCCATGCTTTGTTTGTGAAACATTACGATTCAAAAATGGCGGAGGATTTCAGGTAAACAATTTCAGAAAGATCGTGGCCAGCGTCAAATAGGAAAAAAAACCGAAAGCGTCTGTAAACGCAGTCAAAAGAATATTGGAACCCAAGGCGGGATCGAGTTTCAAGCGCTTCAGTGCCAGGGGGATCAAGACACCGGCCATTGTCCCGGCAAAAATACTGGTGATCATCGCCAGACCCAGGATCAGGCCCAGGACGGGAATGCCCTTCCAAAAATAGGCAATGATTCCGATGACCGTGCCGACTGCGACGCCGTTGGCAATGCCCACGGCAATCTGCCGGATCAGAGCTTTTTTTGCGTTTTCAAATGTTATTTCGCCAAGTGCCATTCCACGAATGATCAGTGCGAGTGTCTGGCCTCCGGAATTTCCTCCCAAACCGGCCACGACGGGCATGAAAAAAACCAGCGCCACCATCATTTTTATCGTATCTTCGAAAAAACCAATAACGATAACGGAAGTTAGAGCCGTCAGCAAATTCAGCAACAGCCACGGCAGTCTTTTTTTGACGGACTCCGTTGTTTTGTGAAAAATGGTGTCATCCTGGCCCAAACCGGCAATGCGATACATATCTTCTGATGTTTCTTCCTGAATGGCGTCCACAACATCGTCAATTGTGATGCGGCCCAGCAGATGCCGGTCTTGGTCCACGACACCGATGGAGACCAAATCATATTTTTTGAAAAGGCGGGCGACTTCTTCCTGGTCCATATCTGATGGAACGCTCGGGATATCCGGGTCAATTACGTCCACGATGGGCGTGAAACGCTTCATTGTAATGATGTTTTGCAATGGAACGGTTCCCACGAGTTTGTTTTCATCATCGACGACAAAGATGTTGTGGATATTTTCGATGTCATCTTTGGCATCGGCAACGGCCTGGAAAGCATCGTTGACTGTTGCGTTATGGTTCACGGAAACCAATTCGGACTGCATGATACCGCCGGCAGTGTCTTCGCGGTATTTCAACAGTTCCTTGACTTCCTTGGAATCTTCCGGCTCAATAGCATCGAGAACCGCCTTGGCCTGATCATCGGATAATTCGGCAATAATGTCCGCCTTGTCATCCGAGTCCATTTCTTCGATGATGTCGGTAAGCTGTTCGTTGGAGAGATCTTCGATAATCTGCTCTCTGGACGCGTCGGAAAGCTCTAGAATAACGTCGGATGCCTTATCCACGTCCAGAAGCGAAAAAAGATGCAGGCGGTCTTCTTCCTCCAGCTCATCAATCAAATCCGCGATATCAGCCGGATGCATCTCCGAGAACATATCGATGATGTCAAATTCCCGGTTGTGGCTGATAAGATCTCTGAGCGTTTCGAGTTTGGTCGGTTCTTTTTTCTTGATTTCTTTCATGAGACTGCCACGTGAAAAATTTTTTAAAAAACAAATGTCAATGAAAACAATGCCGAACGCAAAGATTGACTAATATAAAATATAAAATTATGAGGAACTGCTTTAAGTGAGATTAATCGCCCCGTTTAGATTTTATAGGAAAATTGCTTGAACATGTCAACGTTATTCTCCAACAATTTGTAAAATTTCATCATGATCATGTTGTGTAAAGTACTCTGACGTTGCAAAATGGAAAAGACTTTTCTATGCCACTTGCGAATTTTTATGCTAACATGCAAGCGTGATGATCAACCGTAACAACATAAAAGCTCTCGAGCGGAATTTCTTCGCCGTTTGCAGATACTGGGGGGATTTGAAACATGCTCTGCTCCAGGTGACATCACTCGGAGCTATGAGTCTGGGGATTGATATAGCCGATGTCAATTGGGCGTGGAATGAAAAACCTCTCAATAAACATTCTGCACAGTTTGTAGAGCAAATAAAATGTTTTTATCGAAAACTTGAAGTGCCGTTCTGGTGGTGGGTCTATCCATGCGGACAATCCGCCGCGACAAAGCAAATTCTTCGGGATGCCGGATTCAGAGAAATTCAGAAGATGAGTTGCATGACGGCAACATTAACAAGGGTAAAAGACATCTTTTCTCCTTCTGCCGACATAAAGATAAAGAAAGTTTCCTCCGCACGGGAAAGAATCGTATGGGAGAATACCTGTTTTGTGGGTTTTGAAATGCCTCCGACTGCAAAAAAGAATTTCCATTCATTTGTTTCTTCCTTTGATTTAAGAGAAAATTCAGCCCAGAGGCTTTATTTAGCCTATTGGAAAGACACTCCTGTTACAACTTCTCTTCTTTTTACATACAAAGACACTGCTGGAATGTATTACGTCTCTACGATACCTGAACACAGAAACAGGGGCTTCTGTCTGGCGCTGATAAAAGAAATATTGAAGGAAGCCAAGATCCTGGGAATATCGAGGGTGATTCTACAGGCCACAACCGAAGGCCTTGGCGTCTATAAAAAGGCGGGTTTCACAGAGGTGACAAAAGCGGACATATACTCTTTATAAACACTTGAAATAATTAAGTAATTATTATATTTTTGTCAAAATACTTCTTTTTAGACACCTCTATTATTTATTGACAAAGCTTTATCGATTATTATAATAAGCCCGACAATTACAATACAAAATTTTTACAGCCATGGCATAGGCCATGATTTTTTATTGGAGGATCTGTTATGGAAAATAAAAATCGTAAAACTTTCTTTATGTTTCTACTGGCATTTTTGGTCGCTTTTTTTATTGTTTCTTTTGTTGAGGTATTAAGATCTTCGCTTCTGCCTTCCGGTGCTCCGGAAATTCAATCCGCGTCAGCAATTTCTCCTTTTGATGGCAGCACACCATCGTCTTTTGCAGATTTGGCGGAACGTGTTAAACCGGCAGTTGTCAATATAAGCACCACAAAAATAATCAAAGGCAAAAGTTTCATAAATCCATTTGGTCGGTCACCTTTTAATGATTACTTTGGAGATGACTTCTTCAATCATTTCTTTGGAGACATACCTCAGCGCGATTTCAAACAGAAAAGTTTGGGTTCCGGTTTCATCATTAGCAATGATGGCTACATCCTGACAAACAATCATGTTGTTGAAAACACTGATAAAATTTTAGTAAAAATATCTGATGGCAAGGAATATGAAGCCAAAATCATCGGAACAGATGAAAAAACTGACATTGCCCTAATAAAAATAAAACCCGATCACAATCTGCCGGTTGCAGAAATAGGAGATTCGGAATTATTAAGAGTGGGGGAGTGGGTCATCGCGATTGGCAATCCATTTGGTCTTGCGCAAACAGTAACGGCAGGAATCGTCAGCGCCAAAGGGCGTGTCATCGGTGCAGGCCCTTATGATAATTTCATTCAGACCGATGCATCCATCAACCCGGGAAACAGCGGAGGGCCACTGTTTAACATGCAGGGAAAAGTTGTCGGAATTAATACGGCTATCGTCGCTCAAGGTCAGGGTATCGGTTTTGCTATCCCCATCAATATGGCCAAAAACATCTTGGGAGATTTAAAGACAAAGGGAAAGGTGTCCCGCGGATGGCTTGGAATTTCCATTCAGGACATATCAGAAGATATTGCCAAAAGCATGGACTACAAAGGCACAACCGGAGTTTTGGTAACGGATGTATTTCAAAATGATCCTGCGGACAAAGCCGGCATTAAAGTTGGCGATATCATTTTAGAGATTAATGAAAAGAAAATAGCTGATTCTCATGACTTACTCTTAACGGTGGCATCATTGCATGCCGGCGAGCGAGCCAAGATAAAAATCTACCGCGACGGAAGAGAAATGATTTTCAACGTCAATGTTTCTGAACGCAAAAATGAACCGGAAATAGCTTTATCAAAATCAGAGGGGAATTTCGGCATCAAAGCTCAAGAAATCACCAAGAGTCTGGCTCAACAACTCGGAATTTCCAGCGATCATGGGGTTATTGTGACGGATGTTGAACCCGGAAGCCCGGCGGACGAGGTAGGGATTCAGCCGCGTGACATCATCCTCCAAGTTAATAAGGTAAAAATTACTTCCTTTAAACAATATCTTTCTGAAATGAGCAAAGCCGTTAAAAACAAGAGCGTCGTACTCCTGGTCAAACGCGGAAAATCCAACTTCTTTGTCAGCATCCGCGAGGAATAAACTATCTCACCCGGAACATTAAAAAAGGGCAGGGAATTAAAAACCTGCCCTTTTCAATGTTTCACGTGAAACATCTTTCTAGCGGAATTAACCGTTGAGCCATTTTGAATACTGATACATTTTGGCCAAAGTTTTCACGGCTCTTTCAGGCGTTATAAAATTTACTCCCTTGTAACGGCAGTCTGGTACGTTTGTCACTGTTCGCGTCGAATCATCATTTAAGAGATAAACGCCAACAACAGGCTTGTTATACTTTTCCATTAATTTTACTGTTTGCTCAATGGATCTTTTTTCAAATTCATCAACATAAAGCATGGAGCCGTCCACAAATTTGGCATCATACTTTGGATTAACCGCGCCAGCCGATTCCATGATCGCTCTGATCATTATCTTTCTTCCGATGATTCCCATGTGAATTATGGAATCGCATCCATCCCATTGAATGAGCTCCTCCAGAATCTTCATATAGGTTTCCGTGTTCATTTCTCCCACGACATCAATCGGATTGGCATGGCTCCAGAAGGGCGGAAGCATCGTATTAATATGAGCAATCACTTTCTCGGAGAGCTTGGGCACAACCAAACCGTTTTCTTCGCACAAATCGGAGGCGACAACGCCCCATCCTCCTCCCAATGTCAAAATGGCCACCCTATTGCCCTTTGGCAAAGGCAAGGAAGAAAACGCGGCTGAAAAATCCAGCAAGTCCATCGGGCTGTCCGCCTGAACAATTCCTGCCTGATGGCACGCCGCCGTAAATACCTTCATGTCGGAAGCCATCGCGCCGGTGTGGCTTGCAGCCGCGCTGGATCCTGCCGATGTGCGTCCGCCTTTCAAAATAATGACAGGCTTCTTCTTTCCAACTCTTTTCGCTGATTCAAAAAATCTTCGTCCGTTTTTCACGCTCTCTACGTACAAAACAACTGTTTTGGTCAAATCATCTACTTCAAAACCATCCATGTAGTCTTCAATGGTAATCATCGCCTCATTTCCGGAACCGCAAAACGCTCGAATACCAATGTCTTCTTTAGCTGCAAAGGCCAGAATTTGTGTGCCCAAGTTACCGGACTGAGCTAGCAGGACAGTACCTCCAGCGGGCGGACGCACATGGGATCCGACACAATAAAATGAGATGTGCGGATTGCAAATGCCCATTGTATTCGGACCGATAATTAATATGCCCGCTTCCTGCGCTCTTTTAACCAGTTCTTTTTCCAGCTTTTTTCCTTCCTCTCCGACCTCGCCGAAACCGGATGATATCAATAATACATTTCTAATGTTTTTTTGTTCAAATTCCGGAATCAAAGACAAAACTTTTTCGGCTGGAATAGTGACAACAGCCAAATCTATCGGATCGGAAATTTCTGTTACAGATTTATAGACTTTTCTTCCAGCAATTTCTCCTCCCTGGGCATTGACCAGATAAATTTCGCCTTGATATTTCCCCGCAACTACACCGGAGAACATCAAATGACCCCATTTACTGATATTTGACGACGCTCCAACAAATGCGATTGATTTGGGATAAAACAGTTTGCCGATTTTCTTCGGTTCCACCGGAAGAGGAAATTTTCTTTTTTCCTTTTTATTATCCAAAACAACAAGCGCATCAACCGCCGTTACTTTCCCATCGGAAGACACAAGCAATGGATTGATGTCAATTTCTTTAACATCCAGGCATTCCATCCCTATTCTCGATAAACCTGTAAGCACTTTTACAATGGCTTTCTTATCCGGTGCTTTTTCTCCACGAAATTTTTGAAGCAGTTTTTTTGCTTGTAGTTCATCCAGCATCTTTTCTGCTTCTTTTTTGTTCAGCGGCGCCAAGCGAAACACCACATCACCAATGGCTTCCGTGAAAATACCTCCCAAACCAAACATGATTGCGGGACCAAACTGATCATCCTGAAAAAGTCCGGCGACAAATTCTCTTTTGCCTTCCAGCATGGGCTGAATTAAAAATCCCTCTAGATCATCGCCAGCCGCATCCTTAATGTTTTGTGCGGCCAAACGCACTTCTCTTTTGTTTTTTAAATTCAGTTTCACCAAACCTTTTTCAGTTTTATGCATCAGTTTAGCTCCAAGTCCTTTCAAAACTACCGGGTAACCAATCTCTTTAGACTTTTGTTGCACTTCCCTGATATTTTTGACGACAACTTCTTTCACAACGGGAATACCGAATTCTTTTAAGAAGGCCTTCGATTCAGCTTCGGTCAGAGTGTTTCTATTCTGAGTTTTTGCTTTTTCTATGATTTTCATTTTATCCATTGGAAATTCTCCATATGATTTTATGTTGTTTAAACCATTAATATTTTTTCTATTTCTCGTGCTATTTTTCGCCAAGAGGCGTAATGACCTTCCAGAAAAAATCAAAGAAATTATTTATCGTATCTGCAAGTTTCCATTTCATGCCATGCACATACCAGTTTTGAATATGTCTTTGAGTAATCATCATATAAAGATCCGCAAAATAAATATTCTCTATCTCCGACATCACCGCTCCCTTCGCTTTTGCCTTCTCAACTACTTCATTTAATATATCAAGTTCAGATTCTCTCTTATAAGATTTACTCGCCATGAAGCTCTTCATTGGAACTGTTATGAACTCCGTCACGGCCAGGTCAGGATTTTTGTCGAAGAAATCCATCGTTACCCAGAATAATTTCCGAAACATTTCTCGGATATCTTCCGTCCCTGACAAGTGCAGCCTCATCAACGAGGCCAAATCTCGCAATTTTTCATCTATGATAGAAAACAGCAAATCTTCTTTAGAAGAAAAATATTTATATATCGTGCCTGTGCTGATTCCACTGTCTTTCGAAATATCTCTTATATTAACAGCATGGAAATCTTTTTTAGAAAATTGACGCAAAACGACAGGATATAGGCGTTCTTTTATTTTTTCGGGAATAGCTGGTTTGTCCGTATCCATAATTACAACTGATATATTTTTTTCTTTCTCAATATAAAACATTGTTTCAAAAGTCAAGCATAAATTGAAACATTGTTTCATTTTTGTGCAGATTACTGATCATATTGATTTTTTTACATTAAAGATTCCGTTTTAAAAAAATCTGAATGGATTTTTTAGCGATTCCTCTCAATATTAATCCTGCTAAAAGTTGATTTAAAAGTTG
>DAOSZO010000020.1:16090-35176 GCA_035382085.1 Smithella sp.
ATTTTTTAGCGATTCCTCTCAATATTAATCCTGCTAAAAGTTGATTTAAAAGTTGTTTGAAAAGTCAATAGCTTTTCTCCGGCATCCTTATTATTTCATTTCATAATAAAAACAGATTTGGAACTGGGACGGACAACTGCATTCGTTTTCCGTTCTCTTTTTCTGATCATTGAAAAAATTGTCTTGCCGCTAACAATAATAATTTGTGCATAAAAATCCCCGGATCCAATATTGCACCTTTAAAAAATAGATTTTCTGCATTATTGCAGGTTTAATTGATGAAAGATTCAATGCCGCATTGTTTCGCTGCCCATCACGTTACAATGGACTTTAGGTTCCGGCCGAAACACTCCAACTTTCAACTTTAACTTTTCTGACAACAGGGGCAACAATACGTGCTTCGACCGCCCTGCCTCACCCGGATAATAGTTTCTCCGCACGTTTGGCAGGACACTCCCTCCCTGCCGTAAACCTTCAGTTCATGCTGATACCTTCCCCTGCGACCATATAGATCACGCCAATCGGAAATTGACGTTCCCCTTTTTTCTATTCCCCTGTTCAAAATCGCCCGCGCATTTTTGAAAAGCTCCCTCCATTGGAACAACGTCAATGTATTTGCTTGTCTAAAAGGCGAGAGCTTTGACCGATGGAGAATTTCACAAGCGTAAATATTTCCGATTCCAGCCAATGCTTTCGGATCCATCAGCAACGTTTTTATATGCACCTTTCGTTTTGCCTGCTTATTAAAAAATCTTTCTTCGTCGAAACCGGCAACAAAATCGTTGTTCGGAACGTCCTGTTTTGTTCTCTGAATATCTACAGTGGCAAATCTCCGGGGATCGACCAGAAGGATTGCCCCATCTGAAAATTTTAATGTCCAGCGAACGTATTTCGGTTTAGGTCCTTCCCGCTTCCAAAGCAGTCTTCCGCTCATGCGCAAATGAATTTTTATGAACGTGTCATCCTCAAGGCCAATCCAAATGGTCTTGCCGACTCGTTCGACGCCGATGATCTCCCTTCCCACTACATTCTTCATCTTGGGTATCTTGGCATCATCAATCCTGCAGGCGCATATTTTCCTGTGACAAATCTTTTTCCGCAGCTGACGGCAGAGCGTCTCCACTTCAGGCAATTCAGGCATCCTTCGCCTCCTTCCTTTCGACTCGAAATGATTCTGTTCCTTTTACTCCGAATGAATATTTTTGCCCAATCGTTTTTTTCATCCCATCACGACCCGGATTGTTGCGCCTCGTCGTTATTGAAGTCCGCTTAGACTATCGCCTCCCCCGACCCAATTTTTTTCAGCTCATTGAAATTTTGGCTCATGACATATCGACAACAATCATCCGACCTCTCTCTAACGCAGATTCCACGCGAGTTCCCGCGTTCTTGCTTTTCATTGCAACGACCAAGGATTCAATGATTTCTTCAAGAATCATCCTCCGATTTAAATGCGATTGTCCGGTTCGAGAAAAAATTTTTTTCCAAAATTGCAAAAAAATGTTGACAAAAAAAATTGTATGAGTAAATTTCAAACTAACAACGCACTTTGAATGCTTAATTTTTTTTGCACGGAGGAGTGAATGGAAAGCGAGACCCTGTTTCGAGAGGAGGAAGAACCTCCTGGTCCATTGACCGGTCTTGGCAATACAAAAAATAATGTGAGTGACTTTTTGTTGTTCAGCTCCGAGGTTTCGCCTTATCCGCCCAAACAAAAGTCATCCAGAGATTTATTTCCTTTTAAAGACTCCGCCCGCGCTCGCCTTTTCCGAGAAAAATATTACCCCGACATTACCCGTTTCGAATGGTTTGACTGGCGATGGCAGTTGCGCAATGCTATTCGTGACGCCGATTCCCTTGAACAGATTATCCGTCTTTCCGAAAATGAACGGCAAGCCATGCTCCATCATGCCGGATCTTTGCCCGTGTCCATTACGCCTTATTACGCGAGCCTGATTGACCCGGACGATCCTTCCGATCCCATCCGCCGCTGTGTTGTTCCGATTGTCGACGAATGCCTCCACACGGAAGGCGAAGACGAAGATCCTCTGTGTGAGGACGTTGATTCCCCGGTTCCGGGCATTATTCACCGCTATCCCGACCGGGTGCTCTTTTTGGCAACCGACACCTGCTCCACCTACTGCCGCTACTGCACCCGTTCCCGGATCATTGAACGCAGCAACCGTCATTCCTTGAATTTTGAAAAATGGAACAAAGCCATCGATTACATTGCCGGCAACAAAAACATCCGCGACGTTCTGCTGTCCGGCGGCGATCCGCTAACCCTTTCAGATGAAAAATTGGAGTGGCTTCTGGCCAGGCTGCACAAAATTCATCATGTGGAAATTCTCCGCATCGGCACCAAAGTTCCCGTTGTCCTTCCCCAGCGCATCACTCCCGCCTTGACGGCAATGCTCAAAAAATACCATCCTCTTTGGATGAGCATTCATATCACCCATCCCAAGGAATTGACGCCCGAAATGAGCGCCGCCTGCATTCGTCTCGCCGATGCCGGAATTCCCCTTGGCAGTCAAACGGTGCTTCTGGCCAACATCAATGATGACGTGGCCACCATGACCCGTCTGGTTCATGGTCAGTTGCAGATCAGAGTCCGTCCCTATTATCTGTATCAGTGTGACCCCATTCCCGGTTCATCGCATTTCCGCACACCGATCAGCACCGGCCTGAATATTATCCAAGGACTGCGTGGCCATACCACCGGTTACGCCGTACCCACTTACGTGGTGGATGCGCCCGGCGGCGGAGGCAAAATTCCTCTACTGCCCGAATATGTTGTCGGATGGGAAAATGGCGATCTTTTGTTACGCAACTACGAAGGCAATACTTACCGCTACCCCGATAATCACGCAAAGCTAAAAGATATACATTAATTCGACATCAAATCTTTTCAGGGGGCAATCATCACATCGTGGGTCGCGTCGGCAGGAAACTCAAAATTGGCCTCACCTATGATTTACGCGACGATTACCTGGAAGAAGGATTTGGTCTCGAAGAAACCGCGGAATTCGACCTTCCCGACACCATCGCGGCCATTGAAAAGGTCATTTTAGACAACGGTTTCGTCGCCGACCGCATCGGCAACATCAAATCGCTCATCCGCAGGCTCGCCCGGGGCGACCGCTGGAATCTCGTATTCAATATTGCGGAAGGCCTGTATGGATTCGGTCGAGAAGCTCAGGTCCCCGCCGTACTGGATGCCTACAATATTCCCTATACCTTTTCCGATCCTCTGGGTCACGCCATCACCCTACACAAAGGCATCACCAAGCGGATTCTCCGCGACGCCGGCATACCCACGCCGGACTTCTTTGTGGTGAACGACGAAAAGGACGTTGACGAAATCAGTCTTCCTTTTCCGGTGTTCGCAAAACCCGTCGCTGAGGGAACCGGCAAGGGCATCAATGCCCTCTCCAAAATCAGTCATCGCAAAAATCTGAAAAAAATCTGCAAACATCTCCTCAAAACTTTCCGACAGCCCGTTTTAGTGGAAACCTATCTTCCTGGACGGGAATTTACCGTCGGTATTTTGGGTACCGGTCGAGAGGCGCGGGCGATCGGCGCGCTGGAAGTGGTCCTTAAGCCCCACGCGGAACAAAATGCCTATTCATACGAAAACAAGGAACACTATGACACGCTGGTTGAATATATTCTGGTTCAGGACGCCGAAGCCGAAAAAGCCATGGACATTGCCTTGAGGGTCTGGCGGGTGCTGGATTTGAAAGACGCCGGGCGGATTGATTTGCGTTCGGACAGCGAAGGCATCCCGCATTTTTTGGAGGTCAATTCACTGGCCGGCCTCAATCCTGTAAGGTCGGATCTGCCAATTTTATGTTCCAAAATCGGCATGAGTTATCATCAGCTGATCACCACCATCATGATGTCGGCACTCCAACGGGCAAAAGAATCCTTTCCTAAAAAGCCGGTGTAAATTCAAATGAAAAAAATTGTTGTTTTACACAGCGACATTTCACCGGAGGCAACCCAGGATGAACTGGATTGCCTCATCCAGGCCCAAACCATCGCCACCGCCCTGAAGGAACTCAACTTTCAGCCGGTGCTTGTTCCTTTCAGCCTCGATATCCGCCAAACCATTGCCAAGCTGAATGCTTTCAAGCCGTTTGCCGTCTTTAATCTCGTGGAAACAGTGGCCTCTTCCGGCCGGCTGATTTATTTTGCTCCCGCCGTCCTGGATCTGCTGAAAATCCCCTATACCGGTTGTCCGACGGAAGCCGTCTTGCAGACTTCCAACAAGCCCCTGGCAAAAAGAATCTTGCAGGGTTTCGGCATTGCCACACCGGACTGGCTTGAACAGGACGGCACCGAATACCGGCGGCAAAAGGCAAAACGGTATCTGATCAAGTCTGCCTGGGAACATGCGTCCATCGGTCTGGATGAGAAATCGCTCATTGAATATCAAAGCAAAGAATTCGTTTTGCAGGCAATGAAACGGCGGGAGAAGCGACTCGGGGGCTCTTGTTTTGCGGAAGCTTATATTGAAGGCCGCGAATTCAACGTCGCGCTGATTGCGCGCAAAGCCGGCGTCTTGGTTTTGCCCATCGCGGAAATGCTTTTTCACGATTACGCTCCGGACAGGCTCAGAATCGTGGACTATAAGGCGAAATGGGACGCTGCCTCCTTTGAGTACAACAACACCATCCGGAACTTCGATTTCGGCGCGAAAGACCGTTCTCTGATTGACAGGTTGAGAGAAATCGCCCTGTTGTGCTGGAAGATTTTCTCCCTCAAAGGCTATGCTCGGGTGGATTTTCGGGTTGATAAAAAAAACAGGCCATGGGTACTTGAAATAAATACGAATCCGTGCTTATCTCCCGACGCCGGATTTGCCGCGGCTCTCAATCAGGCAAAAATAAAATACACCGAAGCCATCGGTTTAATCCTCGCCGACGCGGTGAATCGCTTTTAAGGAGTAAAGAAGAAAGTGTTCAGACCCATTGTGTTTCTGTTTTTTTCCAATCTGTTCATGACCTATGCCTGGTACGGGCATCTGAAAAATTTCAACAGCAAGCCGCTGTTTTTTGTCGTTTTGTTCAGCTGGGGCGTCGCCTTTTTTGAATACGTTCTGCAGGTGCCCGCCAATCGCATCGGTTTTCAATATTACTCGCTGGCACAATTGAAAATCATTCAGGAAGTCATCACCATGATTGTGTTTGCCGGATTTGCGGTAACCTACATGAAACAGCCGCTGAAACTGGATTTCCTGTGGGCGGCTCTTTGTCTTGTCGGCGCGGTCTATTTCATATTCCGCGACGGCATGCCACACGCTTAAACGATCTCATGAAGAAAGCCGTCTTCCGCCAGAACATTAAACCTTCCGATGTCCGGAGCATCGCCGGCATCGTGCGGTCCACGGGCTTTTTTTCAAAAGAGGAGCTGGCCATCGCCAAAGAACTTGCCCGGGAAAAACTCAAGCACAGAAAAACCTGTTCCTACCGTTTTGTTTTTGCCGAAGAACACAACAAGGTCGTGGGCTATAGTTGCTATGGCCGGATTCCCGCCACAAAATCCAGCTATGATATCTACTGGATTGTCGTGGCCAAAAACTGCCAGGGACAAGGTTGGGGAAAAGCGCTGATGTCCAGAACGGAAGAACGCATTGTCCAAAGCGGAGGAACGCAAGCCTATGTGGAAACCTCCTCCCGCAAACAATACAAACCTACCCATCATTTTTACGAAAGCTGCGGCTACCGAAAGGCGGCCTTTCTGAAAAATTTCTACGCCCCAGGCGACAGCAAGATTATATATTCTAAGACCTTAAAATAAAACGAGAACATTCTTCGCGGAGCGTAAAAATTCCCAAAATGCTTGCATTTTCCCCTGTAATCCGCTAAAGCACTGCCAGCATACTTTGGTGTTTTTCCCAAAGGAACACAAGGAGGATGTCTGATGCGCTTATTTCCCAAAGAAGAGAACTTCTTTGAACTTTTCGAAGAACTGGCCAATAAAATCGAAGAGGGCGGAAGGCTTTTTCTGGAAATGGCTCAGGCCCGAGACTATTCTGATGTCCGGGTATCCAAACTCAAGGAAATTGAGCATGAGGCCGACGGTATCACGCATAAAACCTACGAGAAAATGCACAAAACTTTTCTCACGCCCATTGACCGGGAAGACATCTACGCGCTGGTCAATAAAATGGACAGCATTATGGACGTCATCGAAGCCACGGCCGTCCGCATCCATCTTTATAAGGTCAAAGATCCTTCGGATGAAATCATCAAACAGGCGAAAATCCTCAACGAGTCCATCGGCAAAATCAAAAGCATTGTTCACGCCATGCGGGACATGAAAAATTCCGAAAAAATCCTTGCGGGTTGCGTGGAAATCAACACGCTGGAGAACGCGGGAGATGTGGTCATCCGAGCCATCATGGCCAATCTCTTTGAAAAAGAAAAAGACGCCATTGAACTGATAAAATGGAAAGATATATACCAGCTCCTTGAAGAAGCCATAGATGTTTGCGAAGATGTCTCCAACATCGTGGAAGGAATTGTCCTGAAACATGCTTGATTCAACGGCCTTTGTTGTTTTCCTAATCATTGGCGCGCTGGCTTTTGATTTTCTCAACGGATTTCACGATTCGGCCAATTCCATATCCACCGTTGTCTCCACCCGCGTGCTGTCTCCCAAATACGCTGTCGTCTGGGCGGCTTTTTTCAATTTCGCCGCTGTTTTTTTTGTGGGAACGGCGGTCGCCCATACTGTCGGCAAAGGCATTATTGATATTAAGATTGTCGATAATTTGGTCATCTTGTCCGCTTTAGGCGGCGCGATTGCCTGGAACATTATCACTTGGTATTACGGTTTGCCCAGCAGTTCATCGCATGCGCTCATCGGCGGACTCATCGGCGCCGCCGTCACCAAAGCCGGCACAAAAACGCTCGTCTGGTCCGGCATTATCAAAACAACCTTGTTCATCTTTGTTTCTCCCGCCATCGGTATGATGCTCGGGTTTATCTTCATGGTGCTGGCGATGAACCTGAGTCATAAATCCAATATCGCCAAATCCGATAAACTTTTTCGCAAACTGCAATTGTGTTCCGCGGCAATCTATTCCCTGGGACATGGCATGAACGACGCGCAAAAAACCATGGGCATCATCGCCATGGCGTTGTTCAGCAAGGGCTTTTTGGGCAGCACCTTTTATATTCCCATCTGGGTCATCATCGCCTGTTATTCCATGATTTCGTTGGGAACGATGTTCGGCGGCTGGCGGATTGTAAAAACCATGGGCACAAAAATCACCAAACTTCAACCAATGGGCGGATTCAGTGCAGAAACCGCCGCTGCCTGTTCGATCATCGGCGCCACCGTGGCCGGCATTCCCGTCAGCACAACCCATACCATTACCGGCGCGATCGTCGGTGTCGGCGCCACCAAAAGACTATCCGCCGTTCGCTGGGGCGTCGCCGGAAAAATCATCTGGGCGTGGGTCCTGACCATCCCCGCTGCCGCCACCATCTCTTCGGTCATCTATCTTTGCGTCGAACTTTGCATGATATAGCGGTTTTCCGCACTCAAAATGTGATTGATAAATTTCATTTTTTACCGTAAATCTTTCCGCAAAACACACGAACAAATTTTTTTCCAGGAGAAACTCATGCCGGCAAAGAAACTGCCTTTTACAAAAAAACAACTCGAGGAAATCATCAAGAAACACCCGACGCCTTTCCACATTTATGATGAAAAAGCCATCCGTGAAAACGCGCGGGATTTCAAAAACGCGTTTTCCTGGAATGAAGGTTTCAAGGAGTTCTTCGCCGTCAAGGCCGCTCCCAACCCTTACCTGATGAAAATCCTGCATGCGGAAGGTTACGGCGCCGATTGCAGCTCGCTTGCGGAACTGATGATGGCGCAAAAGACAGGCATCACCGGCGAAGAAATCATGTTTTCATCCAACGACACGCCCGCGGAAGAGTTTCAGCTGGCCAAAAAACTCAAAGCCATTATCAATCTCGACGATATCTCCCACATTGCCTATCTGGAACAACACGCCGGACTGCCGGATTTGATTTGTTTCCGTTACAATCCCGGCAAACTGAAAAAAGGCAATTTCATCATCGGCCACCCGGAAGAGGCCAAATACGGCTTCACCCGGGAACAGCTTTTTGAAGGCTATAAAATCTGCAGGGACAAGGGGGTCAGGCGCTTCGGTATCCACACCATGGTCGCCTCCAACGAACTGGATGCCAATTATTTTGTCGAAACCGCCGAAATTCTATTCAAACTGATTGCCGAAATCTCCCAGCAACTCAAAATCCGGTTCGATTTTGTCAATATCGGCGGCGGCATCGGCATCCCGTATCGTCCCGAGCAAAAACGCATCGACCTGAAGGCCATGAGCCGCGGCATCAGAAAAAAATATGACGAAATCATCGTGGCCAATGGATTGGCGCCTCTGAAACTTTTCACCGAATGCGGCCGCTACATTACCGGTCCTTACGGCTATCTGGTCGCCCGCGTCCTGCACATCAAGGACACCTACAAAAAATTCGCCGGACTCGACGCTTGCATGGCCAATCTGATGCGTCCGGCTCTTTACGGCGCTTATCATCACATCACCGTGATGGGCAAGGAACGCAAGCCCCATAATGTCCTATACGACGTCACCGGCTCGCTCTGCGAAAACAATGACAAATTCGCCATCGACCGCAAGCTGCCCAGGCTCGAACGCGGCGATATTATCGTCATCCACGACACCGGAGCGCACGGTTTTGCCATGGGATTCAACTACAACGGCAAGCTCCGCTCGGCGGAACTTCTCCTGAGAGAAAACGGCGACGTGATCCGTATCCGCCGCGCCGAAACGGTCAAAGACTACTTTGCCACTCTGGATCTCAAAGGATTGAAAAAATTCAGGGTGTAACAACACCCCCCCCCCCCACGTGTCCTGGCCGCATGCAAGTACAGGCACAACATATTACTGGCGCGTCATTGCCCAGGATGAACAAAAAGAACAATCTGATCCGAGTGAAGTGCGGAGCTTTACCGTCTATTAATCCTTCCTTCACTTCTTTTGGAAACACACGCCGGTTTTCATGGGCAATGAAAGCCGGCGTGTGTTTCTTGCGCTTCACGTTTTCTTGCGTTCTGCCAGACGCCCATCCCTGCTTTCTTCCTGCCATCAAAACGCCTCTGGAAGAGAGCTTGCCATTTTCGGATGAGTTATGATATGGCCATGGCATCGTCCGCACCCTGGCAAAAGCCACAACGGCGATAAAATATTTTTTGAGAAAGACCCATGACATCAAGCGCAGAGCAGGCCATAGGCGTTTTTGATTCCGGAATCGGCGGACTTACGGTTGTCCGCTCGCTCATGGAGCGTCTGCCTTTTGAAAACATCATGTATTTCGGCGACACGGCGCGCGTGCCCTACGGCATCAAGTCGGTGGAAACCATCAACCGCTATGCCGCGCAAATCACCGAATTTCTGATTCAGAAAAACGTCAAAATGCTGATCGTCGCCTGCAACACGATGTCGGCTGTCGCCCATAAAACGATTGCCGACTTATCGCCGGTTCCCGTTCTGGAAGTGATAGACGCCTCGGCGCGTATGGCCACTCGAAGCACGAAAAACAAGTCCATCGGCGTCATCGGCACGCCGGCCACCATCAACAGCAACGCCTACGCCCGCGCCATTCATCTTCTGGACAGAAACTCCAGGGTTTTCTCGCAGGCCTGTCCCTTGTTCGTCCCGCTGGTGGAGGAAGGCTGGTTCGACCACCCGGCAACGAGGCTCATCGCCCAGGAATATCTCAAGCCGGTGACAGCCGAAGGTGTTGACACGCTGGTGTTGGGCTGCACGCATTACCCGCTTTTGAAGCCCCTGCTGCAGGCTATTGTCGGAAAAGACGTGATGCTCATTGATTCGGCTGAGGCAATGGCGGAAATGGCCGCCGACTTGATTGAACGGCAGAATATCGCAAACAAAAATAATGCGCCGCCGGAATATGTTTTTTATGTCAGCGACCTGCCTTATCGTTTCCAGACCATCGGCGAGCGCTTTCTGGGCAGGACGCTCGGCCGCGTCGAATTAATCAGCTTATAGGACAACTTTGATGAAAATTCTTCTTGCCGGCTACAATCTCGATGCTGATATTATCCGCGAGCTCAAGGAAAAAAGCGGCACTCAGCAGGATTTGACACCGGAAACGATTTCGGCGGCTTACGCTCGCATCAGCCGCAGTCCCCGGGCGGTCAATGAACTGCGCGCCATCGCCCGCGAGGAAGTCGAAAAAGCCCGCCTTTCCAACCGCAACATCGTTTTCGAAATGGGACACAGTTCCGTTGCCGAACACGCGGTTTTTAATATTGACGTCATTGGCGTGTCGCGTCTGCTGGTCGAGGAAATCGAAAAATTCCGCCTGTGTTCCTTTACGGAAAAATCCCAGCGCTATGTGCTCTTCGACAGGGATTTCGTCGTGCCTCAGGAAATTCAGCAAGCCGGCCTGACAAAATTGTTTGTCGCCACCGTGGAGGCGCAAAACGGTTACTATCATGCGCTCTACGAAAAACTGCGGCCCTATGTTTTCGCGCAAAACAGGGCGCTGGCGGAAAACCCTTCCCACAAATCCCTGCTGGAGGGCTGGGCCAAGGAAGACGCGCGCTATGTCATCTCCCTGGCCACGCAGACGCAGCTGGGCATGACCCTTAACGCCCGCAATCTGGAACTGATGCTCAGAAGGCTGGCCGCGCATCCACTGGCCGAAGCAAGGGAATACAGCGAACAATTATTCGCGGCGACCAAGGACATCGCGCCTTCCCTCATCCGCTACACCCAAGCGACGGACTACGAAAAATTAACCAAAGAAAACCTGCGGCAGAGCGTTCAAGCCCTTCTGCAAAACCTACGTCGGCCACAAGAGGCCCGCAAACCGGCTGCCGTGCGGCTGGCTTTTTGCTCTCCGTCCGCAGATCACAAGGTTGCCGCCGCGCTATTGTTTGCCTCGAGTCATCTGGACTACGCTCGGTGCCTCAAGCAGGTCAATCAAATGACAATGAAGGAAAAAAAAGCCCTGTTCAAAACGGCTTTTGCCAGCTTGCAGGCGCACGACGCGGTATTGCGCGAGCTGGAAAACGTGGATTTGCAGTTTGAGCTTGTCTTGAGTTCCAGCTGTTTTGCCCAGCTCAAACGTCACCGCATGGCCACGATAATTGCCCAGGAATACAACCCGCGGCTGGGCGTGACCGTGCCGCCGTCCATCAAGGCCATCGGTGAGCAGAAAAATTTCATGAACATCATGACCCAGACGCAAAAAGCCTTTGAGCAAATCCGTCTCAAAGCGCCCCGGGCTGCCGCCTATGTCCTGACCAATGCGCATCGCAAAAGAGTCCTGATGAAATTCAACGCCCGCGAAATGTACCATCTGGTGCGCCTGCGGGCCGACGCGCACGCCCAGTGGGACATCCGGCGGCTCACTCAAAAAATGCTTATGCAGGCAAAGAAAGTCATGCCGCTGACGCTGATGATGGCCTGCGGCAAGGACAGCTTCGCCGCAACGTACAAAAAAACTTTCCCTCGCCGCTAACGCCTTGGTTTCCGATTTTGACTCATGAATCATTCCTACAGTAAAAATCAGCTAATGGTTCTTCTGGTCACGACGCTGAGTTCTTTTCTGACCCCTTTCATGGGCTCGGCCATCAATGTCGCCCTACCCGCCATCGCCCGGGAATTATCCATGAACGCGTTGAGTTTGAGCTGGGTGGCCACTTCATTTATTCTGGCGGCCGCCATTGCGCTGATTCCCATGGGCAGGCTGGCGGATATTCACGGCCGACGGCTTGTTTTTCTCTGGGGCGCGGCCATCTTCACCATCGCTTCCTTTATCTGCTGTCTGACCCCGTCGCAGAGCTTTTTGATTACCGCCCGTGCCGTTCAGGGATTCGGCGGCGCGATGATTTTCAGCACCTCCACGGCCATGCTGATTTCGGCATATCCCCAAAATGAAAGGGGCAAGTTCCTCGGCATCAATGTCACCGCCGTTTATGTCGGCCTTACCATCGGCCCGTTCATCGGCGGGCTGGTCACGCATTACCTGGGATGGAGATATATTTTTCTGATTACTGTGCTTCTGGGACTCGTAATTATTTTTATCGCCTACTTTTTTGTCGAACGAGAAATTCCGGCCAGGAAAAAGGACAGGTTTGATGTTGCCGGTTCGCTGCTCTACGCGATTGCCCTGTTTGCCATGATGTATGGATTTTCTCTTCTGCCCGGCTGGAACGCCGGTCTGTTAATCGGCATCGGCGTTTTTTGCCTGGTGTTATTCATTGCTCAACAGTTGAACAACCCTTCCCCCCTTGTGGATATCCGATTATTTCTGGACAACAAGGTATTTGCCTTTTCCAATCTCGCCGCGCTGATAAATTACAGCGCCACGTTTGTCGTCGGTTTTTTGCTGAGCCTCTATCTGCAAAATATCAGGCTGCTCTCGGCGGTCGAAGCGGGATTCGTTCTGGTTGCCGCACCGGTGGTTCAGGCCGTGATTTCTCCCTTCGCCGGCAGACTCTCCGATCGTTTCGAACCGCAGATCATCGCGTCCATTGGTATGGGCATTACGGTTACGGGTTTGATTCAGCTCATTTTTCTCAACGGCGGCACCTCGATGATGTATATTCTGTTCTGCCTTGTTTTGCTGGGTGTCGGTTTTGCCCTGTTTTCCTCGCCCAATGTCAACGCGACGATGAGCGCGGTGGAAAAAAAGTACTACGGCATCGCCTCGGCCACGCTCGGCACCATGCGCCTGACCGGCCAGATGGTCAGCATGGGCATCACGATGCTGGTTTTTGCGGTCATTCTGGGAAATCACCCCATCTCCCTATCCACCCGGCAGCCCTTCTTGAAGAGTACCCAGTTGATCTTTTCCATGTTGAGCGTCATCTCTTTCGGTGGCGTTTTTGCCTCTCTGGCCCGGGGGAAAATCCATCATGGGAAAAAATAGCTACCGGCCCTGTTCTTTTCTGACCGACTTCCGCGGAATGAAAAACGCGATTGGCGAACTGCGCGGTTGGTTTCATCCTGCCCAGCCCCGGCTTCATCTTCATTATGAAAGGTCGCCCGGCGATCCGCGTTTTGACGAGAATTGGTTCATCACAACCATAAAAGACAAAGTGGCTCATCATCCGGGAAACGCGATGGAATATCCCTTTTCCGGAGAAAAAATATTTGATGAGCCACTCATCGGTTTTGTCCGGGGCGACGATCCCATTTTCCGGAAACTCAAAGAAATCATCGGGCCGCATCACTTCAGCCCCGAAGAAATCATGCAGTGGCAGGCCAAGCGCAACCATGTCCCCGCTCCCGCAGCTGAAGATGTGAGCGTCGTATCCTTTATCCTGCCCCTGACACAAGCGACAAAAAAAGACAACGCGGCAATGAAAAAGTGGCCCGCTGAACGCTGGGCGCAGACACGCCTGCTGGGAGAAATATTCAGCCAGACTTTGGTTCGTGAGCTTGTGACCTGCCTGATGGAACGAGGTGTTTTGGCCATCTCTCCGGATGTCACACCCCTGTTCAACAAAAAACGCTATCCCAAAGTGGGCTGGGCTTCTCCCTGGTCTCACCGGCACATAGCATACGCGGCCGGATTGGGAACTTTCGGAATGCATGATTTTCTCATCACGGAAAAAGGATGCGCTCACCGGACGGGGAGTTGTGTCGTCAACCTGAAGCTTGCGCCAAACCGGAAGCAGCCGGAAGACATTCATGCCGATTGCCTGCACTATCGGGGGCAACGGTGCCTGCAATGCGCAACGCGATGTCCCGTGCATGCAATAACCGCGGACAACGCCCACGATAAGGAAGCCTGTTCCCGAAGGGTTGCTCAATCACTCTGGCATTGCAATAAAAAGTACCACATTTTTATCTACGGATGCGGCCTTTGCGCAACCGGCGTTCCCTGCGAATCCGAAATTCCGAAAAGACTTCAGAAAAAATAAGACAAACCAGCAAGAAAAAAAGCCGGAGTTGGTCTCCGGCTTTTCTCCAAAAGACTAGACTGAAGGATTAAGCAAGAATTTTTGTCTGCACGCCCCTTAAAATATCTTCCGCTTCTGTCATGATGTTTTGCACCATATCGCTGACTTTTGGCATGTCATGAATACGCTGGGCCGCTTCGCCCGCCGCCAGAAGCGCCTTCGCCTTGTCGCCTTCATAGGCGGCTTTCATGGATTCCAGCTCAAATTCAATCAGCTTCAGGTCGATGGACATCATGTCATCCGGCGTTCCCAGGTAGCATCCGGGTGATTTCTGCAGCGTGTTTCTGGCGTGTTCCTCGCTGCGCGGATTTTTAATCCAGCGCGCCGGTCCGACAAACCCTCGCGCGACCAGCGTGCCCCGGTCTCCGGTTTCCACAACCGCCTCCCGCCAAATTCTCGGGAAATCGCTCTCCTGCGTCGCGAGGAATCGGGTGCCCATCTGCACGCCGTCAGCGCCAAGCACCAGCGCCGCCGCCAGCGTCTTGCCGTCGCAGAAGCCGCCGGCTCCGCACACCAGCGTCTTCTCATCAGACACCGCTTCAACCACCGCCGGCAGCAAAATCATCGAATGCACCGGCTCCCAGGAGGTGTGAAATCCGCCTTCGTGTCCGGAAGCCACGATGACATCCACGCCCGCTTTCTTGCAGCGAAGCGCGCCTTTGACCGAGGGCACCACATGCATCCAGGTGAAACCCGCCCCCTTGATTCTGTCTTTCCAGGGTACCGGATCACCGGCGGAAGTGAAGATGACTTTGAAGTTTTTTTCCATGCCCGGGTTGGCCGCCCGCACCCCAATGGCCGCGTTGATGATAAGTTCCGCCTGAAAAAGCAATTCCGCCGAAACCATCACGTTGATGCCGAAGATCCCCCCCGTGTCTTTGGTCAGCCGGTAAGCTCTTTTGAGGAGTTTCTCCATTGCGGTCGGTATGTCGTCGTTCGGATCGGCCTCTGCGCTCTGAATCCAATCATTGTAGACAAACGGCAGAAAATCCTTGTTGCACAGGCCGCTGGTGGAGAACAATCCCAACACTCCCGCATTGGCGGCGGCCACGCCGAGGTTGTTGTTGCTAAACGGTCCCATTCCCGCCTGAATGATGGGATACTTCACGCCGATGAGATCACACAATCTTGATTTAATCATTGCAAAAATCTCCTATTCCCTGATTCGTTTTTTCAGTTCTTTAATCATGTGATGAAGAACATTGCTCGCGTCTCCGACAATCGCGACATCCGCCATTTTCATCATCGTGGCCTGCGGATTTTTGTTCACCGCAACGATAAACTGGGCCTCACCCAGGCCCGCCGTGTGCTGGATCGCCCCGCTGATGCCGAAGGAAAAAAGAATCTTCGGTTTGATATGTTTGCCGGCCTGGCCGACCAATGCGCCATGATCCGCCCACCCGGCATACACCACCGGCCGCGTCGAGCCGACATCGCCGCCCAGTAATTTGGCCAGCTCCTGCAGTTTTTTAAATTTCTCTTTGTTGCCCATGCCGCGTCCGCCGCAAACAATGACCGACGCGTTCTCAATGGTATGCTCCTTCGCCACGGAACGTTCGTATTCCACCAGCCGCACGCGGGGTCTAGGCAAGTCCTTCATCAGAGGAAGGCGCTCGACAATCGCTTTCCGTTCGTGGTTGTGCGGTATTTCCTTGAACGTTCCCGGGCGGACCGTTGCCATCTGCGGACGATGGCGCTCCGTGACGATTTCCGCGAGCATATTGCCGCCGAACGACGGCGCAATCTGAACCAGCAAACCGTTTTCACTGACGCTCAAGCCCACGCAATCAGCGGATAATCCCGTTTTCAGCCGTTTGGCCAGCCGCGGTGCGAACTCGCGGCCGAAATCGGTGGCGCCGATAAGAATGATGTCGGGATCTCTTTGTTTGGCCAGCTTTTCAATAATGGCCAGATACATTTCGGTACTGTAGCTTTTCAGCGCCGGATCGTCAATCGCCAGAATCCGGTCCGCCCCGTGCGCCGTGTATTCCATAATCCATTCATCAATCTCATAACCGAAAATCAGCGCACAGACTTCCGCCTTGATGACTTTGGCCAGCTCCACCGCCCTCGCTATCAGTTGAAGCGTCACGCGGTTCTGATAATAATTGCGGTAATCACCGAACACCCAGATGCTTTTTTTCTTATTTTTCGTCATGCAGCTTCCTGCCTTCAATGGACTTGCCGATGGCCGCCCCGATTTTTCTTTGGTATTTGTCCAGAAATTCATTGACCACAGAGGAAGCCGTCCCCTGCAGCAGCACATTGCCCTTCTGCGCTTTGCGTAAAAAGACCTGGCGGACTTTCGTCCGCGACCCTTTGGCGGCCATCGCGGCGGCCGTCAGACCCAGTTCCGCAGCGTTCATCACCGTGATGCCTTTTCCCGCAAAGGCGCTCTCCAGACCCGCCAGCGGCGCATAGCGCGGCTTGTAATTTTCCATGGACACGGTCAAAAGCGCCGGAAACTCCATTTCCAGCGTTTCGCGGAAATTGTCCACCAGCCGCCGGACCCGGAGCGTTCGGCCGGAAATTTCCAGCTTTTCAATATAAGCCACCGAGGGCAAATTCAGTTCTTCCGCCAGCTGGGGGCCGACCTGCGCGGTTTCGCTGTCGGCGGTATAGGCGCCGCACAAAATCAGATCAAATTTGGGGCATGTCTTTTTAACGGCCTTTTGCAGAATCATCGAGGTCGCAAAGGTATCCGAACCGGCGAACAATTTGTCGCAAACCAGCACCGCCTCGTCCGCGCCCATCGCGAGGGCTTCGCGCAGCACCTCTTCCGCGGCAGGCGGCCCCATCGAAATGACGGTAATCTTCGCAGCAAACTTGTCCTTGATTTGCAGGGCGGCTTCCAGCGCGTGTTTGCAGGCGGGATTCATCATGCCGGGCGCGAGGTCACGCCGCAACGTGCCCGTTTTTTCATCCCAAGGCAGCTCCGCCACCATGGGAACCTGTTTGACGCATACAATCAGCTTCAGCATCATGTTTCTAAAAAGTCCATTGCGACAGGACAGCGCGCGCGATGACCATGCGCTGAACTTCGCTCGTGCCTTCGTAAATTTCCGTCACCTTGGCGTCTCGGAAATACCGCTCCACGTCGTATTCTTTGCTGTAGCCGTAACCGCCGTGAATCTGTACGGCCAACGATGTCACTCTGGTGGCCACGGTGCTGCAATAAAGCTTGGCCATAGACGCGTCGCAGCTAAACGGCGCGCCTTCATCCTTGCGCGCGCAGGCGTGGTATAAAAGCAGGCGCGCCGCCTTGATGTCGGTGGCCATGTCGGCAATGTAATTCTGGATGGTCTGGAGCGAGGCGATCGGTTTCTTGAACTGCTGGCGCTCTTTGGCGTATTTCACCGCCGCCTCGAAGGCACCCTGGGCAATTCCAAGCGCCTGCGCCGCCACGCCGAGCCGCCCGTTATCCAGCGTGGCCATGCCGATTTTCATCCCATCCCCGATTTTCCCCAGAAGATTTTTTTCCGGCACGCGACAGTCCTCCAGAAAAAGCGAGGATACGGGATTGGCCCGCATGCCGCAGAGGTCTTCCAACTCGCCCCGCATGAAACCCGGATACTTGCTTTCCACAATAAAAACGCTGCTCTGCGGACGCCCCGGCTCAAACCCCGTGAGCGCGAAAATCAAGGCCACGTCGCATATGCCGCCGTTGGTGACAAATATTTTCGTGCCGTTGAGAATGTATTCCCTAGAATTTTTGACCGCGGTGGTCTCCACGCTTCCGGCATCGGATCCCGCGTTGGCTTCCGTGAGGCTGAAAGCCCCGATAAATTCACCGGAGGCAAGTCGGGGCAGGTAACGCTTCTTTTGCTCGGCGTTGGCAAAGCGCAGGAAAGGATACACGGCCACGCCGTTATGAACAGTGATACACAGGCCTATCGCCGCGCATACGCGGGAAAGCTCCTCCACCACAATGGCCGCGCTGATGGAATCAAGCGCCGCCCCGCCGAATTCCCTCGGCACCTGCAGGCCGAAATAATTCAGGGGTCTCATTTTTTCGATGACGTCACGGGGGAAAAACGCGCCGCGGTCAATTTCCGCGGCAAGGGGCGCAAGCTCCGTTTCGGCGAAATTTCTCACGGAATCTCGTATCAGTTTATGTTTGGCGGAAGGATTGACCTGCAACGAACTATCCCCTATCCGATGGATGTTGGGCACAAATAACTTAAAATAAAAGTAAAATCAAGAAAATGAAGCAAAATTTTTCTCTCCATCCCCTCGGTACTTTCCTATACCCGGAAATGCCATACAAAATCGTCCGTATATCCCTCATCATTCGGCTCGGGTGGGTCTTGTACACCAACCACAAAACTATCTACACGAAATCTTTAATGTTTTAAACAGGTTTTGTGCTTGTCAAACATTCGTCAAGTATAGTATGTTTCCTTCATCGCCGCTTCTTGAAACGCACGGAACTCATCCGCAGGGAGGAAAGCTTTTTTTGACAAAGAATTTAGGATAAGCCGCGTTAAAAACAGGGCGGCCCTTATGCGACTATGAAACGAAAAATCAATAGCCTGGTGTGCCTGGTTCTGGGAATGGTTTTTTTTATACCGGTGGGCGTGGTTTATAAAAAAATGGGCATGGGGATACCTTTGTTTGCATTGGCCTGTCTGGTGGTGGCGTCAGGAGTGCTCTTTGCCTACCGACGTCTATGGTCGCGGCACACTTTTGACTCTCCGAAGGGTGGTGCGAAATTTGCCGCCGTTGTGGGCGCCTCGTTTCTTTTCTGTCTGTATGTGTTCAATGTCCTTTATATCTCACATAAAGTTTACCAGTCGCTTCTGTCATCCAACGATGTCTCATTCAGCCCGACAGAATATGCGATTGATGACACGTTGGGCATCAAGCACGTTCCCTTGGCCAGAACCCTTTACCGCTACAATATCCGCGACAACATTCCCAGCCGCCCGGTGCCGCTGGCTTTTGACGAGAACGGTTTTAGAATTCCCGTGTCGGCATCCGCTGTACATCCCGGCACAAAAAAAATAGGCCTGCTGTTTCTTGGAGATTCCTTTACTTTCGGCGCCGCCTGTTACGCGGAGGAAACCTTTCCTT
>DAOSZO010000021.1:0-34922 GCA_035382085.1 Smithella sp.
CGCCTGCGGCATTTCCGGCGCGATTCAGCACCTGGCGGGCATGAGTTCTTCCAAGTGCATCGTGGCGATTAACAAGGATGCGGAAGCTCCGATTTTTGCGAAAGCGGATTTTGGCGTCGTCGATGATCTCTTCAAGGTCGTTCCCGAACTGACCGCTGTCTGCAAGAAAATGTTGGCGTAAAAAATGGACTCAAAGCTGAAGGCCGAAGATCCAATCTTCGGCCTCAGCCATATTCCCTTTCAGTTTAAACGCCTTCAGTCTAAATATCTAATTTTGGAGGATCCATGGAACACAATATTAGCCCAATAGGAATAGGAAACGAAGGACGTCAGGTCTTCTGGAATGCCGAGAGTTTCGAGCCTTTCCTTTTTCTTTTTACCGCTGTGGCCCTGGCCATCTTTGCCTATGGCGTCTGGCGCCGCTGGAAAATGTGGAAGGCCATCGGCAAGGAAGAAATCCGCTGGGATCAGATTCCCGAAAGACTGAAATCATTGCTCATGAACGGATTGCTGCAGGTCAGGACATGGAAAGACGCGTATCCGGGCATCATGCACGGTTTGATCTTTTTCGGTTTCTTTGTTTTGATTTTTGGAGCCGCATTTGATGCCGGCGAATTCCATATCACGGAACCCCTGTTCAGTTGGGCGTTTCTGCGCGGCAGTTTTTATCTCGGATTTTCATTCCTGATGGATCTCTTCGGTTTGTTTGTCTTGATCGGCGTGTTAATGGCGGCTTTCCGTCGTTACATCCAAAAGCCCGATCGTCTGGGCTATAAGGGTCAATCCGACAATCAGGCGGATGACGCCATCGCACTGCTTTTGATCGGCGGCATTATCGTCACCGGGTTCATCATTGAGGCGCTGCGGATTCACGCAACCCTAATGGAGGGAATCGGTCCCGATAGCGTGACTCCGAACTGGGAAAAAGTTTCTTTTGTCGGCTGGAGCATCGCTTCGGCGTTCAACGGCATGGATGTCGAAACCACGAAGCTGTGGCACAAAATCTCCTGGTGGACGCACACCTTTATCGCTCTGGGGTTCATCGCCTATATCCCCTATTCCAGACTGCTGCACATCATTACCACGCCGGCCAATCATTTCCTGGCGTCGCTCAAGCCGACCGGTTATGTCGAGCCGATTCGTGATTTTGAAAACGCGGAATCCTTCGGTGTTTCCAAGCTCGAAGAATTCACGTGGAAACAGATTTTTGATTCGGATGCCTGCACGAAGTGCGGACGCTGCCAGAACGGCTGTCCGGCGTATCTGACCGGCAAGCATTTGTCTCCCAAGAAGCTTATTCAGGACATCAAGACCCATTGGGAGGAAAAAGCCGCGGCCGCAATGGCCAAGCCGGCCGCTGATGCTTCGCAGGCCGCTGAAGCCGCTCCCGCTGAAACCGCGGAAGGCGCCGCGACGGAAAAAGCTCTCATCGGCGATGTGGTTGACCTCAACGCGGTGTGGGATTGCACCAATTGTATGTATTGTATGGAGAACTGCCCGGCCATGATTGAGCATGTGCAGAAAATCATCGACATGCGCCGCTACAAGGTTCTGACCGAGGCCGATTTCGCGCCGGAGCTGCAGTTGACCTACCGCAATATGGAAAACAATTCCAACCCGTGGGGCATCGGCGCCCACATGCGCGGGGATTGGGCGAAAGACCTTGGGATTAAAACCCTGGCCGAAGATCCCAATGTGGAATATCTTTTCTATGTTGGCTGCTCCGGTTCGTTTGACGACCGCGGCAAGAAAATATCGGTTGCTTTCGCCAAGGTGCTGCAGGCCGCCGGTGTCAGTTTCGGCATCCTGGGCAATGAAGAAAGCTGCTGCGGCGATTCCGCGATGCGCGGCGGCAATGACTACCTGTTCCAGGCTCAGGCGCAGGCCAATATTGAAGTGATGAACGCCTACGGCGTCAAGAAAATCATCACCATTTGCCCGCACGGCTACAACTGCATCAAGAAGGATTATCCAAATTTCGGCGGCAATTATGAAGTCTATCACCACACGGAAATCATTGCCGATCTGATTGCCAAGGGCAAGATCAAATTCACCCAGCCGGTTCAGGGAACCTTCACGTATCATGATTCCTGCTTCCTCGGTCGCTACAATCAGGTTTACGATCAGCCCAGAAACATTCTCACAGCCATATCCGGCGTGAAACTGGTCGAGATGTCCAGCAATCATGCCAAGAGCTTCTGCTGCGGAGCCGGTGGAGCGAGAATGTGGATGGAGGAACACGGTGACCGCATCAATAACGCGCGGACCGATCAGGCGATCGCCGCCGGAGCCGACACGGTTGCAGTCGGCTGTCCGTTCTGCCTGACGATGATTTCCGACGGCATCAAAGACCGCCAGAAAACGGAGTCCATGGTTGCGCTGGACATCGCCGAAATCGTCTGCAAGGCGATGGGTCTGGAAGAAGTCAAGGAACCCGTTGATGTCTGCGCCACGTAAGCGTTTTGGAATATTGTAGAAAAGTCAGTTTATCAAAGCCCCGTCTGAAATCAGGCGGGGCTTTTTTGTTGCAAAAAAACAAAAAAATGTTTTAATGTTTATCCAGCCGAGGTATATAATCAAAAAGTAAAAAAAGATAAGGAGGGAAATTTTATGGCGGAGACTTCGATCTATTTGAGCAAGCCCTGGTTGAAATCCTATGAAAAAGGGGTTCCGGAAAGTATCAATTATGAAAATGTCACGATGCCGGAATATCTGGAGAAATCAGCGAAAGAATTCGCCGATGATCCGGCCATGGTGTTTGTCGGCTATACGCTGACCTACCGCCAGTTCAAGGACCAGGTGGATCGTTTCGCTGCCTGTCTGACGGATTGGGGCATCAAAAAAGGCGACGCGGTGGCTATTCTGTTGCCAAATTCCATTCCGTGCGTCGTGGCTTTCTACGCCATTTTGAAGATCGGCGCCATCGTGGTCATGAATAACCCTCTTTATTCTGATCCGGAATTGGAACATCAGTTCAATGATTCTGGATCCAAGGTGCTCATCACCCTGGATGCTCTGACAGGGCGTATGGTGAAATTACGGTCCAAAACAAAAATCAAGAAAATCGTTTATACGAGCGTCGGCGATTTTTTGAATCCGATTAAACGGTTTTTGGGCAAGAAGCTCAAAAAGTTTCCTTATGCCGATGTTGCGCCGGCGCCCGATGTCTATCACTGGAAAGACATCATTGTTAAATATCCGCCCAATCCCCCGAAAGTGGCACTGACCTTTGATGACATTGCCATGTACCAGTACACCGGCGGCACCACCGGCGTTTCCAAGGGCGTGATTCTCACGCACGGGAACTTGAGCAAGCAGGTTCAGCAGATAAACGCCTGGTTTCCCGGCTTCACCCGCGGCAAGGAGGTGATGCTCGGCGCTCTGCCGTATTTTCACGTTTTCGGGATGTCCTGCTCCATGAACCTGAGCGTTTATATGGGATGGAATCAGATCCTGATTCCGAGGCCGCAGCCGGATCCCCTGCTGGAAGCCATCCGCACGTACCGGCCCACCTTCACGCCGCTGGTGCCCACGATGTACATCGGCATGCTGAACCATCCCGATTTGAAAAAGACGGACATGAGCTGTATCAAGGGGGCTTTTTCCGGGAGCGCTCCGCTTCCCGTCGAAGTCATCCACGAATTCCAGAAACTCACGGGGGCCTACATTTCGGAAGGCTTCGGGATGACAGAGACCTGTCCGGTCACGCATATGAATCCGTTCAGGGGTAAGCAAAAAGTCGGCAGCGTCGGTCTGCCCTGCTCGGACACGCTGGCGAGAATCGTGGATTTGAATGACGGGGTTACCGATATGCCCGTCGGCCAGCCCG
The DNA here is from genome assembly GCA_035382085.1 of Smithella sp. GTDB lineage: Bacteria > Desulfobacterota > Syntrophia > Syntrophales > Smithellaceae > Smithella. The sequence goes on from DAOSZO010000021.1 coordinate 3,830, forward strand.
GTGAACTGATTGTGAAAGGACCGCAAGTGATGAGAGGCTACAAGGGCATGCCGGAGGAGACCGCCAATGTTTTGAAGGACGGCTGGATGTACACCGGCGATATCGCCACGATGGACGAAGAGGGTTATTTCTACATCGTGGACCGCAAGAAGGATATGATCATCTCCGGCGGCTACAACGTTTACCCGCGGGATATTGACGAAGTCTATTACACGCATCCCAAGGTGGCTGAAGCCTGCGCGATCGGCATTCCCGACCCGAAACGCGGCGAAAATGTCAAGCTGTTTATTGTGCTGAAGGAAGGCGAGACGGCCACCGCGGAAGAAATGATTGAATACGGCAAGACTCGTCTGGCCACCTATAAACTGCCGGTGGAGGTCGAATTCCGCAAAGAATTGCCGAAGACCAACGTCGGCAAGATTCTGCGCAAGGAGTTGCGCGCCGAGGAACTGAAGAAAAGGAAAGGCAATTAATGATCGCTGAAAAGGCGATTGTTGAACGATTAAAAAAAACATCGCAGAGGAAAATTATGGAGTATAAAAACATTCTTTTTAGCGTGGAGGAAGGTATCGCGACGGTCACCTTCAACCGGCCGAAGGTGCTCAACGCGATGAATTACGAAGTCATGTCGGAGTTGCTCGATGCCGTGACCGTTTGTGAAAAGGACGAGAGTGTCCGGGCGCTGATTCTTACCGGCGCGGGCGAAAAGGCGTTTGTGGCGGGGGCCGACATTTCGCAAATGCAGGACAGCTCGGTGCTGGAGATTCAGAAAATGATGGAACTGGGGCACCGCACCCTGTGGCTGATTGAAACCATGCCCAAACCGTCCATTGCGGCGGTCAACGGCTTCGCTTTGGGCGGCGGGACGGAAATCGCGCTGGCCTGCGATATCCGGTTCGCGTCGGAAAAAGCAACGTTCGGCCAGCCGGAAATTCTCATCGGCATCATCCCCGGCTGGGGCGGGACCCAGCGGCTGCCGCGCCTGGTCGGCATGGGCATCGCCAAGGAGATGATTCTGGGCGGCGGCCAGATTACCGCCCAGCGGGCCTATGAAATCGGCCTGGTCAACCGGGTGTGTGTGCCGGAAAAGTTGATGGAGGAAGCCCGGGCCTTCGCGCTGAAGCTGGCCAAACTTCCGCCGTTTGCGCTGAAGATGGCCAAGAACGCGATGAACTACGGTTTCGACATGTCTCTGGACAATGCCAACAAGCTGGAAATCAGCTGCATCGCGCAGTGTTTCAGCACGCAGGATCAGAAAGAAGGGATGAGGGCGTTTCTGGAAAAAAGGAAACCGAACTTTATCGGCAAATAAAAGTCAAGATTCAGCGTTTCGAATTCGCAATTTTTTAACAAAAATCCGAAGCGCTGATTTTTTTCATCAGACCGGCCGTCGTTGCGGCCGGTCCAGACGCTTTTCGATATGCCGCGCGGAGAGATGACCCTTCAGCAGGCTTTTTTCGCGTGGCTTTTCCCAAGAGGAATCAGACGTGAAGAAGGAATGGCTGTTGACGTTCGGGATTATTGCCCTGACCGCTTTTGTGACGCTGGGTATCCTCCGGCTCTACGCGCCGAATCTTTTGGGCATCAACCGGGACCTGCAACTTGTCCGGGTTGCCAGGGAAGTGCCGCCGTTTTTCGACAATGTGTTCAGAAAAGAGGATTACCAAAGCGCCGAAATGACCGTTCAGGATCCCTACATCAAGCGCGGCCGTCCGCTTTTCAACGCGGAATTCGGCGTGGGGCAGGGTCCCCACGATATTCTGGGATTTCGTAACCGCGCGGTTCCAGACATCGTGGATATTGTCGTCATCGGTGACAGCATGACCTACGGCTACAACGTCGTTCTGGCGAAGAACTGGCCCAGCCGGATGCGGGAGGCGCTGGACCGCAAAAAGCCGGTTGTTTACAATATGTCGGTGGCCGGATGGGGCGCCGCCGAGTATTTGGCGATTTTCAGCAAGGCGCTTGTGTTTCGGCCCGAAGTCGTGGTCGTCGCGTTTTACTCCGGCAATGACGCGCTCGAAACATTTCAGCAGGCTTACGGGAATCCTTATTATTCCTTTTTGCAGACCACTCCCGGCCTGAAAATGGAGGATATTCCCCGAGTCGCCTATCCCGCGCCGAAATCCGACTGGTGGCCGGTGAAATTCAGAGACGATGTTTCCACCATCTTTACGCCGAAACTGCGCCATTTGACGGCCAACCAGAAGCACCCGGTGATTCAGGCGGGCTGGGCTGGGATGGTCAAGGCGGCGCAGATCATGGGCCAAGTGGCGCGGGACAATCACGTGAAGCTTGTTTTCACAGTGATTCCAACCAAGGAACTGGTTTACGCGGATAGAGTCAGGGAAGAAGGACTCGCGCCGCCGGATGATTACATCGCGCTGATTCGGGATGAAAGCGAAAACATTCTGTGGCTCAGGGGCGAATTGGACAAGATTTCCGGTGCCGTCTATGTGGATGTGGTCGCGGCCCTGCGGGAAGCGGCAAATCGGGCGACGCCCCTGTATCCTGAAAATATCAACAGCCATCCGGCGGAAGCGGGATATGAGGTGATCGGGCGATCCGTCGCGGAGAAGATTGCTCCCCTGCTTTCCGAGCCGGTTGAGGGAGTGGTGGAACTGCGCCGGGACCGGGAGCCGCGCCGCATTTATCTGGTGCGCAACGGCAGGGCCTGGTTCGTGCCGTCCATGGATATCCTCCGCCAAAACGGGTGGCGGCCGGAAGATATCCGTCCCATAGACGAAAGAAAGTTGATGCGGTTTGAGCTGGCGGGCAATATCGACAACGCCGACCCGGCGCGATTCGGGCCGCGTTAACCGCTTTTCTTTTCGCGGAGCACTCAGACGGTTCCGGATTTTCCTCGGGCGTTTCAGCGGGAGACGATTTCAATGAGCGACGGGTCATAATCCTTTGGCTTTTCGTACCCCAGAAGATTCAAAAGCGTCGCCGCGATGTTGGAAAGCCCTTTTTCTTTCAAATCCGCCATCCGGTATTCGCCCCTGTACAGGGGATCGTAAATGACAAAGGGAACGGGATTGAGCGTGTGGGCGGTCTTGACGGACTTGTTCCCTTTTTTGTCCACCGTGAACATCTGGTCCGCGTTGCCGTGATCCGATGTGACCACGGCGATGCCTTCCAGCTCCCGGATCACGTCCAGCAGCTTGCCGACGCACTCATCCACCGTTTCCACCGCGACGACGGCCGCTTCCATCACGCCGGTGTGGCCGACCATGTCGCCGTTGGGGAAATTGAGCCGGCCGAATCTGTAATTCCCGCTCCTGAGCAGTTTGATGACCTCTTCCGTTATTTCGGCGGCCTTCATCCGCGGGGCTTGATCAAATTCTATCCTGTCCGAAGGAATTTCCACATAGGTTTCGAGAGACTCGTCAATATAGCCGGAACGGTTTCCGTTCCAGAAATACGTGACATGGCCGTATTTCTGGGTTTCGGACACCGCGAAGGTTTTGATCTTCTCCGCGCACAAATACTCACTGATGGTGCGGTCTATCGCCGGCGGCTGAACCAGAAAATGGGGAGGAATATGGGCGTCTCCATCATACTCCATCATGCCCGCGTAGAAAATGTCCGGCAGCGGCCCGCGGTCGAATTCGGAAAAATCCTTTTCCGTGAAGGCCCGTGAAATCTGGATCGCGCGGTCGCCCCGGAAATTGAAAAAAATCACGGCATCGCCGTTGCGGATGGGACCGACGGGTGCTCCGGAACCGTCCACGACGACGAATGAAGGCAGATACTGATCCGTTGCCTGCGGATCTTCCTCGTAGAAGGTTTGGACGGCTGCCGATGCCGACGCGAATGTTCTGCCCTTGCCCAGGACATGGGCTTCCCAGCCGCGTTTGACGATGTTCCAGTCGGAGTTATAGCGGTCCATGGTTGTTGTCATCCGTCCGCCGCCAGAGGCGATGGCGTAATCCAGATGTTTTTCGCCGGAGATTTTCTTGAGTTTTTCCTCCGTGGGTGTCAAGTAATGGAGCGCCGTGCGCTCGCCCACGTCGCGCCCGTCCAGAAGCGCGTGGACTCTGACGCGGGGGAAATTCAGCTCGGCGCACTTATCAATCAGGATGAAAAGCTGGTCAATATGCGAATGCACATTGCCATCCGACAAAAGCCCGATGAAATGAACCGTCCCGCCGTTGCGGGCCCGCGTGGCGATGTTTTTCCAGACGTCGGTCTGAAAAATCGCTCCGGTCTGGAGGGCCTTGTTGACCAGGCGCGCGCCCTGGTCGAAGACGCGTCCGGCGCCGATGGCGTTGTGGCCGACCTCGCTGTTGCCCATATCCTCGTCGGAAGGCAGCCCGACGGCCGTACCGTGCGCCTTCAATTGCGTGTACAGGCCGGATTGGAACAGCTGATCGAGATGGGGCGTGCGCGCCAGATGGACGGCGTTGGATTCGTCGTTTTTGCCGATACCGATGCCGTCCATGATGATGAGCAGCAGGGGGCCCTTCCTTCCGTGAAAAGATTTTAGCTTGTCGAGATGTAAAGACATGCGTGGATTTCCTCCTGTTTCTTGCGGTTACTTTATAGGAAAAAAGGATGGACGGTCAAGAAAAGAAATGCCTCTAAGCGGCAGCGGCCGCTGTAAGCATCAAAACTCTGATGAAATATGAGAGATCCTTTTGGAAAACCCGCTGGCGTGCCGGGCCGGATTCTGATAGATGTTTTTACAAGTCAAAAAATTCAGGGAAGGTTTTTGATGAGATGAGGGACTTCAAAGGAAATTCCTCCCGCGTCGATGATTTTTTGAATTCCTCCCGGGTCTTCGGCGTGTATGTCGTCGAGTTCGCCATCAAGGCCGCCTTGCTGGCGGCGGGGATTGGCGCCTATCTATGGGCGCCGGAAAAGCTCGATGTGCACACGCAATTCGGCCTCAGCGCCGGTGTCAGCCTGATCAATCTGATGTGGGTGCTTATTTTTTTGAGCATGCTGCAGAAGTTTTTTCCTCAGGCGCTCACCAGCATCGGCAGCCGCAAACAGTTTCGTGAGCTTTTTCATCTTCCGCCCGTGGAAAAATTTCTGGGCAAGGATCTGGCGGATTTGAGCGATGCCGTATTCAGCACCGAATTTTTTCAGGGCAGTCCCAATTACGCGGTTCTGCTTGAAGAAAAGAGGGCGCTTAATAAAGGGGCCCTGCTGGTTTTACTGGCGTGGTCCGCTCTCAATTTGTTTATCGGCGCGCTTTATTTTATGGAGGTCATTGATCAGGGAGCCCTGGTGCTAGTCAGTATGTTTTACTTTCTGGCCGACATGATTTGTGTCCTGATTTACTGCCCTTTTCAGAAGATTTTCATGAAAAACCGCTGCTGCGTGACCTGCCGCATTTTCAACTGGGACAGCATGATGGTCTGCACGCCCCTGCTGTTCCTTCCCAGCTGGTTTTCCTACACACTTTGCGCTTTGGCGCTCGTTATCCTGATCCGCTGGGAAATTGTGTTCAACCGCCACCCCGAGAGATTCAGCGAACGGTTCAATCTCAATCTGCGATGCGCCGGATGCCGGGAAAAGCTCTGTCGGATGAAGAACATCAATCATTCGGAATGAATGGAAAAATAAAAAAAGGCGGATAGCTCCGCCTTTTTTTGTTGTTTTTATAAAATTCGTTTAAACCTTTTCTAGAATCATGGACATACCCTGGCCGCCGCCGATGCACAGCGACGCCAAGCCGCGCTTGAGATTTTTCTTTTTCATTTGCATGGCCAGCGTGTAGGTGATTCGCGCGCCGGAACAGCCGATGGGATGGCCGATGGAAACAGCGCCGCCATTGATATTGCACTGTTCAACGCCGACTTCCAGCTCCTTCATACAGGCCAGCGCCTGAACCGCGAAGGCTTCGTTGAGTTCAAAGAGATCAATGTCTTTGATGGTCAGAGTGAGTTTTTTGAGAAGCTTGCGCGTCGCCGGAATTGGTCCCAATCCCATATAAGCCGGGTCGACGCCGCCGCTGGCAAAGCCGACAATTTTGGCCAGCGGACTGAGTTTGAGTTCCCGGGCCTTGTCCGAGCTCATTACCAGCACGGCCGCGGCGCCGTCATTGATTCCGGAGGCGTTTCCGGCCGTCACCGTACCGTCTTTTTTGAAAACCGTCGGCAGTTTGCTCATTTTTTCAAGGGAGGTGTCCATCGGACGCTCATCAACCTTGAAGGTTTTAGGGTCGCCTTTTTTCTGAGGGATGACAACAGGCACGATTTCATCGGCCACCGCGCCGGAAGCGTTGGCCGCCCGCGCGCGCTGGTGGCTGCGGAAACCGAATTCATCCTGCTGTTCGCGCGTGATTTTGTACAAGGCGGCGATGTTTTCCGCGGTCACGCCCATGTGATAGCCGTTGAAAATTTCATAGAGGCCGTCGTAAACCATCAAGTCCGTCATCTGGGCGAAGGGCATGCTCATGCGGTATCCCCAGCGCGCCTGCGGCACGGCAAAGGGCGCGTTGCTCATCACTTCCATGCCGCCGGCCACGACAATTTCCGCCTGGTCCGAGAGAATCGCCTGGGCGGCCAGGGCAATCGCTTTCATGCCCGAGGCGCACACCTTGTTGACGGTGTAGGCGTTGGTTTCTTCCGGCAGACCCGCGAAGATGGCGGCCTGGCGGGCGACATTTTGTCCCTGACCTCCCTGGAGCACGTTTCCCATGATGACTTCGTCAATATAGACAGGCGTCAGGGACGAGTCGTAGTCGTAATGTTTTTTGTTGATTTCCGTCATTTCGAAACCACCCAGAGCGTCGGGGCGGCAGCTTTTGACGAAATCATCGGTTGACGGTCTCAATCCCGCTCGTTTGAGCGCTTCTTTGATGACCAGGGCGCCGATATCCACGGTTTTGACGTCTTTGAGCGAGCCTCCGAACTCGCCGACCGCTGTTCTGGCCCCGCTAACAATGACTGCTTCTTTCATATTCGACTCCTTTCACATTCTGAAAATATTTTAACACGCGACGTGTTTTTCCGCATGTTTTCTGATCCGTTAAAAAAGCGTGTAGATAAAAGGCGACACGGCCGTGCCTTCCGCCAGAAAAATCAGCGCGCCGATGATGAGCAGGAATAAAATCACCGGAAGGAGCCACCATTTTTTCCTGACCTTCAGAAAATCCCAGATTTCCCTGATGTCCGACAACATGTTCATGGGTCCGCTCCTTGGGTTTTAAAACAATCGTTCGTAGTCTTCCTTCGTCCGGGTGACGCTTTCCCGGACCTTCCAGTAACTTTTCGCGTTTTTGTCCATTTTCAAGTCCAGAAATTCTTTGCCGGCGACCCTGGCGCTCCAGCTGAGCGGGGTGACGATCAGGTAAAAAAGGCTTGTCAGGATGATCCTCGTCATGACGAATCCCAGCGCCGCCGCGAGGCCCATCCAGGCTTTGTGGAAACCTTTGAGCGCGTTCGGAAAGACGAAACCCGCCAGGTAAAAGGCGGCCGCAGTCAGCAAAGCGGGATAAGCGCAGTCACTGCTTTTCCACGCCAGGAGCAATCCGACGGCGGTGAACACGACACCGAAGGTGATGCCGAATTTCCTGAATTCGGATGTGTCCTGCCGGATGTTTTTGATTTCTTCGCGAAACGACCCGTCAGTCATTTTTGAACGCTTCCTTCCAGACGATGTCTTCGTCCAGCGGTTTTTGCCGCTCTTTGTTCAACAGGTAATTTCCCATCACCAGGCAATCCATGTTTGTTCTCATAAAACAGCGATAAGCGTCTTCGGGACTGCAGACAATCGGCTCTCCGCGGACGTTGAACGATGTATTGATCACCGCGGAACAGCCGGATTTCCTTTCGAAAGCGGCGATCATTTCGTGGAACAAGGGGTGGCTTTCTTTCGTGACGGTCTGCACTCTTGCCGAATAATCCACGTGCGTTACCGCCGGGATGCTGGAGCGGACGACGCGCAGTTTGGCCAGTCCGGCGAGGGCTTTTTCTTCTTCCGTCGGCTCCCTGCGGATGCCTTCCCTGACCGGGGCGACTATTAGCATGTAGGGGCTTTCCCTGTCAATCGCAAAGAGAGCGGATGCTTTTTCCGCCAGCACGCTGGGCGCGAAAGGACGAAAGCTTTCCCGGAATTTGATCTTCAGGTTCATGATTTCCTGCATCCGGGGGGAGCGGGCGTCGCCGATGATGGAGCGGGCGCCCAGCGCGCGCGGGCCGAACTCCATCCGGCCCTGGAACCAGCCGACGGTTTTCTGGTTCGTGATCAGGTCGGCGACGCGCTGAGGCAGTTCTTCGGGGGGGATTTCCTCGAAGGGAATTTCGTTTTGCCGCAGGTACCGCAGGATTTCATCATTGCCGTAGGCGGGACCGAGCAGGGCGGCTTTCATGGAATCCGTCCGGCCGTCCGCCCGCCGCTTCTGCTCCAGGTACTGGTGCCAGACGAACAACGCCGCACCGAGAGCCCCGCCCGCGTCGCCCGCCGCCGGTTGTATCCAGATGTCTTCAAAGGGGCCTTCCCGAAGGATTCTTCCGTTGCCCACGCAGTTGAGCGCCACGCCCCCGGCGAGACAGAGATTTTTCTGCCCCGTTTCTCGATGGATGTGACGCGCCATCCGCAACATGATTTCCTCCGTGACTTCCTGAATGGAACGAGCCAGGTCCATATGTCTTGGAGTGATTTCGCTTTCCGGTTTCCGCGGCTCTCCGCCGAAGAGTTTTTCAAATTTCCTGCCGACCATGGTCATGCCGGTGCAGTAGTTGAAATATTTCATGTTCAGCCGGAAGGATCCGTCCTCCTTTAAATCGATAAGCTCATTGAGAATCGCGTCCTTGTATTTGGGTTCCCCGTACGGCGCCAGGCCCATCACCTTGTATTCCCCGGAATTGACCTTGAATCCCAGGTAGTAAGTGAAGGCGGAATAAAGCAGCCCCAGGGAATGGGGAAAATGGATTTCGGAAAGAACGCGGATGCGGTTGTTTTCCCCGATGCCGTAGCTGGTCGTCGTCCATTCGCCGACGCCGTCAATCGTCAAGAACGCCGCTTCGGCGAAAGGCGAGGCGAAAAAAGCGGCGGCGGCATGCGATTCATGATGCTCCGGAAAGATGATTTTTCCATCGTAATCCAGATGCTTTCTAATGAAAGCCCTCATCCATAATTTTTGTTTCATCCAGAGGGGCATGGCCATCAAAAACGAGCGAAGGCCGGACGGCGCGAAGGCAAGATAGGTCTCCAGAATCCGCTCGAATTTCAGGAAGGGTTTTTCATAAAAGGCGACATAGTCCAGCGCGTCAGAAGAAATGCCTCCCTCCTTCAGACAGTAACGAATCGCGTTTTGAGGAAAGGAAAAGTCGTGTTTTTTGCGGGTGAAGCGCTCCTCCTGCGCCGCGGCGATGATTTCCCCGTCGCGCACCAGACAGGCCGCGCTGTCGTGATAGAATGCCGATATGCCCAAAATATTCATGCTCAACCCGATGCCTCAGGACGTGCGTCCTTGATAACATATTCATAAAACGATTAAAACCCCATTATTTAACTTCGTTCCCTGCGCCCCTGCCAAAGACGGAGAGACTTTTTGTTTTTTGCTTGCCAGAGCCGTTCTTTTCATCTATAATCCGCCCCAAAACAAATCAGGCGGCGCAATCGTGGTTGTGGCCGGAAACAAGCAATGAATCGATGGATTTTCATGAAGGAGGAAAAAATGAAAAAAGTATTGATCGCGATGATGATGGTCTTATGTTTAGGCGTTTTGACATCTTTTGCGGCGCCGCTGAAGGTCGGGGACAAGATGCCCAATTTTACGCTGAAAGACGCTTTGGAAGATAAGGAGTACAGCTTAAGTTCGCCCGAATACGCCAACAAGGTGGTCTACATCGTTTACGCGAGCTCCAGTTCCGCGGACGACAATGATCATGTCACCGCCGCGCTGAACGCCAATCCGGATATCATCCGGCTCAAGAGCGAGAAGAAATACATTGGATTGGGAATCGGGAATCAGAAAGACAGCCCGGTGCCGAACTTCATGATCAAGATGATTTCCAAGCGGAAACAGAAAACCAGCGGCGCGGTGATTCTGCTGGATCCGGATTTTACCATCGGCAATATTCTGGGATTGGAATCTCCGCATAAAGGCGCCGTGTCGGTTCTGGTGGATAAAAACAGAGTCATCCGCTACATTTATGACGGCAAAACGCCCGCAGAAAATATTCCGAAGATTGTTGAACTGATCAAGAAATATTCGGAGTAGGACATATCGTTTCCCAAACATCGCCCCCTCAATTTCCTGACCGGGGGATTGAGGGGGAATGTTTGTCCGGGGAAAATTGATTTTTGAGAAAACACTTTTTGAAACTTGGGGCCCATGGTGGAGATTATTAACGGCAATAAGATAGCGCGCGAAATTCTTGAGGAGATTCGTCGAAAAACGACGGATCTGAAAAATCGGATGGGCCTGGTGCCCGGATTGGCCGTTGTGCTGGTCGGAGAAGATCCGGCATCGAAAGTTTACGTGCGGAAAAAAGCCCAGGCCTGCGCGGAGGTCGGATTTCTTTCACGTGAATTTAAACTGGCTGCCGATACCAGCGAAGAAAAGCTGCTCGGCATTATCCGCGAATTAAATGACGATCCGCTCATTCACGGCATTCTGGTTCAACTGCCCCTGCCCGGGCACCTCTCGACGGAGAGGATTATCGCGGCCGTTGACCCGCGCAAGGACGTGGACGGATTTCATCCTTCCAACGTCGGTTGCCTGATGACCGGCGCGCCGTTGTTTATTCCGTGCACGCCGCGCGGCATTATGGAATTGCTGAACCGTTCCGGCATCGAACCAGCTGGCAAGGAAGCCGTTGTCGTCGGACGCAGTAATATTGTCGGCAAGCCGGTTGCGCTTCTGCTTCTGGCCCGGCATGCGACGGTGACCATCTGTCATTCGAAAACGAAGGATCTTTCAGCGGTGACCCGCCGGGCCGATATTCTGGTGGCAGCCGTCGGCAAGCCGCGGATGATTACGGGAGACATGGTCAAAGAAGGCGCCGCCGTCATTGATGTCGGTGTCAATCGTCTGGATGACGGAAAACTTGCGGGTGATGTGGCCTTTGATGAAGTCGCTCCCAAAGCATCCTTCATCACGCCGGTACCCGGCGGCGTGGGACCCATGACCATTGCCATGCTGATGCAGAACACGCTGGATGCGACGGGGCATGTTTTTTGATCGTGGCCTTGGCATTTCCGAAGAGATCATGAAATCAGCAAGCAATTTTCCGTCCATCTTCCTGCTTTCAGATGATTAATTTTCAAGGGTGCTCTCTTGGAAAATAAGTCAGCCATCCTCTATGATGCCGTCATGTGTGTTTCCTTGCCTCATCGCGATATGGCGTTGAAAGCCATCCGGTCGTTGCAGGTCTTTGCCGCACCGAGAAAAATATTTGTGATTACGGCGCGGCAAAATTTCGCCTTCTTTCAAAGCAAATTGGACAGTCACTTCCCTCTTTGTCTTCTGGATGAGGACAGGGTCATCCAAGACATTACCTTGCGTGTTCTTCAAGATTATTTTGCACGAAGAATCGGCGATATCCGGAGAGCAGGCTGGTATTTTCAGCAGTTTCTGAAAATGTCCGCGTGCAATCTACCCGATCTGGCGGACCATTATCTGATCTGGGACAGCGATACCGTTTTGCTGCAGCCGTTGACGTTTTTTGGCCATGACGGGATCGTGTTGATTAATCCTAAGACAGAACATCACTCCCCTTATTTCACGACGATGCAGAAGCTGCTCGGCATTGGGAAGCAGGTCTCTTTTTCATTCATTTCAGAACATTTGATGATCAAAAAGCAATACATGAAAACTCCTGGATCATTTAAGGGCCGTTGATCCGCGCAAAAGCTGGGTCCTCGTTATTTTGGATGCCATTCCTGAAGAGCCTTTGGGCGCTTCCGGATTTAGCGAATTTGAAACTTATGGCAACTTTGTCGCGTTAAAACATCAGCAAAGCTTCCGATGTCGGTCACTCAAATCAACCCGCTACGGCGCCGAGCTCTATGGAACCGATCCCGATCCGTGTGATCTTTTCTGCCTGATGCTGTTTGGTTATGTGTTTGCGTCTTTCGAATCCTGGCAAACCGTATCAAGGGGAAAGGTTGCCGTAAGGAAAATTTCATCCAGAATCGTTTATGCGTTTTTTTCTTTATTCAATCGCATGACGGGGCGATATCAGATCATGATGGATGCCGCCCGCCAAATCGGCGCGGACGGGAAACAAACAATCAATTGAGATCTTTGCGAAGAAGAAAGAACGGCCGTTTCCATGCGGTTGAAAGGATGGCGTCATTCCAGGATACCGAGAAGACGGAAGACTTTGGCGAAACGGTTTTCCCAAGTGTGTTCCCGCAAAGAGCGTTCATACCCTTTTTTCCTTATCGCTTCCGCTTCAGCCGGATGCGCGAGATAGTATCTTATTTTTTGAATGAGATCAGGCAGGTCGGAATAGGTTAATATTTCTTCCCCCGGCTTGAAAAATTTGTGCAATTCGGGATTGTCTTCGGTCAGATAGAGTCCGCCGCTCATTGGAATTTCGAAATCGCGCCCTTTCAGGCAGTAAGTTTTCTTGTATCCCGCCACGCCGCCGAACCCCAGATTGATTCGGCTGCGGGAGTACAGTTTCACCATGTCCTCCAGCTCCAGCGGACCCGCGGGCCAGCCCGCGCCGTAAACTTTCACATCAATGCCTTGACGGATCAGTGCCTGGATGACGGCGGACCGGTTGCCGTAGCATTGACCGACGAAGGACACGTCAATCGTTTTTTCCAGATTGTAAGGTTTGTGGATTTCCGGATTGGCTCCTTCGGGAAGATAAATCGGCATTGCGCCTTCGACGCAATATTTTATGAGCGCGTCCTGGGTGCTTGTCCAGCAGAGGTCGAAAAAGCGGCAGATGTCGCGAGAGCCGAAAGCGCGTCCGGAGCGAATCTTGCCGACAAAATGTTCTTTGTCGTTGAGAGCCAGATTGATCATCGGAATGCCGAAGGCGCGAAGCGCGGCAAGCGTGTCGGGTTCCACAATTTCACCGGAGACATACATAAACAGCACATCCGCCGGTTCCTCCGTGATCCAGGTCCTGATTTTTTCGATGAGCGCCTCATTCATGAGCGTTTTGTTTTTCTTCCGCCAGTCTTTATTCTGGTGATTGAAATCGCCGCACCAATCGTAGTGGCGCACCGGACCGAATTTGGCCAGCGCCGGCTTGAGCGAATAATTTTCCCAGTTGTAATGATGGTAAATCGCAATGCTTCTGATGTTCCCCGTTGTTCTGGAAGCCAGACGGGGAAAGGTTTCGTGAATCCGGCGGCGGAGAAGGTCTTCATCGGGTATATGCATACCCGCTTTCCGAAATTGTTTCTGATACCATTGCTGCTCCTTCCGGATCTTGCGGCTGTTGTTCCAGATTCGGAAACGGCGACGGTATTTTTTGAAAGGGTCAGTCATTTCTTTTTCCAGAGGCAGTAGAGACGCGCACCGTTGGATTTATCGAGTCGGTTGTTCATCATATTCAAGATATGCCCGGCGTCGATGGCGGGAACGGAGCAGAGTTTCGCGGCGTCGCAACAGACCAGCAGGGCGCCCACCCCCGCCCCGACAAGACACAAATCCGTTTTTCTCGGGATCTTTTGCAGTATCAGCGTTTTGATGCTTTCCCACCGGGTGGCGACGTATTCGCGCGGAATTTCGACAAAGGTCAGCGCGGGCTTGCTGTTTTGCCGGGCGAACCACTCCCGGCAGCTTTGCTCGTTGAAATCGGAATTGAGGATACAGATATTTTTGCCGCAGACAGCCGCGGCAAATTCAGGAGAGCTCAAATAAGCATAGACCACGTAAAAGGGAACATAGTTGTCCGCCGTCAAATGGATTCCCTGTCCATGCAGAAAGTTCAAGAAATCGGCGGCGGTGGAATCACGTTTTTCTTTTCTGAAAAGAAACGGACTTTCGGGGGACGTCTGGGAATTGCCGGGGAAAATCAGGGGCGCGAGAATGCCGGAGGTTGTTAGGTCCTTGAACGCGGCGATATGTTGAGACATGGTTTTTCGAATTGCCTCGAGAGATTCGGCCTGATGATACAGGCCGTTGCACTCTAGACTGGAGCGGTAGAACGCATATTCCCCATCGGCAAAGCGCACGACCGGCAAGGGGATTCGTTGTTGCATGGCGCCCGCCAGGCGCTGATGCAACTGGCGAAGGTACTGATCGCCGGAAAATACCGAATTGGCAAACAGACAACACTCCTCGCGCAAAATGCCCGGGGAACTTACGCGGGCAACCTCTTCATTGTCAATTCCGGTGATGACCAGGCGATCAAATCGAAATTGCCGGCGGAAAATCAATTCTTCAAGATAGCGCGTTTCCTGCAAGACACCCCCTGTCGTTTCGGTTCCTCTCACAAATGGGAAATTTTTTTCAGCTCCTTTCTTGTGGAGGCATTTTCATTTGATGAAATCTTATACAATAACGATGAGGTAAAAACAAACAAATCTATGAAAGGCCGGTTTTTGGCGGTCTGGCTATATCCAGCACCAAACGGTAGCAATGAATTTTGCAATCATGGGTTTTGCGATCGAGGGCAAAGGGGGACGTCAACGCAAGCGTGAACAGGCGATAAAACGCCTTGAGCCGATGAGCACGCCTTAGGCGGGCGATGGTCTGCGGTCTGTAGTGTTTTTCGTAAAAGAGATATTCGGCCTTAAGTTTCTTTTCGAAAATTTCCGGTTCAGGCGTGCTGATTTCGCTCTGTCCGCCCCAGTGGAAGACTTCCGCGTCTTCAATATACCCTATTTCGAACTTTTTTTCCCTGATTCGCCAGGCCAGATCCTGATCCTCGCCATAAAGAAAAAAATCTTCATCGAAGCCGCCGATTTCTCTTAAAAGATCCGTGCGCGCAATCATGAATGCTCCGAGAACGCAGGCGATTTTTCCCGGCAAGCCGGATGCCTCGCCCGACGTGAATCTTTCGCCCGGATACCTGTAGGATATGGAATCCTGAATCGTTCCGTCGGGATTCAGTATCTTGGCTCCGGCAAGACCAACTTTTTTATGCATATCCATAAAGGCGACGGATTTCTGCAGGGCGTCGGGTCTGATTTTCGTGTCGGGATTGAGAAAAATGACATAACGGCCGGTGCAGAATTTCAGCGCCTGATTGTTGGCCGCCGAGAAACCCCGATTTTGTTTATTGGCGATGAGTTTCACTTCCGGGAAACAGTTTTCAACCATTTGAACGCTATTATCCGTTGAAGCATTGTCGACAACAAATATTTCCTTTGTCGCTCCTTTTGTCCATCGGAGGGATTCAAGGCAGTTTTCAAGAAAATCGGCCGTGTTGTAAGAAACGATGATGATCGAAGCATCCATGTATTTTGTCTAGAACATTTCTTTATTTTTGGCAACCTTGCCGTGTTTTGCCGAGCACGTCTTCGTATAAGGCCAGGTATTTTTTCACGACAGAGTTCCAGGTGTTTTCTGCCGCGGTTTGCGAGGCTCTGACCGACATGGATCTGCGTAGCTTTTCATCAAACAGCATGGATAATTTCGCCGCGGTATCATTGGCGTTCGAAGTATCGCGGATAACAAAGCCGTTTTCATTTTCCCGCACCAAATCTGCTGCCCCGACGCGGCTGCTGATGATGACCGGCAACCCGGCCGCCATCGCTTCCAGAACCACCATGCCGAAGGTGTCAAATTTGGAAAGCATGATATAAAGATCTGCGGCCAAGTAAATTTGGATTAATTTTCCCTTGTTCATCGGGCCGGTGAAAATGACATCGGATTGTATTTGGGCCCGCTGGGCCATCTTCTGATATTTTTTTATGTCCCCCTTCCCGATGACCATAAATTTAAAATTCTTTTTTTGCGCCTTGAGTCTGGCCAATGATAATAAAATATCATCCAGACCCTTGATTTCAAAGTTCATGGAAACGAAAACCATGACCAAATCGGAGTTGCCGATGCCGAATTCCCTACGGGTGTTGCGGCGCACATCCATCCTGTCGATTTTTTCATAGTCCGCCAGGTCGATTCCCGGATGGATGACCGCCACCCTTGCCGGGTCGATGGGATATTCCTGCAGGAAAATGTCCCTGGCCAGGTTGGATACCGCGATGAATTTTTTACAGCGGCCTTCATAAACCATTTTTCTTTCGACCCAGTCCGTTGCCCGGTCAAAAAGACTCATGGTCTTCCGCCTGATATTGCGGACCCAGTAGCGGTGAGGAATGCCGTGCATGGTGAAAAGATCGGCAAAGAAAATTCTTTCATGGCTATGAATAAGAGAAAAATTGCCGAACTGGGTGCGCTCGTTTGCAAAGTGGGCGAAGCTGGGCGTTGTTAGAAATTTGGGAAAAGAAATGATCGGTGCCTTATGAAATTGTACAGAAGGGGATGTTTGCCAGCGGTTCGCCACGACGTGGAACTCATAGGACGTCTGGAGGACGAGCCTGTTCGTCAGTTCCGCGGCAAATTGCTCCGCTCCGCCGGTCAGTCCGTATTTGGGTATGATGACAGCGATTTTTTGCATAGGAATCAGGGGATGACGCTTCTGGATTTAAGTTGCCTCCAGCGGCAATTCACTATAGGCGATTTGCCACAAAATATTGATCATGGCCAGAATAGTGTAAAAAACGACGGCCTTTGGACCGAAAGTCGTATCCGCGAACAGCGCGGGGATCATGTAGGAAACGAAACAAGCGGCAAGGCACAGGGACCAGGACTTGAGGAAATCATTTTGGGCTGTCTTGAACATTTTCCAGATCATGCCCAGTGAGACCATGAGAATGGATAAAAACAGAAACAGGCCGACGAGACCGGTGCGGACGGCGACATCAAGGATGGTGTTGTGAGGAGAAGCGACGATGTTTCTTTTTTGCTGGTATCGTGGCGGCAGCTGGCGATTGAGTGTCTGCAAATCGAGAATCTTGCTGTTGCCGTAAGTTTGCATCCCGAAACCGATTCCCGTGAGCGGATAGTTTTTAATGACCTCCAGCGTCAAACGATTGATTTTGATTCTCAAATCCTTTGTGTATGCTTGGGGATTCAGCGTCCTTTCTTTGATTCCCGGTGTGAGAAATAGCAAGGACAATGCGATGACGGCCGTGATGAGCGCGGTCTTTTTATTGGAGAAGCCCATTATGAACAGGCCGGCCAGCAGACCGAATAAAGATCCTCTGGACTGGGTAAGAAATGTTGCGATCATCATGACGACCAGACAGATCAAGATCAATATTCTGTGGGGAACGTCGTTCTTTTTAAAAAAGAAGTACAGGGCAAGACAGATGCCAAAAATGGTGTTGAAGCCGATGTAATCGGTGTGCATTTCCTGGAAGGTATAATAGCCCAACCTGGAGGAGAGGGGGTATCCGTCAATGAAGTAATATTGAATGAGCGCTCCGGCGGAAAAAATCGTTGCGGAAGCGATGACCGTCCATGCCAACCGATTCAATCCTTTCGGAGTGTTGAAAGCGTTGGACAGCAGGTAAAAGACCACCAAGTATTCCAGCAAATGGCCGCGCAAATCGTGCAGAGAGTTTTGGACATCCAGCGCAAACAACAAACCGAAAACCGCCCAGAAAAAGAATAAAACAAAAGGCAGGGTCAGAGGGGAACGCAGAGTGAAAGACATTTGTTTCATGGCCAGCAGAAAAATAAGGGTGCCGAGCGAAAGATAATAAAAAATTTCCGTCAAGGATGGAAACGGCATGGGCGTCATGAAAATGTATAAACCGATGAAAACGGGAAGGAACAAGTTCAGTCTTTTAAAAATTTCTTCCCGTGGGGGGATATGATTTTTCAAGTCGAGGTATTTATCCATTTACGGTTAATGGGTTCGGCTGCGGTGATAAAACCAATTGCAAGGTGGTTTCTCCAGTATTTAGAGTTGTTTATTTTATTGTTGTGAAATAGTCAAATAAATTATAAATAAAAAAAGTTATGCATTCCAGTTTCCGGGGGTAATGTGTCAAATAAGGTCGATCTTTCGGTAGCCATTATCACGAAAGATGAAGGGGAAAATATCCATGCCTGTCTGCAGAGCGTCGCCTTTGCCCGTCAGGTTGTGGTCGTGGATTCCGGCAGCCGCGACGCTACGCTGAAGATCGCCGAAGCGTTCGGCTGTGAAATCTATCAGGAATCTTGGCGAGGTTTCGGTCCGCAGAAGCAATCGGCTGTTGACAAATGCCGAGAGCCCTGGGTGTTGGTACTGGACGCCGATGAACGGGTTCCGCCGGAGACCGCGGATATCATAAAAGAAATTGTCACGAATTCAAACGTGAAGGAAGCAGGGTTTAGTTTTCCCCGCAAGAATTATTTTCAGGGGCGATGGATCAAACATGCCGGCTGGTGGCCGGACCGGGTGATGCGCCTGTTCCGCAAGGATGCGGGGAAGATCAGCGACGCGATGGTGCATGAGTCGGTGGAGGTGCGGGGATTCGTGGGGTGCTTGAACGTGCCCATCGAGCATTATACGGAAAGCCGCTTAAGCAGGATTATTCAGAAAATTGACCGGTATTCCACCCTGGGAGCGCAGTCCGCTTTTCAGGAAGGCAAGACATCCTCAACCGCCGGAGCTTTCGCCCGCGCCACATTCACCTTTGTTCAGGATTATTTTCTCCGTCTGGGTTTTTTGGACGGCATGCCCGGTCTGACGCTCGCGGTTACCGATGCCGTCAATAAATTCTTCAAATACGCGAAATTGAGCGAATTGAATAGACAACATCGTAACGGTCGATAAATGCCAGAAAACGACATCGGAAATAGTGCCCGGTCTCCAGAACTCTCCATCATTGTTGTGAACTGGAATACCCGGGATCTTTTGCGGAATTGTCTTCGTTCTGTTTATGAAACGGTGACGGATCTTTGCTATGAAATCATTGTCGTGGATAACGCCTCCACGGACGGTTCTCTGGAGATGCTGGAAAAGGAATTTCCCGGGGTCAATCGGATTGTCAACCGGCAAAACCGCGGATTCGGCAGGGCTAATAACCAGGCGTTCGCCATCATGAAAGGCCGGTATGCCCTTTTGTTGAATACCGATACGATGGTGACGTCGGTGGCTGTCGGCAAATTATGGCAATTTATGGAAACGCATCAGGACGTCGGAATTGTCGGCGGTCAACTGCTCAATGCCGATGGCAGCAAACAAAACTCGGTGGCGTCTTTCCCGAATCTTATGAGCTTGTTGCTGAACATGCCTTTGCTGGAGTATGTGTGTCCGCGAAAATATCCCAGCAAACGATATTCGCACGCCGCCCCCATCGAAGTGGATTCGGTCATCGGTGCGTGCATGATGATTCGTAAGGAAGCGCTGGAACAGGCAGGGTTTTTTGATGAGCGCTATTTTTTCTTTTTTGAAGAAACCGATTTGGCCCGATCCATTCGGCTCAAGGGCTGGAAGGTTTACCACGTGCCGGACGCGTTCATTTATCATTTGCAGGGACAGAGCATCGGAGACAGCGCAAAGTCCCGCATGGAATTTTACCGGTCGCGTTATCAGTTTTTGAAAAAATGGCACGGGCGGAGTTATTTCTCTCTGGCAAAAATCATTATTTTTTCACGCCTGCTGGTCAATTATGTTTCCAGCCTGCTCCTTGCCGTTTTGACTTTGGGAATGAACAGAAAAGCGAAAAATAAGGCGACGGTCTGTTTAGAGCTGATCCGCTGGCATTTTAAAAAAAAATGATTTTGCCGAGCATGCCGGCGCTGTAACTAAGCCGTTGACACCTCTCAGTGATTTTAGTAAAAAAATCAAGTTTCTTCACGGAGTCGACATTCAATCACCTAAACGACGGGAGAAAAAATCGTCATGCATGAAGTCTATGCCGTTTTAAAAGGTCTTTTGGATCCTCTGTTCATTGTTTTTGTTTTGATGGTTGCCGCTTTCGTGGTTTTTGTCCGCAACATCAAAAACAAAGCCGATTCGCTGGTTTTATTGCTGGGTCTGGTTTCGCTCTATGGAGCCGGGATCGCGCCGGTGGCCAATTATCTGTGCTATGACCTGGAGAGAGACTACATGCTCCGGCAGCAGAAGGACATGGAGCATCTTGATGGCATTGTTGTTTTGGGTCACGGGACCAAAGAAATTAAGGCCTTGGGGGAGACGTTCAATTCGGACATCGGATGTCTTCGGGTGCTCCACGCGGTCGAAGTTTATCGTCGGGGGGGCGAGCCGAATCTTGTTTTTTGCGGACGTGGGGAAGGCGATGTTTCCGAGGCGCAGGCGATGGCCGCGCTGGCTCAAAGGCTGGGCGTTCCCCGGGAAAAAATAAAAACGGAAATCAATTCCAGAAACACCCGCGAAAACGCCCGGGAATTGGCAAAAATAATCGGGAACAAAAATAGCCGGCTGGGTCTGGTCACCTCGGCGTTTCACATGGGGCGCGCCATGCGGGAGGTTAAAAAATATTTCAGAAACGTTGTTCCCCTGCCGGCCCATTATCTTTACTCGTCGCCGGGAGAGAATGTGGTGCTGCGCTTCATGCCGCAGTCGCGTGAGCTTTACAAGACGGCCCTGGCATTCAGGGAAATCATTGCCCGGTGGTGGTACGCCGTTCAATCATGAAACGGATGTTTGATGTTATTGTGTCTTTCGTGCTTCTGGTTGTCATGGCGTTGCCGATGGCCGTCATCGCCGTTTTGGTTAAGATGGATTCGCCCGGACCGGTCCTGTACTGGTCAAGAAGAGTGGGACGGGGCAATAAAATTTTCCTGATGCCCAAATTCCGCACGATGGCGCTCGGCGCTCCGGAAGTGGCCACCCACCTGCTGGGCGACGCAGAGAAGCATATTACGCCGGTCGGGAAATGTTTGCGGGCGGCCAGCCTCGACGAATTGCCGCAGCTCTGGAGCGTCCTTACGGGCGAGATGAGTCTGGTCGGGCCGCGGCCGGCGCTCCATAATCAGGAGGATCTGATTGCGCTGCGTACGGAAAAAGGCATCGACGTCCTGCGACCCGGCATAACCGGCTGGGCGCAGATCAACGGCAGGGATGATCTGCCGATTTTACAAAAAGCGGCCTACGACGAATATTATCTCCATCACCGGTCCCTCCGGCTGGATGCGAAAATTCTGTGGAGGACATTATTCAAAGTCATCAAAAAAGAAGGTGTTGCGCATTAAATGAATATTCACCCGCAATTAAAAAATCCCAAATTTTATCTGGTCGTTCTCAGTGACGCCTTGTTGTTCTCTTTGGCCCTTTTTTTCGCGTACTGGTTCCGTTTTGAGTTTTCTCTGGATGCCTTCAGGCGGACGCAGCTTGCGGATCTGCTTCTCTGGATTGTTCCGCTGAAATTAACCTTTTTCTTCTTTTCCGGTCTCTACAGAGGGATGTGGCGATACACAAGCACGCACGATTTCTGGCTTCTGGCCAGGATGTCCCTGCTGGCGACGCTGGTGATTATTTCCGTCATTCTTTATTTTAACCGCTTCGAGAATTATTCTCGCGCCGTTTTCGCCATCGACGGATTTTTGACTTTTGTGTTTACCGGAGGATTGCGGATGGCCATACGCGCTTATTACGCCTGGAGCGAGGGGACCAAAACGGCTGGGGAGTTCATGGGCCGGGATAAACCGAGAAGGATTATCATTGTGGGAGCGGGTGACGCGGGCGAAAAGCTTCTGCGGGAAATATCCGAAAAATTCTATCTGCAGTATCGGGTCAGCGGTTTTGTTGATGACGACCCGGCCAAAAAGGGAAGAACCATTCATGGCGTGAAAATTTTCGGGAGTGTCAACGACTTGCCAAGAATCGCGGTGAAAAAGCATATCCAGGAAATCTTCATTGTCATCCCTTCGGCGACGGGGGAGCAGATGAGAAAAATCGTGGAGACCTGCCGGGACATCCGCCTGCCTTACAAGGTGCTACCGGGCATCGGCGACATCATTGACGGCAAGGTGAGCGTCAAACTCCTGCGCGATATCAACTACGAGGATCTTTTAAGGAGAAATCCGGTGCATCTTTCTTTGGAGGGCATCAGCCGCTATATCGCGGGAAAAACCATCTTCATTACGGGCGGGGGTGGCTCCATCGGCTCGGAATTGTGCCGGCAGGTGATCAAATTCAATCCCGCCCGGCTGCTGATTTTGGATTCCAGCGAGTTGAATCTTTTTCAGATTGAGATGGAGATGAACCGCACGGATGTCCGCGACCGGTTCGAGACGATTTTGGGCAAAGTCCAGGATGAACACCTGGTTCGTGACATCTTCGGGAGATTCAAGCCCCAAATCGTTTTTCACGCGGCCGCCTGTAAACACGTGCCCATGCAGGAGAGAAATCCATGGGAGGCGGTCTATACCAACATCGTTGGTTCCCAGGTGGTGACGGATGCCGCCGTCGCCCATGGAGCGGAGTGTTTTGTTCTGGTGTCCACGGACAAGGCGGTACGTCCGGTGAGCGTCATGGGCGCGACGAAACGCATCGCGGAGATGATTCTGCAGTCCAGACAGGGCGACGGCACGCGCATGATGGCCGTCCGGTTCGGCAATGTCATCGGGTCGTCCGGGTCCGTCATTCCGACGTTTCTGCATCAGATTGAAAAGGGAGGACCGGTCACCGTGACGCATCCGGACGTCAGCCGATTTTTTATGACGGTTTCTGAAGCCACCCAGCTGATTTTGCAGGCGGCGGCGATGGGCTCAGGCGGTGAGATCTTTGTGTTGAAAATGGGCGTACCGATCAAAATTGCCGAAATGGCGCGCGACCTGATTCGCCTTGCCGGAAAAAAACCGGATGAGGACGTCCCCATTGTTTACACCGGCTTGCGGGAAGGCGAAAAATTGCACGAGGAATGGATGACGGAAAACGAAGATGTCGCGCCCACCCGTCACGAGAAAATTATGGTGCTGCGTTCCGAGGCGTGGGGCGGCAGATTTGAGTCGGCGGACCAGCTGCGAAAGGCACTGGAGGAGACGATTCCTGACCTGATGACATACGCGCGAGCGCATGACGCCCAAGCCATCAAGCAAAAGCTCAAGGACCTTGTTGCCGATTATCAGCCTCAGGAAACCCATACCGTGCTGCAATGAAAAGAGAAGAAAAGGGACAAAGCGAAGCCAATGATCATCGCGCCTGAACATAAGCTGGATATTGCCGTAAAGAAGATTCTGGTCATTCAACTGGGAGACATCGGGGATGTCGTCTGGTCAATTCCCGCTCTCTGGGCCTTGAAGTCGGCTTTCCCGCGGGCCGGTCTTTACGTGATCGTCCGGAAGAACCGCGGCGATTTTCTTCTGGATGATCCTCATGTCGACGGCTTCTTGATCGTGGATGAGGAAAGTTTTTTCAACAGTCTCGTTCTGATCAGGAAAATACGCGCGGAAAAATTTGATCTGCTTTTTGATTTGCGCGCCGATGACAGAGGGGCTTATATTTCCCTGTTGAGCGGCGCGAAAATCAGGGCGGCCAAGTATTATCCGTCCATTCCGTGGCGCAACAGAATGTTCACCCACCTGGTTGAAGATGTGCCGTCAAAACAAAGCCCCCGGGGCGCGTCCCAGCAGTCCCTCAAAATTGTTCGCGGATTTGGCATCGCGGAGAAAACCGCCATCCCCCGCATCTTCGTGGCTGGTGGCTCGAGGGAAAAAGTCAAAAGACTGTTGATGATGGAAAAGATTTCAGCCGAAAAAGGTTTTGTGACGATCAATCCTTTTTCGCGCTGGTCCTACAAAGAATGGGGCCTTCAAAAATGGCTTCAGCTTGCGAATTTTGTCTGGCAGCGGTATGGTATGCCGGTGGTCGTCACCGGTTCCGGGAGCGAGCGAAAACGTGCGGAAGCCTTAATTGCGGAAGGCGGTGCGATGATTTACAACCTTGCCGGAAGAACGACGCTTCGCGAGATGGCCGCTCTTCTGGAAAAAAGCAGGCTGCATGTAGGGGTGGACAGCGCGGCGCCGCACATTGCCGCGGCCGTGGGCACGCCGACGGTCACCCTTTTCGGGCCGTCCGATTGGATGGAATGGGCGCCCCCCGGTGCGAAGAACACGGTTGTGCATTCCAACATGGATTGCGTTCCCTGTCGCCAAAAGGGATGCGACGGTCATGGCCGCAGCAAATGCCTGGAGGATCTGTCAGCGGAAAGCGTTCAGTCCGCTGTCCGTGCTGCTCTGGAGCAGGACGGTGGTGGATGGGGGTGTGACGAACAACGATGATTGAAGAAATCACGGCGGTTTTCAAACATTTTCAGATGTGGTCTTTGCTGGGCTGGTATGACGTCAAACACCGGTACCGCCGTTCTCTCATCGGTCCGTTCTGGATTACGATCAGCACGGGCGTGATGGTGGCCATGATCGGCATGATGTTTTCGAAAATTTTCAAGACGGATGTTGCCGAATTTCTGCCCCACTTTGCCGTCGGCCAGATCATCTGGCTTTTGATTTCCACGCAGATCAATGATGCCTGCGTGACGTTCGTGCAATATCAATCGGTCATCAAACAGGTACCCGTGCCACTGACCGTCCATGTGTTGAGAAGATTGTGGTGCAATTTTATTCTTTTTTTGCACAATTTTATTATCGTCATTATCGTTTTGGTTCTGTTCGGCAGAGAACGTCCGCTGCCGTCTTGGCATTTTATCCCGGGGCTGGCTCTTGTTTTGATGCTTCTTTTTTTTCTTTCCGTGATTTTGGCGATTGTCTGTGCGAGATTCCGGGACGTCACGCAGATTGTGGGAGTTTTTCTGCAGCTGGCGTATTTTTTTACGCCCATTTTCTGGATGAAGAAAGTGCTGTCCGGGAAATATTTGCTGGTAACCGAGTTGAATCCGTGTTACCATATGATTGAGGTGGTGCGCGCTCCATTGCTGGGCTCGGCGCAGGAAGGTCTTCACGGGATTTTTATCGCGGCGTGCATTGTTGTGTCGGCGGTCATGGCCTTTGGCCTCATGAAAAAACTCCGCGACCGCGTAGCTTATTGGCTGTAGAATGTGATGGACGATGACAACGGCGATCGAAGCACAACATCTTAAAGTATTTTACCCGCTCTACGGCTCTTCAAGTCGGTCGCTGAAAAAAACCCTTGTTCGGGCGGCCACGGGGGGGTTGATCGCCAGCGACGCGCGGGGCGTAAACATCTGCGCGATTGACGATGTTTCATTTTCCATCGCCGAAGGAGAACGCGTCGGCCTGGTCGGTCATAACGGTGCCGGCAAGACGACGCTTCTGCGCGCCATGGCCGGCATCTACAAGCCCGCCCGCGGCACGCTGAATGTTCGGGGGAGGATTGCCTCCCTGCTCGATATTTCCCTCGGCATGGACGACGAGTTTACCGGTTATGAGAACATTTACATGCGCGCCGTTCTGATGGGCATCGCAAAATCGGAGCTTAACAAACGGATGGATGAAATCATTGAATTTTCCGAATTGGGCGATTACATCAAAATGCCCATGCGGACCTATTCCGCCGGCATGTCCATGCGGTTGGCTTTTTCGGTTTGCACGGCCTTCCCGGCGGATATTGTTCTGATGGATGAGTGGTTGTCCGTGGGAGACGCGGAATTCAGCAAAAAAGCCGAAGCGCGGCTGATGGAATTCATCAGCAAATCATCCATCCTTGTGCTCGCTTCGCACAAGCCCGAACAAATAGAAAAGATTTGCAATCGCGTCATGACCATGAACCATGGGAAAATTATCGGCGACAGTAAAAAAAATGCGGAAAAAGGTGCCGTTTGATGAATCAGCCTGTGTTTAAAAAGTTGTCCATCATCATCCCGGTTTACAATGAACAGCCCTATCTTGCCGAAATCGTTGACAGGGTGGTCGCCCAGCCGCTTCCGGAAAATCTGGAAAAAGAATTGATTCTAATTGACGACGGGTCCCGGGACAAGACCTGGACGATTATGGAGTCATTCCCCAAAAAATATCCCGGCGTCGGGATTCAGCTGATTCACAAGACGGTCAATGAAGGCAAGGGGGCGGCCATCCGGGATGGCTTTGCCAGGGCGACGGGCGATATCATTTTGATTCAGGATGCGGATCTTGAATATGATCCCGCCGATTACCCCAAGCTGTTGCAGCCGATTCTCGAAGGCAAAGCGGATGTGGTTTATGGCAGCCGATTTATCGGAGAGCCTCACCGTGTCCTGTATTTCTGGCATCAGGTCGCCAATAACATCCTGACGACTTTTTCCAATATGCTGACCAATCTCAATCTGACAGATATGGAGGTCTGCTATAAGGTTTTCACCCGCCCCGTCGTCGAGCGGCTCACGATCAAAAGCCCGCGTTTCGGGGTCGAGCCGGAAATCACGGCCAAAATCGCCCGGATGCGTTTGAACGGCAGGCGGCTGCGCGTCTATGAGACGGGTATCTCCTATTCCGGAAGAACCTATGAAGAAGGGAAAAAAATCAAATGGAAGGACGCTGTCTCGGCAATCTTTCAAATTATTCGATTCCGTTTTTGGGATTGATGATGTTGTAAACGACTTATGAAAAAATACCTGATCACCGGGTGTTCCGGTTTTGTTGGCAGACATTTTGTTGACTATCTCGAACAACGTCATCGCGAATGTATTGTTCTTGGCGTGGATCTTCAAACACCTCGGGTTGACCTCGACGGCTACCGTCATGTCAGGTTTTCTTTTGCTCAAACGGATCTTTTGTTTCAGGACGATATAGAATCCGTCGTTGCAAAATTTCAGCCCGATTTTATTCTGCATCTGGCATCCCAAAGCAGCGTGGCGGCAGGCTGGAAACGGCCGGTCGAAACCTTTTTGAACAATACGAACATCTTTTTGAATTTAATTGAGGCGGTCAGACGGCACCGTGTTACCTGCCGGATTATTTCTGTCGGTTCGT
This sequence comes from Smithella sp., assembly GCA_035382085.1. Classification (GTDB taxonomy): domain Bacteria; phylum Desulfobacterota; class Syntrophia; order Syntrophales; family Smithellaceae; genus Smithella. Next base: position 30,588 of record DAOSZO010000021.1, read on the forward strand.
CCGAACAATACGGAAATGTCAACGAAACGGATCTGCCCCTGAGCGAATCGCAAGAATTAAATCCGGTCAGTCCTTATGCGGCCGCGAGAAGCGCTCAGGAACATCTGGCAACAGTTTACGCCGACGGATACGGACTGGATATCGTTCTGACCCGTTCGTTTAATCATGTCGGACCGGGACAATCGGCAGTGTTTGTCGTTTCGTCCCTGGTGAAACAGATGGTGGAGATCAAGCGATCAGGGCGCGAGCGAGGGACGGTGGTTGCGGGCGATGTTTCGATTGTGCGCGATTTTATTGATGTTCGGGACGTTGTTGCGGCCTATGATCTGCTGCTGCAAAAAGGGGTGAGTGGAAATATTTATAATATATGCAGCGGCGCGGGTGTCTCCATCCGGGATGTGATTGACCGGATTGCAACACAACTTTGTCTGAGCGTGGATATTGAAACAGATTGTCTTATGCTTAGACCCCTGGACAGCAAAATCATCATCGGGTCCAATCAAAAGATCAAAGAGGAATTGGGATGGCACAACACGATTCCTCTTGAACAGAGCCTGAAGGATATGATAGCCTTTTGGGAAGCGCGATCGGGTTGTGCGGGCACCCTGTAGTTTCTTGTGAAGATGTATCATCGGGGTGTCGGCAATCCAGAAACGTTTCTCACGTTTCCGAGACCCCAAATGATTGCGTGGCGGAAGGGGATTAAAACCGGCTTGGAAAGTTTTCGCAAATGAGCGTTCAGGTATTGATAAAGATAAAAAACATCAGAGAGATTTTAAAATTGCTGCCGACGATCATGGCTTTTGGCGGAGGCGTGATTTCGACGGCGGAAAAAGCATGCCGTGTTTTTTTTAATGACGGTTGGCCGGGCGTTAAACGGCGCATCCTTTTTGTAGCCGCTCGTCAACACGGCACAGAGCAAGACGATGCAACGACGGCCGTGACTCTTCAAGGGACGTCACCTGAACCCGTACTGCTGGTCCCCTTCGATTTTTCTCGAAGGGTCTCTTCCGGAGAACAAATCGCCGTGATGCTGCATGCCTTCTATCCCGAGCTCGTGTCGGAAGTCAGAGAATATATCCGAAACATCCGTTTCCCCTTCGATCTTTTTGTGTCAACCGATACGGTACAGAAAGCTGACTTTTTAAGCAGCGCTTTTTCGACCGTGGGAGCCCGGCGCGTCGATATCCGTGTCGTTCCCAACCGGGGAAGGGATATTGCCGCCAAGTTGATTTCATTTCGGGATGTTTATCATGCTTATTCGATCGTTCTTCACCTGCATACAAAACAATCGTTTCACGATCGGCGATTAACCGCTTGGAGGCGTTTTATTTTCGATTGCCTGGTGGGTTCACCGGCGATCGTCGAAAGCGTGATGGATGCGTTTGCCCGTTTACCAAAGCTGGGCATGATCGCGCCCCGGACGTTCGCGCCGGTGCGACCCTTTATGAACTGGGGTGTGAACTTTACGACGGCGCGGGCATTGGCCCAGAGGATGGGGATCACCATAAACCTGGACAGCCCGCTTGATTTTCCAGCCGGCTCCATGTTTTGGGCGCGTGCCTCCGCCTTAAAACCCCTTCTGGCTTTGGATTTGTCTTTCGAGGATTTTCAGGAGGAAAGGGGACAAACGGATGGCGGCTTGGCTCACGCCATCGAACGACTGTATTTCTATGCCTGCGAAAAGGCCGGTTTTCGATGGATGCGAGCGGGCCACGCGGCTGATATCCGGCCGCCGGAGTGTCTGCTGAGAGCCAAAAGTCCCGAGGATCTACTGTTTTATGAAAGCAGCCAGGCTCCAGCCCTCCTCATGTTGGGAAAACGGCCGAGGCCGATCGGATTTTCCTTGCCAACAGATGCGGATTCTGAGGAAATGAAAAACGCCTTTCAGACGGTTTGCAGACAGGACCTGGATGCTTTTCTTCACAGGAGCGGTCGTTTTCAAATGCCCACGTTCGAGAATCCGGAAATATCTGTTTTGCTGGTATTGTTTAATCAGGCCGAATTGACATGGCATTGTTTGCGATCGCTTGAACAATCGCTGGATGTTTCAGCAGAAATCATAATTGTCGATAACGCGTCCACCGATCGCACCTCTTTTTTGTTAGATTGCCTCGACGGTGTTCGAATGCAGAAGCACGCTCGCAACCATCATTTTCTGGGCGGCATCAACGCCGCAGCGGCAGCATCGCGCGGCAAATATCTTCTTTTGCTCAACAACGATATCCGCGTCAAAGCCGGATCCATTTCAGCCGCCTTCCGGCGTTTGGAAGGCGATCCAAGCATCGGAGCAGTGGGAGGGAAGATTGTCAGTCTCGACGGCAGACTTCAGGAGGCAGGCAGCATCATCTGGCAGGACGGCACTTGCACGGGCTACGGATCCGGTTGCGATCCTGCCGAGGCGGAATTTCAATTTTGTCGGGAAGTGGACTATTGTTCAGGCGCATTCCTAATGGTTCGCAGGGATTTGTTTGATCGGCTTGGCGGACTCAATGCCGTTTATGAGCCGGCCTATTATGAAGAGACGGATCTTTGCATGCGGATTCGTCAGGCCGGATTTCGGGTGGTGTATGATCCGCAAGTGGAGGTGATGCATGTTCAGTTCGGCAGCATGCGCTCCTTCGAAGAAGCCCTGTCTCTGCAACAGCGAAACCGACGTGTCTTTGTCAGGCATCACCAATCTGCGTTGGAAGCTGACCATCTTCCGCAAAGCAGCGGTTGCCTTCGGGCTCGAATGAGATATCGGGGCAAAGGTCGGATATTGGTCATTGACGACCGCGTTCCGTATCCGAGTCTCGGGTCCGGCTATTCCAGGGCTCTGCAAATCATGCGGACCCTTGTGTGCGACGGATGGTTCGTAAGTTATTATCCCTTAATCTTCCCCCATGTCGATTTTCAAGAGGCTTACGTTTGGCTGCCGCGGGAAACTGAAATTTTGGCGGGACGCGGACAACGCGGTCTTGTTGATTTCTTGCGTGAACGTTGCGGGTATTATGACGGAGTTCTGGTGAGCCGTCCTCACAACATGGAATGTTTTAACTATGCCTGTAAAGACGTGTCGGATTTTCTTCAAAGGACAAAACTGATTTATGACGCGGAAGCTGTTTTTGCGGTTCGCGATATATGCCGTCAGAAGGGGTTTGACGAAAGCAAATGGAGTCCAGAGGATCACAAAAACATATTCAAGGAACTTGCCCTGGCGCGTCCGGCCCACATGGTCTTTGCCGTCAATGAGAAGGAGGGCGCCATGTTCCGAGGAGCCGGATATGACAATGTTAGAATCGTCGGCAATGGTGTTGACCTTGCGCCGACGCAATGGGGTTTTTTTCAGCGGGAGCATTTTCTTTTTGTCGGCGCATTGGATGATGACTCCTCGCCAAACGCCGATTCTTTGATATGGTTCGTTCAAAACATCATGCCGAGGCTGGATCAGTTGATGGGCCGCGACTACATCCTGAATGTTGTAGGGCGAAACGGAGCTTCTAATGTGCGGGGTCTTGCGGGCCCGCGCGTCAGGCTTTTGGGCCGAATTGAAAATATCCGTCCGTTTTACGAATCCTCACGGGTTTTTATTGCGCCGACCCGTTTTGCTGCCGGTATTCCCACAAAAATCCATGAAGCCGCCGCAATGGGCCTGCCGGTTGTCGCAACCGGCCTTCTGTGCCGTCAGCTGGGCTGGAACGACGGTGTGGAATTGGCGGTTGCCGATACTCCAGAAGATTTTGCTGCGGCTTGCGCCCGTCTGTATCAGGACGAGAAACAATGGCAGCAGCTGCGAAAGGCTGCTCTCGCGAGAGTGGCGAAAGATTGCAGCCCAAGCGATTTTGAACATTCCGTTCGGTCAGCCGTCAATGAGTGTTTCGGCACGCGCTGAAAAAGTATCAGAGCGGGACCATGCAAAATGTCTGCGAAGACGCAATCCCAAAAGAAATCATTAACTTAAACGTTTACCTGGGGCCATGAAGATAAAAAGAGCGCAGCCAACGATTCTGATCTTGAGTGGACTGTTGATATCAGGGCTTTTCTTGTATCAGGATTATATTCGTTATCATCAAAAGAATCTCATTGTCGTTATGAAGTCTTCCTCTTTGGCGTTTGCGCAGGTATTTTTTGACACCGGCCATGGGTATCGAGAATCCGATTCAAGCTGTGTCTTACTGGACAAGGAAGGATTTCACTCATACTCTTTTCCGTTGAGCCACCGGTTCATTCAGTCCATCCGTTTTGATCCGGTCAACGCGCCTGCTGCAGTCAGCATCAAGGCGGCATGGATTGAAAACAGCCGGGGTGAGATCGTTCGTCGTTTTTCTCTGGATGATTTTCGAGTCGTTCAAC
>DAOSZO010000022.1:0-33358 GCA_035382085.1 Smithella sp.
CCTTTTGGAGCACACGCTTTCGGTGGTTCGCCTTCTGGACATGGCATCCGGCCATTATCCTGAACTCGACAAAGATTTGCTGATCACCGGAGGGATTCTTCATGACATCGGAAAAATTCATGAATTTTCTTTCAGCCACCTCATTGATTACACGGATGAAGGAAGATTGATCGGCCATGTCGTCATGGGTGTGGAAATGGTCGATAAAAAAATCGCGACCCTCGAGAATTTCCCCATGCAACTGGCGCTTCAATTACGCCATATCATCTTGAGTCACCACGGCGAATTTGAATTTGGTTCCCCCAAGCGTCCGAAAACCCTGGAAGCGCTGGTCGTGCATTATATAGACGATATGGACGCCAAGTTTAACGCTTTCAAGACGTTTATGAAGGATGCTTCAGATAAAGACTCTGATTGGACGCCCTATAACCGTCTGCTGGAAAGATACCTTTACAAGAGAAAAGGGGATGAAGCAAATTTTCCGGAGTCATAAGCCAATTTGAGCTTGATTTTTTCTTAAAAAAGAGCGTAGGAAGGTCGCACCCGATAGAAAGCAAAAAAGTCAAAAATCCATTGACTACAACAAGAATAAAAACATCTTAAAGGGGGCATTGTATTTATGGCTTACAGAAACGATACGCTATGCGGTATTTTTCACAATCAGGCTTTGAGATTCGGGGATCAGGTCGAATTTCTTCGCGCCAAGCTTGACAAACACGGAAATCCCTGCGCGCAATGGCATTCCCGGACTTGGAAAGAGACACGCGACGAAGCCATTGCGCTGGCCAAGGGATTGATTGTTTTAGGGCTGAAAAAGGGTGATCGAATTGTTGTTTTCTCCGAGAGTCGACCCCGATGGATCATTGCGGACCAGGCAATTCAGGCTTGCTGCGCTATCGGCGTTCCCCTTTACCCCACCTTAACGGTTGAAGAACTGGCATACATGACGTCGGACAGCGGGTCGAAGATCGTCATTGCCTCCACGCAGGAAAGGGGAGAAATGGCCCTGAAGGCCAAAGCCCAGGGTATTCCCATTGAGACGATTATTACGATGTGCTCCTGGGAGGGAACAAAACCGGCAGGAGTTTATACGTTCGACGAAGTGATCGCATTGGGGCAAGGAAAGGTCAGCGATGAAGAAATCGAAAGAAACATCAACAGTGTCACACCCGATGACGTCGCTTCCATCATTTACACGTCCGGAACAACAGGTAAGCAAAAGGGTGCCATCCTGACCCAGAAAAACTGGGTCTCCAACATTCATCAGAGCTCGAACTCAACGCTTGTCCGCCGCCAGCGGGAACTGGGACTCCATCTGACCTTCCTCGTTCATCTGCCCATGTGTCATGTTTTCGGCAGAACCAGCGACTATCATGTGGGCGGCCTGCAGCAGGGTGGCATTCTCGTTTTTGCGGAGAGTTTCGAAAAAATACCCAAAAACATGCTGGAAGTGAGACCCAATGTCATTGTCAGCATCCCCCGGTTATGGGAAAAAATATTTGACACGACAAAATCCATTGTTTCCAGACAGAACAAAACAACCCAATCCATTTTCAACTGGGCCATGAAACTGGGCGAAAAATATTGCGAGGCCATGGCCTCGGCCACCCGGCTGGGTCAGGCGGATTTGCTGCAATTTGCGCTGGCCAACATTCTGGTGTTTAACAAAATAAAAAAGACCGCCGGCTTGGACCGCGTTGTTTTGGGCATTTCGGGAGGCGGCAAACTCTCCAAAGACGTTTGCGTCTTCATCCGGTCGCTGGGCATTCAGCTCGCCGAAGGATACGGTCTGACGGAAACCTCTCCGGTGATCAACTTCAACGAACCGGAATTTTCCGCCAATTTCGACATCAACAACGCCAACTGGTTTCAAAAGAAGATGCTGGATTTAACGGTGGATCTAATGGTGACCAAACAGGCGCAGGGTCTTTCGCCCTACACCAACCCCATCCGTTCTTTGGCCCTTTCTCTGGCCTACAATACCGTTGCCCATAAATTGCAGATCAAGCCGGGCACCGTCGGCAGGCCGGTTCTCTGGACGGAAGAGAAAATCGCCGAAGATGGAGAAATTCTGGTCAAGGGCCCTCAGGTCTTCAAGGGGTACTGGAATCTGCCTGAAGCGACGAAAGAAGCTTTTACTGAAGACGGCTGGTTCAAAACAGGCGATATCGGCGAATTTGACCAAGACGGCTTTCTGATGATCACCGACCGGAAAAAAGAACTCTTTGTGACTTCCGGCGGCAAAAACGTCGCCCCGCACCCCATCGAACTGGCCATTACCGCAAAACCTTACATTGATCAGGCCTGCCTGATCGGCGACGCGAGGAAATACTTGACCGCTCTGATTGTTCCCGATTTCCAGGAACTTCAGCGTTACGCCAAACACAACGGTATTGCTGAGTGCTCAAACGCGGATCTCATCCAGAATGAAAAAATCAAGCAGCTCATCCAGAAACAGATTGATGAGGTCAACGAAACGCTGCCCCGCTATGAGCAGATCAAATACTATAAAGTGCTGGAAAAACCCTTCAGCGTAGAAAGCGGCGAACTGACCCCCACGCTCAAACTCAAGAGAAGAATCGTCTTTGAAAAATATAAAGACGAAATTGAAAACATGTACCAAAGCTAAAAAAAATTCCCCAGGCCTTTATTAATTAATCAAATGATCAACAGGCCTGGGGAATTACCTTCCCAGATATTCTTACTGCCCCTTAAATTTCGGGGGCCGCTTTTCCATAAAGGCCAAAAACGCTTCCTTGATATCCTCTGTCGCCAGCAAAAACATATTTTTCTGTATGGCCAACGCCATGCCTTCGCTGACGCTTGTGTAACGGCTGAAATTCAGCACTTCCTTCGTGCATTCGATCGCCAGAGGAGCGTTCTCCGCAATCTGACCGGCCATTTGCCAAGCTGCTTCGTCAAGGGATGCCTGATCCGGATACACGCCGTTGACCAGTCCCATTTTCTCCGCCTGCCGCGCCGAGTAATTGCCGACGGTGAACGCAATTTCCCTGGCGTAACCCTGTCCCACGATCAACGGCAACCGTTGCAGCGCCCCCATATCCGCAACCAGACCGATTTTGGGTTCTCTCAGACAGAAAACCGCATCTTCAGTGCAAAGCCGCACGTCACAGGCGCAGATGAGATGGAGTCCTCCGCCAATGCACTGGCCGTGCACTGCAACAATGACTGGCTTGGGGCATTCCTCAATCGCGTTGCAGCAGTCAAATAAGGGCTGGGATTTTTTTATCATGTCCCAGGGACCTCTCGATGTTCCGGTAAATCCCGAAGCGGCGTCTTTCAAATCCAGACCGGCGCAGAAAATTCGCGCCTTGCTTTTCAGAATGACGGCCCGAACATCATCCCTGGACGCCAGCGACCTAAAAACGTCGGCGATTTCCGAAGCAAACTCCAGACTCAGGGCGTTTAAGGTTTTTTCCCGGGCCATCGTCACCACGGCGACGAAATCCTTGACTTCCAGCTCGATAAACTTGTAGGGCATTTCAATCTCCTTTTTGCTTCAATCTGTTTTGTTTTTAAAATTTATCGGTACAACGCGTGTTTGACAATGTACTGACGAACCTTGTCCGGCAAGAGATACCTGATGGATTGGCCGTTTTTGACCATGGCCCGCATGCGGGACGACGAAATATCCAGAAAGCTGACATGGCGGAAATAAATCGTGTGCTCTGTCGGACCGTCAAACCCGTCGGTGTCTCTGTTGTATTTGAATTGAGAGGCAAAAGACTTGGGCAGGATCTCATCCAGGGTCATATTGTCGTAGCCCGGACGCGTCATCACGGCGAAATTGCACAAAAGCAGCAGCCTGTCCCAATCCTTCCAGGTCGTCACCGCCTGGAAAGCGTCCTGTCCGACAATAAAGAAAAGCTCCAGATCCTTCATATATTTGCTGAGAATGTGCTCCACGGTCTCCACGGAATAAGATTTGCCGGCGCGTAGTTTTTCGACCTCCGAAAAAGAAAAATTGACATTGTCCTCAATCGCCAGGCGGATCATTTGTTCACGATGATTGAACGGCGTAACCTCCGCCTCCAGTTTGTGAGGAGGCCTGGATGAGGGCACGAAAATGATGCGGTTCAATTGAAACATCTCCAGCATTTCTTCCGCGCCCCGCAAATGGCCGTAATGAATCGGATCAAAGGTTCCGCCGAAAAGTCCCCACCTCATGTTCTCACCTGCCCGTTGCCGTAAATAATGAATTTCGTTGTGGTCAATTCTTCCAGCCCCATCGGACCGAACGCATGCAATTTCGTGGTCGAAATGCCGATTTCGGCACCGAGGCCCAGTTCAAACCCGTCGCTGAAACGGGTGGAGGCGTTCACCAAAACCGTCGAGGAATTTACCTCCGTCAAAAAGCGTTGCGCGTTGGCGTAATCGCTGGTGATGATGGACTCTGTGTGCAGGGAACCGTATTTTTGAATGTGCGCGACGGCCTCGTCTATGTCCTCCACGATTTTTACCGCCAAAATCAAATCCAGATATTCCTCGTGCCAGTCGCGTTCCTCCGCCTTCTCGATTTTCTTCAGAATCGCCTTTGTTTTTTCGCAGCCGCGGATGACCACGCCGGCTTTTTTGAGTTTGTCCGCCGCGATCGGCAAAAATTTGCGCGCGATGTCTTTGTGGACCAGAAGCGTTTCCATGGCGTTGCAGACGCCGGGACGCTGCGTTTTGGCGTTGAGGCAAATCTTCACCGCCATCTCCACATCGGCGCTGGCATCCACGAAAATGTGACAGACGCCCTTGTAATGCTTGATGACCGGTATTCTGGATTGCGCGACCACGGCGCGGATCAAATCCTCGCCGCCGCGGGGAATAATCAGATCAATGTATTCTTCCAGTTTGAGCATTTCCGAAACCGCTTCCCGATCGGTATAGGGAATGAGCTGAACAGCGTCGGCCGGCAACGAGGCTTTTTTCAGCACACCCTGCAAAACGGACGCAATGGCCAGATTGGATTGAATGGCCTCGGATCCGCCTCGCAGGACAACCGCATTGCCCGATTTCAGGCAAAGCGCGGAAGCATCCACCGTTACGTTGGGACGCGATTCATAAATGATGCCGATGACGCCCAGGGGAATGCGCATCCGGCCAACCAGCAGACCGTTGGGCCTGCGCCACATGGACGTGATTTTACCCACTGGATCCGGGAGGGCGGCGACTTCTCTCAAGCCTTGAGCCATCTGTTCAATAGTGGAAGGCTTGAGGGTCAGGCGCTCTAACATGGCGCCGGAAATTCCGGCTTTCCTGGCCCTGGCGACGTCCTTGGCATTTTCTTCCAGAATAAGCTTGGTTTTCTTGACCAGTTCATCCGCCATTTCCAGAAGCGCCCGGTTTTTATCACCCGTCGCGGCGCGTGAAAGCCCGCGGGAGGCTTCCGCCGCCTGCCGGGCGATCTTTTTGATATCCTCTTTGATGTTCACTTCGGCCGATCCTTGAGAAAATAAATTCGCTTGCAATTTATTCCATTACTGGTAAAAGCTGCCCCGACCGGGAGCAACAGCTCCGGACACGAGCTGATCGGACAAAACATTTACCAGCAAGCCATGAAGGTGTCAACTCAAAAAGCTATTTTAAAAAGTCCTGAATCATTTCAGCCATGAACCGATTGAGAATCAAAGCTGGAAATCACATTTATCCTATCATCAAAGACGGAGGATTTCATTTTGATGCCGTAACCACCTATTTCGGGCCGGCCGTCGGGCCGCGCTGGCTGATCGCCAGCGGTTTCGATCTGACGCTTCTGGAAAGCGATCTTTTAGGCCGAAAACAGCCTGTCCAACTTGTCGGCTCTTCGGCTGGCGCTTTCCGTTTTGCAGCTTGGATCCAACCAGAGTCGCAAAAAAGCTACCGGAAGCTCATCGATGCATACATCAGCGCAAGATATACGCGGAAAGACACACCCCGCACCTGTCAGGAAAAAATCATCGCGATTATCAATCACTACATTGAAGATGACGCGCTGCCTTTTGCCCTGGCCAACAAAAATTACCGCCTGGTCGTGATCACGGCCCGCGCCCGCGGTCTGGTCAGTCGGGAAAATCCGCTTTTGCAGAAATTGGGACTGACAGTCTGTTTCGCAATGAATTACATCAGCCGCGACAATATTTATCGCTTCGCCGAAAGGGTTGTTTTCTACAATGCCTCCAAGCCTCCCGCCTTCTGCCTGAGGCGTCACTTTCGCGGAACCCATATTCCTTTAAACGAGATCAATTTTAAACACGCCATCCTGGCCTCCGGCGCCATTCCTCTTGTCATTGAAGGTGTGCGGGATATTTATGGAGCCCCCCGGGGAACCTATCGGGACGGAGGCCTGATTGATTATCATCTGACGCATCAGTTTGCAGCTCAAGAAAATGAAATCGTACTCTTTTTTCATCATCAGGAAAGAATCGTGCCGGGCTGGCTGGATAAAAAGATCAAAAAACGGACCTCCGAAAAAGAAACACTCGGCAATGTTTTGATGGTTTTTCCGACGCAGGACTTTATCGAAACGCTGCCGGGAGGGAAAATTCCGGAACGTTCCGATTTCACGACTTACCTTGACGACCAGGAAACAAGAATCGAAAACTGGCGCAAAGCGGTCAGTCTCTGCGCGCCGCTGGGGGAAGAATTTCTGGAACTGGTGGCAAGCGGCAGAATCAGAAACGTCGTCGAAAAATTCTGATGGCGCAAACTTCCGGAAGAAGAACCTTTGACCATGGACGCGCGACAGGAAGAAAAGATCGCCCTTTTGAAAGATATTTTAAAAGACTGTGTGCTTTGCCCGCGTCAATGCCATATCGACCGGACCCGCGGAGAAATCGGCTATTGCGGCCTGCCCGCTGAAATCGTTATGGACTGCGCCTTGGCCCATCACGGTGAAGAACCCCCTCTTTCCGGCACAAAAGGGGCCGGCACCATTTTTCTTTCCTCATGCAACCTGTTTTGCATCTACTGTCAGAATTATCAAATTTCTCATTGCGCCGAAGGAAAGAGACTCGATCCCGCCCAAATGGCCGATGTGATGCTGAACCTCCAGGAAAGACAGTGCCACAATATTGAACCGGTTACGCCTACATCGCAGACGCCCCAGATGATCGAGGCATTGATTTTGGCCAGACAGAAGGGGTTAAAGATTCCTTTTGTCTATAACTGCGGGGGATATGAAAGTCCGGAAATCGTCCGTCTTCTGGAGGGATTCGTTGACATTTACCTGCCCGATTTCAAATACGGGCTGGAAGACGATGCGATGTCCTTTTCCTGCGCTCCCGGATATCCTCGCTTCGCGCTGGATTCCATCAAGGAAATGGTCAGACAGGTTGGCGACGAGTTGGTTCTGGAAAACGGCGTCGCCCAAAAAGGGGTCATCATCCGTCACCTGGTCCTGCCCGAGCGGGTGGAAAATTCCCTCGCCGTCTTGAATCTCATAAAAAAGGAAATCTCCTCATCCGTTTTTCTGAGCATCATGTCCCAGTATACGCCCACGCCCAAGGTGCGCCATCATCCGATACTGGGCCGCAGAATCACCTCCAGGGAGTACCGTCGGGTTGTCGATCATGCTCTGGATCTTGGTTTCAGAAATCTCTTTGTTCAGGAAGTCAATGATTTCGACATGACGCCCGATTTTGACAGCGACAACCCCTTCTCCAGATAAGCACTCTAATTCAACGGAAAAACTTCAACATCGGCGGGAGGCTGAAACTCAAAAATTTTCTGTGGAAGGTTTGCATTGACGACCATATTGGAGAAATAAAGAGTCGTGGTATTGCCCATCGCGTCATCAAAGCTAAATCGCAGAATGCTGAAATGGTTCTTGTCAACCGCGATTCTCGCTTCGTTAAAACCGGCATTTTTTTGCCGGGGAGTCAAAACCAGAAGATAATTGCCCTCAGAATCCGTCGCTTCAGGCTGCGCAAAACGGACGATAAAATCTTTATTTATTTTTCCGGCTCCCGAGAAAAAATTCATCAAAACCTGCGACTGCAGAATTTTCGAGGAGCTTTGCAGGTAGGCAACTCTTTCTTTGGGAAGATACAGCCAGGCTTTTCGACTGTTCAAAACAATCTTTTTGACCTCCGGCGTGGAATAATCCCAGAGAATATTGCGCGGCTTTTTAAAGAACATTGCGCCTTTTTCAACCAGTTTTTTCTGCACAGATTTCATGAATGTCTCCTGCACAAAATCCGCCTTGAAATCCCTGGTCTTTTCATAAGCACCCTGCACATTTTGAATAATGCCCTCCAGCGGCAAGGACGCTTGACAAAAAGAATCCTTCGGGGGGAAAAAACAAATTAAAATGAAGCAAAAAAGTACCTGTTTTAATCTCAAGTCCTTTATGTGAAGGAAAATTTTTTTGTTTTTTTTATCCAATTTGATCAAAAAAAACTGCATCAATGGCACACTTTCTTACGATTAAGTTTATATCTTTCCTTTCTTTTTCGAAAAATATACCCCCTCAAGGGGATATGTCTCAAAGATATTGAATTTACTTAACTTTTAATTTGCACAATCCTTGTGCAAATTGGTGTAAAAGCGCAGCAATTATATACTTACGGAGATTATCAACAAAGTTATCAACAACTATTTCCACAATTTTGTGGAATGTGTTTTCCGATGATTTATCACTTTAAAAAACCGTCATTTTTTCCGCTTCGCATTCCTTTTACCGTCCGTTATTTTAACACGCCACCCAAAAGGATCATCCTTTAATCCATACTGAATTTGCAAAATTTCATTGTACAACTTTTGTGCCAGTTCTCCGGTTTTGCCGCCATTGATTAAATATTCCGTGCCGCGGAAGAAAATCTGTCCCACAGGGGAAATGATGGCCGCCGTTCCGGACGCAAAGGCTTCCTTTAAAGCCCCGTTTTGAGACGCCGAAATGACTTCATCGATGGAAATGGGTCTTTCGCTGACCTTGATTCCCATGTGCCGCGCCAGCGTGATCACGGAATTCCGGGTAACACCGGGCAGAATCGAACCGGACAAAGGCGGCGTGACCAATTCATCGCCCATTAGAAAAAAGATATTGCTGGTCCCAACTTCCTCGACATATTTCCTTTCGACGGCATCCAACCAAAGCACCTGGGTGTAACCCATTTCGGTTGCGATCTTGCTGGCGTAAAGGCTGGCAGCATAATTGCCGGCTGCCTTGATGTTGCCGATGCCTCCCCGCACAGCCCGGACATATTCTTCGGAAACAAACATTTTTGTCGGAGAAAATCCCTGCGGATAATAAGCTCCTACCGGTCCGACAACAATGAAAAAGAGATATTCATTGGCCGGGTGCACGCCCAGGGCCGGTTCCGTCGCAATCATTGTCGGACGGATATACATAGACGTCCCTTCCCCATGAGGAATCCAGTCCTTTTCCAGAAGAACCAGCTTTTTCATGGCTTCCATAAACAAGTCTTCATCCATCGCCGGCATGCAAAGCCTCTCCGCTGAAGCGTTCATCCGCTTGATATTCTCCTGCGGACGGAAGAAATAAATTTCATCATTCGGACCACGGTAGGCCTTGAGTCCCTCGAAAATCTCCTGGCCGTAATGAAGGCACATGGCGGTCGGATCCAGCTTAATTGAACGATAGGGCTCAATGACGGGGTCATACCATCCCCTGCCGCTTTTGTATTTCACATTAAAAAAATGATCGGCAAAAATCTTTCCGAAGCCGAGTTTGGATTCATCTGCAGGTTTTTGTTTTCTTTGACGTTGCGACGCCTTTCTTATTTTAATTTCCATAAATACCCCTTTCCCCAGTTCGATTTCCCCAGCAGCGGAAGTCAGACCGGCATGAGAATCTCGGTTTTCCTCATAACACTAAACCAAAACTCTATCAAGACTTCGGTATTGAATGGCCTCGGCCACATGAGATGGTCTGATGGACTCGCTTTGTTCCATGTCTGCGATGGTCCGGGCGACTTTCAATATCCGGTTCACGCCACGCGCGCTGAAACCAAGTTTTTCGACAGCCATTTCGATCAACTGGTGGGACTCGTTGTCGATTTGACAAAAACGATGGATTTGTTTTTCGGTCAGTCGCGCATTGCAAAGCAGGTTGTCTTCGCCGAAACGCCTTTTCTGAATTTCCCGCGCTTGATTTACCCGCCCCTTGATCGCAGCGGAAGGCTCCCCCGTTTCTTTGTCCGCAAGGGCGCGATACTTTACGGCGGGCACTTCAATGTGCAGGTCAATCCGGTCCAGAAGCGGCCCCGAAATTTTGGATTGATACTGGCGGATCTGCTGGGGCGTGCACCGGCAGGTCCGGGTGCGGTCCCCGAAGTACCCGCACGGACAGGGGTTCATGGCGGCTACCAGCATGAATTTCGCCGGGAAGTTCACCGTGATGGAAGATCGCGTAATCGTGATCGTTCCGTCTTCCAGGGGCTGCCGCAGCGCTTCCAGCACATTTTTCCTGAATTCCGGCAATTCATCCATAAAAAGAACGCCAAGATGCGCCAAGCTGATTTCTCCGGGTCGCGGGATTTGCCCGCCGCCGACCAAACCGGCATCGGAGATGGTGTGATGAGGAGCGCGAAACGGCCGATGAGCGATGAATGTTTCCTTCTTGCTCAACAAACCGGCGACTGAAAAAATTTTTGTCACCTCGATCGCCTCTTCAAAGGAAAGATCGGGCAAAATGGTGGGCAGACGCTTTGCCAGCATGCTTTTCCCTGAACCGGGCGGACCGATCATCAAGACGTTATGTCCGCCGGCCGCCGCGATTTCCAATGCCCGCTTGGCCTGATTCTGACCCTTGATTTCACTGAAATCCACGTCATATTTGAAGCTTTTCCGAAAGATTTCATCCAGATTCAGGGCGGGAGACGCCGGGTTTGGGCGTCCCTGCAAATGTTCGACAACATCAGGCAGAGTTTTCACCGGAAAGATGTTCACGCCCGATACCATGACGGCTTCGGCGGCGTTTTCTTCGGGAACAAAAACCTCCTTGATACCTATTTCTTTCGCCTTAAAAACAACGGGCAGAACACCGTTGACCCCTTTCACGCTGCCATCGAGGGATAGTTCTCCAATGAAAAGACAATCCTTCAGGGTATGATCTTCGATGAGTTCCTCAGCAGCCAAGATCCCGACAGCGATGGGCAAATCAAAACCGGTTCCTTCCTTTTTAATGTCCGCCGGCGCGAGGTTGATCGTGACATGACTGCGCGGAAAGCGATATCCGGAGTTTTTGATCGCGGCTTTGATTCTGTCCCGGCTTTCCTTTACGGACGCGTCCGGCAGACCGACCGTGGCAAATTGAGGCAATCCCTGCGAAATATCCACCTCCACGGAAACGGGATAAGACTCCATGCCGATGACGCTCATGCTGTTGACTTTGACGAACATAATGTTTTTAGGGCATTTTTTTGAAAACTTTTAGCCAATATGAATATTTATATCAAGATTTTTTATCAAAAAATCTTTAGAAAATTTTCTTCTCCCGTTCCTTGACGGATGAATTTGCCTGTGTTAAGCAAGAGCAGTTTTTATCATTCAGCCCATGTGCGGAAGGATCGGATGAAAAAATTATCCCATATCGACGGCAAAGGCGATGTGCAGATGGTGGACGTGACCGCGAAGAGAAATACCCTCCGCAAAGCAAGGGCCCGAGGCGTCATCCAGACGGATTCCCGCACGCTCGAATTAATCAGTAAAGAACAAGTAAAAAAAGGAAACGTCCTGACAACGGCGAAAATCGCGGGCATTATGGCCGCAAAAAAAACAGCCGATCTGATTCCCCTGTGCCACCCCCTCGAGCTGACATCCGTTGACCTCGATTTGAGTCTTGATTATAAAAAATCGCAAATCATCATCGATTCTCTGGCCCAGACGACCGGAAAAACGGGCGTGGAAATGGAAGCGCTGACAGCCGTAAGCGTCGCCGCTTTGACGGTTTACGACATGTGCAAAGCCGTGGATAAACGGATGGTTATTGGCGAAATCATGCTTCTGGAAAAAAGCGGTGGCAAAAGCGGACACTTCGTCAGATAACCCATCAACAAATCATGATGACATTTTTGTAAAAAAAAACCAAAACAACATTTATGAACCGACAGACATTTAAAATCAAAAAGGTCTTTATCATCCCGTTGGCTATTGTGGTCATTTCGCTTTTTGTTTTGCTGATATTGAGCTTGGCAAAGGGTCAATTATGGGAAAGAATCATTCTGGCGGCCGCTTGCGTGGGAACTGTGGCGGTTTGCGTCGAAGCGATCAAAAGGGAAATCGCCATCGCCGATACAGGCATAACCATCAAAAAGTTTTTCCGGTCAAAGGACTTGTCATGGAAGGAAATCACGCACCTTGGGGTTGTGAATATCGGCAAGAAAGCGTATTTTCTGCTGACGACAACGAAGGGATTTTATTTTTTTTCCAATATGTATGAAAATCACGTCTCATTAATCAATTCAATGGTTGACAAACTGGATACCGAAAAGGTAGAGGTTGAAGTCAAAGACTATTTGGAACACCCCGTTGAGCGGCTTTCGATCATCATTTTAAGCTGGTTCGCGGCGGTGTTAGCCTTACTATTTATCGTTTTGAAGTTATTGGCCGTTTAACGATCAGCATCGGGAAAAATCCTGCGGGGAGCAAGCTGGAAAAATGAAGTCTAAAAAAAAGAGCAAACCGGAAGTGGTCATGAAGGTCAAAGCGGCGCCTTATGCCGCCGTCGAAGAAATCATGGAAAAAAAACTTGAAGATATCGCCACGGTCTTGTCAGCGTCCGGTGACCACAAAAGCAAGCTCTACGAAGACGTGATGAATATTGTCGAAAAAGGTTTGTTCAAGATCGCCCTGCGCCGGTCCAACGGCGTCAAGAGTTCGGCGGCAACTTTCTTGGGCATCAACCGCAACACGTTCACGGATAAAATGGCCAAAATGGGTATTAAATGTGAAAAAAGCAAAGAATGATCCGGCAATTTATGAATCAAGGCGTTAAAAAAGAAGCGAAATTACCTGCGCGGGTAATGGATCTGTTGAAAAAAGGGGTGCGGATGACGGCCCCTTTTTCTGTGGAAATAGGCGATGAAGTTGACCCGGCAAAGATTTCAAAGTCACTTGTTATTTA
The DNA here is from genome assembly GCA_035382085.1 of Smithella sp. Classification (GTDB taxonomy): domain Bacteria; phylum Desulfobacterota; class Syntrophia; order Syntrophales; family Smithellaceae; genus Smithella. The sequence goes on from DAOSZO010000022.1 coordinate 13,073, forward strand.
CGGCCCCGCCCGAATTTCCGGTTCGAACACCTTCATCGCAGAAAACGTCAAGCTCGGGTTTGAGGCGCCCGTCACCCTGATCGACTGTCAGATCGGTCCGGACGTGGAATTGAGGGGCGGGTATTTCGCCGGATCCGTTTTCCTGGACAAAGCGACGGCGGGAAGCGGCGCGCAAATCCGCCCGGGTTGCCTGCTGGAGGAAGAAACGGGACTCAACCACTGCGTGGGCTTGAAACAAACGATTCTTTTTCCTTACGTCCAGCTGGGAAGCCTGATTAACTTCTGCGATTGCCTGATGGCCGGAGGCACCAGCCGGAAGAACCACAGCGAGGTGGGCAGCTCCTATATCCATTTCAATTTCACGCCCCGCCAGGACAAGGCCACCGCTTCCTTGATCGGCGATGTGCCGCGCGGCGTCATGCTTCGGGAGCCGCCCATTTTCCTGGGCGGACAAGGCGCAATGGTCGGCCCCGTGAAAATCGATTTCGGAACGGTCATTCCGGCGGGTGTGATCTGCCGCGTGGATTATCCGGGCGGGAAAACGGCCATGCGGCTGTTCTCCGGAGAAAAAAAACAAAAAACGGCAGTGCAACGCAAAGCAATCTCCCGGAAGGTACAGAGGAATATCGAATATATCGCCAGCGTGATCGCGCTCAAGCAATGGTATCTCCACGCGCGCCGACTTTTTTTCTCCGGCGTCCAGGAAGCCCTCCACGCCGGCGCTGTAGGCGTCCTGAATGACGCCATCGCGGAACGCGTCACGCAATTGGACGTCTTGAGAGAAAAGATCAGCGAGTCTCTCGCGGAGGGGGAAAAAAAGCATCCGGTGAAATCCCCCTCCGCACTTTTCACAAGCCACTGGGCGGCGGCCAGGGATTTTCTCCTTCGCTGCGAGCCGGAAAGCATCGGACAAAAAGAACGGGACGCGTTTCTCCTCACGCTGAGGAGCCTGGCGGATCGAGGAACCTCGTATCTCGAAGCCATCCAGTCCCTGAAAACGAAACAAGCCGAAACAGGATCGGCCTGGCTTGCATCCATCACGGACACCATCACGCTGGAGTGTCTGAAGCATTTAAAGTACCCTGTTGTAAAAAAACGATGTTGATGAAAACGCTCATAAAAAAAATCAGAAAGGCAGGCACGTTTCTAAAATCGTGCAGAATTTTTATCGGTAAAAATCCCCGGGAACTGCATGCCCCCTGCCTTGTCATTTTCCCGGTTTCGCGGACATGCCTTCATTGCGGCTTCGCCGGCCTGATGACCGTTCAATCAGGCAACCGAACTTCTTCCACAAAATACGATGAGCATCCGGTCTCGCTGTGGGGAAAAATTGAAAAAGCCGGATTGAAGGATATCCTGAAGGGCAACATTCCCGTCCGGCAATACCTGCACGGCCTCAAAACGCTGCAGGCGATGGAAAACGCCGTCGCAAGGCTCAAGGAAGAGCGCATCCAGGAATCGATTTTCTTCCGTGAAGAAGCCCGAGAGAGGCTGGCGGCCCTGGCAAAAAAAATGAAAGCCACCCTGGAAAAAGAAGAACAAATGCTGGAGGACCATGCCGCGGAATTCAGCTCCCGGGACCTGGAGGACATCAACAGCCGCCTGGTCCTGCTCAAAGACCTCCAGTGGGCTCTGGAAAAAGACATCCTCAACAATTTCTCCAGAATCATGGCGCTCGCCGCGGTTCGGAAAGCAGGCGACCTCCGCCCGGCGGCCTTTAAGAAGTACCGGAAAATCGTTCTGCTGCTCAACGCGCTCAACCGGCTCGAGGTTCGGGGAAGAGACTCCGCGGGCCTCCAGATCACGTTTACGCTGAAAAGCGAAAAGGACCTCGAGACCATCATCTTCGAAATCCAAAAAGCGAACCTCTACGAGGAATACCTCCGGCGTTTGCGGGAAGGTGACGCGCTCAACGGCTCCATCTGCGCCGCCGAAGACGGCGCTCATCCAGGCAAACCATCCCTCGTATTTTCCTTCACGTATAAAACCTTCTCCGTCGTCGGAGAACTCGGCCGCAACGCCCGCGAGCTTGAAAACGCCATCAAACAGGATGACATCTTCCGCATTTTCGCCGGGAAAAGCACGCGCTGCGAAACGGCTTTCATGCACACGCGGTGGGCATCCGTCGGCTCCATCACGGAGGAAAATTGCCATCCCGTCAACAACTACAGGCCGAACAAAAAGGCCTCGCCGTATCCCCTCTACGCGGCATCGCGCGCCAACATCAGCGTGATTTTGAACGGCGACATTGACAATTACGGCGCGTTGCGCGAATCGCTGAATCTGGACCGGGAACCCATCAACCCGCTCGTCACCACGGACACCAAAATTATTCCGCTGCAGATTGAAAAGTATCTTCAGGAAGGTCATCTCCTGAAAGAAGCTTTCCGCCTCGCCGTCAACCGTTTCGAGGGCTCGCACGCGATCGCCATGACCTGCGACCTGGAACCCGGCAAATTCTTTCTTGCCCTGAAGGGGAGCGGGCAGTCCATCTATGTGGGTGTCAGTGAGGACCAGTATATGTTTTCATCCGAGGTGTACGGCCTCGTGGAAGTCACGTCGCGCTTCCTTAAAATGAACGGAGAAGCATCCGGAACCGGCAGACAATCTTCCGCCGGCCAGATTTTCATTCTCGACCATCATTCCCAAGGCGGACTTGCCGGTATCGAAGCATTTTATTACGATGGAACGGAAATTTTTTTAAATGAAAATCTTCTGCAAAAAGCCGAAATTACGACACGGGACATCGACCGCGGCGACCACCCCCACTTCTTCTTGAAGGAAATTTCCGAATCGGCCCTCTCCATCAGGAAAACCCTGCGGGGCAAATACCGGATGGAAGCCGATCCACACGGTTCGCCGAAGGTCTTCTTCAATTTAGGCGAAAATATTTTTCCCGCCGCCATCAAAAAAGCTCTGCAGAAAAAAACCATCAAAAACATCATCGTCATCGGTCATGGAACCGCGGCCGTAGCCGGGGAGGCCGTGGCCGACGCCATGGCCCACTACCTGAAAGACTCGGGCCTCAACATCTCGGCAAGACTGGCCTCGGAATTGAGCGGTTTTTTCCTGAAGGATGACTTGTCGGATACGCTGGTCATTCCGATCACCCAGTCCGGAACAACAACGGACACGAATCGCGCAGTGGCCATGGCCAAAGACCGCGGCGCGTCCGTCATTACGATCGTCAACCGGAGACAATCCGACATCACCGCAAAATCCGACGGCGTTTTCTACACGAGCGACGGCCGCGACATCGAAATGTCCGTGGCTTCCACAAAAGCTTTTTACTCCCAGATTGCCGCCGGACAGATCCTGGCCCTCTACATCGTGCAACTTTTGAAGAGCAGAAGCGACGACTATATCGCCGTCCAATTAAAAAATCTGGAGTCGGCGCCGCAGCTCATGGATCGTATTTTTTCCGGACGGGAAGCTATTTCCAAATCCGTGGAAAAAACCTTTGACCGAAAATTCTGGGCCGTCGTGGGCAGCGGTCCCAACAAAGCGGCGGCGGATGAAATCAGAATCAAGCTCAGCGAACTATGTTATAAAACGATTTCCTCGGACATCGTCGAGAACAAAAAGCATATTGATTTATCCGCAGAACCTCTCATTCTGGTATGCGCTGCGGGAAGCCCGGCGTCCGTGATGGAGGATCTGGTTAAGGAAGTCGAGATTTTCAAGGCGCACAAGGCCGCCGTGGTCGTGTTCGCCGAGGAGGACGATTCACGATTCGATGACATCGCCGATGCGGTCATTTACATTCCCGCCGCGGCCATGCCGCTGCCGGTTATTCTCAACACCATGGCCGGGCATCTCTGGGGCTATTACGCCGCCTGCAATATCAACCACGAAGCTCTCCTGTTGAAAGAATTCAGAAGTTCTTTGGAAAGGGCCATTGTGGAACAGGAGAAAAAAAATTATTCCCTGCACGAAAAATTGGCCGATGCGGCGCTTCGTCAGATGATCGGCAGATTCGACAAAACCTTCAACCGTCACCGCGAGGCGGGTGCATTTCACCTGTTGAGCGTCAAAACCATTTCCGATCTGATTATTTTGCTCAAGTATGCGGCGGGCAAGCTGCCGCTGGAAGATTTCCGCAGCGAGTTCCAAACGGACAACGGTTTCATTTCGCCCCTGGAGGTCCTCGACGGCGTTTTGGGAAAAGCCATCGATGAGCTGACGCGACCGATTGACGCCATCCGCCATCAGGCGAAAACCGTCACCGTCGGAACGACCCGCAAGGAAAAAATATTCAGGGGCATCCTCTTTGAAACGCTGGAAAGACTGCATTTTTCCACCAGAGACCTGACCTACAAGAACCTGATGACCCTCAGCAGAATTCAGCCGGCGGTGATGAATGTCAGCGGGTTGACGCTCTACAAAATAGAAAATCTTGACGCCTTCGGCAATCCGGCGGAAGACTCCACGATAGACATCATTCAAAGAGAGGGGGTTTCCGCCCATATGCGCTCGAGAACAGAGACGTCCAAACAGCTGATGGGAACGAAACGAATGATTGTCAGCATGGGGCACGTCTACGTCGGCAAGGGGAAAATCGACGGCGCGCCCATCGTCATTATTCCCCTGAAAGCCGGAAGCGAATTCATCAACCGCCTGCTTTTATTGCACATCGACTATCAGGAAACGCTGCCTCTCTCCGAAAAGAAAAAGGCGCTGGGATACCGATACAACGACATCAGAAATCTGGTCAATGAATATAATATCGCCTGGGACGACGGCTATCTCGAAAAATTTTCGGTCGCCGATTTATTCGGCGAGCCGGTTGAAATTCTGGCGGCCCGCATCCGGCAGTGGGCGAAACCGGGAAACTAAACGAGGAAATATTTCATCATTTTTATGCCATTTTAGTAAGGACGAATTATGAAAAACACCAAATTCATTTTTGTCACCGGCGGAGTGCTTTCTTCGCTCGGCAAGGGATTGGCGGCGGCTTCCATCTCCGCGCTGCTGGAGTGCCGCGGGCTGCGGATCACCAATCAGAAACTGGATCCCTATATCAATGTGGATCCGGGAACCATGAGCCCCTTTCAACATGGAGAAGTCTTCGTGACCGACGACGGAGCGGAAACCGACCTGGATTTGGGACACTATGAACGCTTTTGCTCCACACGCATGGGCAAGTGCAACAATCTCACCACGGGCCAGGTCTACTATTCGGTCATCATGAAAGAAAGACACGGCGATTACCTGGGCAAAACCGTGCAGGTCATTCCCCACATCACCAACGAAATCAAGGATTTCATCAGAAAAACGGCCGAAGGTTTCGATGTCTCCATCGTGGAAATCGGCGGCACGGTCGGCGATATCGAAAGCCTGCCCTTTTTGGAAGCGATCCGACAGTTCCGCAACGAAGTCGGAAAACAAAACGCCATTTTCATTCATTTGACCTGGGTGCCGCTCATCAAAACCGCCGGCGAAGTCAAGACCAAGCCCACCCAGCACAGTGTCAAGGCGCTGCGCGAAATCGGCATTCAGCCGGACATCCTGCTTTGCCGGACGGAAAACTTTCTCACGGACGACATCAAGGCAAAGATTTCCCTTTTCTGCAACGTGGAGGTCAATGCCGTCTTCACGGCCAAGGATGTCAGCTGCATTTATGAAGTCCCGCTGATTTTCCACAAGGAAGGCCTCGATGACAAAATCGTCGACCTGCTCAATATCTGGACCGGCCAGCCCCATCTGGAATTCTGGCAGGACGTTGTCGATAAATTTCACAAGCCGGCAAACGAAATCTGCGTGGGCATCGTGGGCAAGTACGTCAACCTGACCGATTCCTACAAGAGCCTCAACGAAGCGCTGGTGCACGGTGGCATTGCCAATAACTGCCGCGTCAAGCTCAAATTCATTGATTCGGAAAAAATCGAGGAGGAAGGCATCGGGGAAAAACTCGGTGACGTGGACGCCGTGTTGATCCCCGGCGGCTTCGGCAGCCGCGGCATCGAGGGCATGATCATCGCCGCCCGGTACGCCCGCGAGCAAAAAATCCCCTTCTTCGGGATTTGCCTGGGCATGCAGATGGCAGTCGTGGAATACGCCAGAAACGTCTGCGGGCTGGAGAAGGCCAACAGTTCCGAATTCGACCCGCAGACACCTCACCCGGTGATTGATTTGCTCCCCGAACAGAGACAGGTGAAGGACAAGGGCGCCTCCATGCGTCTGGGCGCGTGGCCCTGCGTGATGGAACCGGACTCGTTCGCCTTCGCGGCCTACGGCCAAAAGGAAATCTCCGAAAGGCACCGTCACCGTTACGAATTCAACAAGGACTATAAAAAAATTCTGACGGAGAAAGGACTGCGCATTACCGGCGTGTCACCGGACGGCAGGCTGGCGGAAATTGTGGAGATCAAGGATCACCCCTGGTTTCTGGGCTGCCAGTTTCATCCCGAATTCAAGTCGCGCCCGATCAACCCCCATCCGCTTTTCCGCCGGTTTATCGAAGCGGGGCTGAAATATTCCCTCAACCGGAAAAAGTAATCGCCGTCCGCCGAACGATCAGGCCATCTCCGAAAAGAATTTATAATTGTTGCGCCCCTGGGTTTTCACCGCATACATGGCCATATCGGATTTTCTCAAAAGGGACTCCTCATCGCCGCCGTCGTCCGGATAGACGGCAATGCCGATGCTGGCATTGGACACGATTTCTCGATCCGCTAAAATAAAAGGTTTCTGAAAAGACTTCAGAATCACCTTGGCAACGCCTGCCGCGTATTCCGACCGGTCCAGCCCGGACAGCAAAACGACAAATTCATCGCCGCCGAGACGGGCCACCGTGTCGTTGTGGCGCAGAATTCCGGCAATGCGGGTCCCGATCTCTTTGAGCAATCTGTCCCCCACCAGATGTCCCAGCTGATCGTTGACATCCTTGAAATGATCGAGATCCAGCATCATCACCGCGAGCTTGTTTTTGTTTCTCTTGCACTGCGCAATGGCCACCGACAGCCTGTCCATGAACAGGGTCCGGTTCGGCAGACCGGTCAGGGCATCATGCGTGGCCAAGTAATTCAGCTGCTGATGCATCAGTTTGCGCTCCGTGATATCACGGATGATTCCCTTGAAGCCGACGATATTGCCGGCGGAATCTTTGCGCAAAGTCACGGAAGTTTCAATATACCTTTCGGTTCCGTCCTTGCGAGTGATTAGCCAGTCGATTTCACGGGTGGGGAGTCGCGTGTTGTAAACCTTGTTGAAGGCCTGAAATACCTTTTGAGCCGTCTCTCCTTTGGTAAACATTTTGTAACTCAATCCGAGGGTTTCCTCCCGGCTGTACCCGATCAATTCACAGAGGGGATCATTGAAAAACGTCAGGTGGCCGGCAAGATCCACCTCGAAATATCCTTCCTGCATCCCTTCCAGAATTGCCCGGTACTTTTCCTCGCTTTGACGAAGCGCCTCTTCCGATTTTTTTCGTTCGGTAATGTCGCGGAGATTGATTATGATGGATTCCACAACATGATTGTTGAACATGTTGCTCGCCACCGCCTCAAAGACCCGCCATTCGCCGTTTCTATGGCGAAGGCGGACCTCCGCTCTCGAAACGGAAGGATGATCCGCCTCAAAGAGTCTCTGGTATTCCTGCTGAACGAGGGGAACATCCTCGGGATGAATATTTTGGAAACTCGCCTGACCCGTTCTTTCCTTCGGAAGAAAACCCAGCAGTTTTGCCACAGCCGGATTTTCGTAGAGAATCACGCCTCCTCGATTGACAATGGCGATAATGTCGGCGGACTGATCGGCCAGCGTCTTAAAAAGTTTCTCTTCGCGGTGCAGCCGCTCTTCCGCCAGCTTATGCCGTGTGGTGTCCATGAAACTTCCCAGAGCGGCGCGCTCACCCTTCCATTCTATGGATGTCATGGTCTCCATGACCCAAATCAAGTCTTTGTTCTTCTTGATGAATCGGTATTCGTACGGTTCGCAACTATCGTTTTTCAGGCACTGGACGGCATTTTTTCTAACCGTTTCCCGGTCGTCGGGGAAAATGAAGTCAATGGAAGGAACGCCGATGAGTTCCCGGTCACGATATCCCGTTATTTTCTGGAACAGATCACTGACATAGGTGAATTTTCCATTCTGAAGGATATAAATGCCCACGCCGACCGTAGCGAGAATCTTCTCCGCCAGATTGGACAACTCATAATACAGGGGTGGGGATTTGGCCGATTGGCCTCTTGATTTGTGCCCTGACGACATTTTCATCCAAACTCTTCAAACTTTTATAACAAAAACACTCGACGTTTGCTTGCCCCAAGCGCAAAAACGTTCGCAAACCCAAGAATTTGATGAAACTCGTTTCTGAAAAGCGACTACTCCTTATCTTAGCGAATCGAGCGATGTCAAGAGAATTTTTAAATATTTTATTATGTTGTTTCATGGATGACCATTGAAAAACGACCATGTCGGCAGGCAAAAAGCATCATCCAGTTTGTGCTTGACAGCCGCGAATTATTGGGCTAGATAACGCCAACTTTATAAAAAATTTCAGGAGGATGCATTGGCAACACATAAATCAGCGGAAAAACGCGATCGTCAGAACAAAAAAAATCGTCAGCGTAATATGGCCGCCAAGTCGGCATTGAAAACAAAAATTAAAGCGGTCATCAAGAATGTTGAAAGCAAAAACAAGGAAAATGCCGCCGGTGCATTGAAAGCGGCGATACCGGCATTGGCCAAAGCAGGCGCCAAGGGATTGATTCACAAGAAGAACGCTTCCCGCAAAATCTCCCGACTGACCCAAAAAGTGAATTCGCTAAAATAATTCTCTCAAGTCACGGCCGGCATCAAAGCCGGCCTTTTTCATTTCCGTCAACAGCCATGGCTGCGCAAACAGTTTTATGTTTGCTTTATTTTCGATAATCCTTTAAAGATAGCTACAAATATGAAAACGAGGCAAAATAACGCTCTCCCTGCCGGTGACGCGGCCGTTTTGATCGCCCGCCTTTTTCTCGGCAGGCCCTATCAGGCGCAAACGTTGGACGGCGCGGGCAGAGAAAAACTGACCGTCAATGTTTCCGTCTTTGACTGCCTCACCTTCGTCGAAACGGTGTTGGCCCTGGCCCGTTGCGCCCGCCTGGGGAAACTGACTCCGGCGGCATTCAAAAAAAATCTTAAGTTCATCCGCTACCGCGGCGGGAAAATCCAAGGTTACGCTTCCCGCCTGCATTACTTCACCGACTGGCTGCGGGACAATGAAAACAAAGGCGTTCTCGCCGATGCGACCGGAAGCCTCGGCGGAAAACCGTCGCGCAAAAAAATTGATTTCATGACGACCCACCTCTCCTTATATCCCTGGCTCAAAAACCCGGTGCAACTCTCGGAAATCATGAAGGTGGAAAAAAGCCTTTCCCGCAGGACCATCCGAACCATCCCCAGGAACCAAGTGGGCGCCGTGGCGGACAAAATTCAAAACGGCGACATCATCGCCTTCACCGCAAGACAGCCGGGGCTGGATGTCGCCCATGTCGGATTCGCGCTGCGGGAGGGGAAAAGCCTGCGCCTTCTTCACGCTTCACAGAAAGACGGCAGGGTCAGCCTGTCGGGAAAAACGCTTGCGGCCTATCTGCGTTCCCGTGAACAATTTACCGGCGTCATGATCGCCCGTCCCCTCTAACAGGATGAAACCCGATCCGGCAGCTCCTTTCGAGCCAGAGACGCTTTCTATAAAATGATGATGTTTCCGCGGATTTGGATCCAAAAATTCCTTGACAAGACCAGATTGAGCATATAATCAGCATCATTGAACAAGCGCTCAGTGGAACGGAAGAGAAACGGATCATTTCATGCCAACCCGGCCCGAAAAAGGAACGGCGGTGAAAGACAACCGGCAAAATATCATTGACGCGACGGATCGGCTGCTGCGGACGCACGGCCTGGCCCGCCTGACCACGCGTGAAATCGCGCGTGAAGCGGGCGTCGCCGAAGGGCTGATTTATCACCATTTCAAAGACAAGGCGGAGCTGATCTTTGAAGTCATCGCGGCGCGCATGCGCGAAACCAAAAATTACCTGCAGAATCTTCCGCTGGAAGTCGGGAAAAGCACGCTCTTCGGGAATCTGGAAAACACCCTGTTTTCGATTTATCAAGCCCACTACGAAGTCACACCGATTATCAACACGGTTTTCGCCGATCAAAAGTTGCGCGCGCGCCTGCAGGAAATTGTGAAGGAGCGCAAGATGGGTCCGCGGTATGCCATGGAAGGCCTGGCGGTTTACCTCGCCGCGGAGCAGCGGATGGGAAGGCTCTCGGATACCGTGGACACCGACGTGCTCGCCAAATGTTTGTGGATGATCGGCATTCAATCGGCCATGCTCGACCGCTGGCTGGGCAATCAATACGATGAAAATCACATCCGCCGGGAAATCCGCGACTGCCTGAAGACAATGATGACCGGTTTTGAACCGCACCCGAGGCAATAAAGATGGAAACAGAAATCAAATATCTGCATCATAAAAAGAGGTGTTCCATGAAAAGAAACCACAGGATTTTGCTGATGACCGTAGCGTTCATCGCAGCCGTCGGCTTGACGCTGGATGGCTGCTCAAAGAAAAAGCCGTCCGGTCCTCCCCCCATGATCCCGGAAGTCGCCGTGATCACCGTCCAGCCGAAGGAAGTTGTCATCACGACGGAATTGGCCGGCCGAACCTCAGCCTATCAAGTCGCCGAAGTCCGTCCGCAGGTGAGCGGAATCATCCAGAAACGCCTGTTCACGGAGGGCAGCAATGTCCAAGCGGGACAGCCCCTGTTTCAAATAGACCCGGCCCTCTACCGGGCAGCGCTGGACAACGCCAAGGCGGCGCTGGCGCGTTCGGAGGCGCAATTGCCGGCCATCCAGCTGAGAGCGTCGCGTTTCAAAGATCTGCTGGACCAGAAGGCCGTCAGCCAACAGGACTACGACGACGCGGCGGCGGCACTCAAACAGGTGCAGGCTGACATTCAATACGGCAAGGCGTCCGTCGAATCCGCGCGGATTAACCTGGCGTACACGACCATTACCGCGCCGATTTCCGGCCGCATCGGCAAATCCAACGTGACGGAGGGCGCCCTGGTCACGGCGCATCAGCCGCTTGCCCTCGCGACGATACAGAAAATTGACCCGATGTACGTGGATGTCACCCAGTCCACCGCCGAAGTTTTCCGTCTGCGGCGGCAGCTGGAAAAAGGACAAATTCATCAAAACGGCAAACACCGGCAGGTTCGCCTGATGCTGGACGACGGCACGGAATATCCCCTGAAAGGAACTCTTCAGTTCCAGGATATCACCGTGGAGCCGTCAACCGGCTCGGTGACGCTCCGCATCACCTTCCCCAATCCAAAAGGAATCCTTCTGCCCGGCATGTTCGTCCGGGCGCTGGTGGATGAAGGCGACAATAAAAAGGCCATTCTCGTGCCCCAGCAGTCGGTCCTGCGCGATCCCCAGGGCAATTTCATCGTCCTGGTGGTGGACGCCAGGGGAATTGTTCAGCCGCGTCCGATTACGGTTGACCGAGCCATCGGCGGCGACTGGCTGGTTTCTTCGGGTCTCGCGCCGGGCGAAACAATCATCGTTGAAGGCATCGTCAAGGCCAAACCGGGAATGCCTGTCAAAACCGTTCCTTTCGAAAACGGCGGAAAAACCCCCGAAAAAATGAACAACGCGGCGCCGCCCGCCCGACAGGCGAAGTAAAGGAGGAATCCGATGCTGTCAAAATTTTTCCTGGATCGTCCGGTTTTCGCCTGGGTCATCGCCATCGTCATCATGGTGCTGGGCGGCCTGGCCATTCATAATCTGCCCGTTTCGCAGTATCCGCCCATCGCGCCGCCGTCCATCGCCATTGATGCTTTCTATCCGGGCGCGTCGGCGGAAACCGTTGAAAACAGCGTCACCCAGATCATCGAACAAAAGATGACGGGCTTTGACGATATGATTTACATGTCTGCCACGAGCGATTCGGCGGGGGCATCCCGAATCGAGCTGACTTTCAAGCCGGGCACGGACCCGGACATCGCCTGGGCCAAGGTTCAAAACAAACTGCAACTGGCGATGTCCGGTCTGCCGGAAGTCGTCCAGCGCTCCGGCGTCATGGTGAGCAAATCCACGCGCAATTATCTCATCATTGTGGGACTCATCTCCGAAGACGGCAGCATGAGCGCCATTGATTTGCGCGACTACGCCCAGTCGAATCTGGAAAAAGTACTGGCTCGGGTGCCCGGCGTCGGCGAGGTCATGACCTTCGGATTCCAGTACGCCATGCGGATCTGGTTCGATCCAAACAAGCTTACAAATTACCACCTGACCGTGGAAGACGTCATTGCGGCCCTCAAAACTTACAATGTCGAGGTGTCCGCCGGCCAGCTCGGCGGAGCCCCGGCCCTTCCGGGTCAACGTCTCAATGTTTCGATTGTCGTCCAGAATCTGCTCAAGACGCCGGATGAATTTGCCGCCATTCCCATCCGCACCAATCCGGATGGTTCGGTGGTACGGATTCGCGATGTGGGCCGGACTGAACTGGGAACCGAATTTTACGATATCGAGGGTTTTTACAACGGTCACCCGTCCGCCGGTCTGGCCATTCGTCAGGCTCCCGGCGCCAATGCTCTGGATACCGCCGACGCCATCAAGGCGAAACTGGCAGAGATGAGCCGTTACTTTCCCAAGGGCATAAGGGTGGTGTATCCCTACGACACCACACCGTTTATTAAAGTCGCCATCAACGAGGTGGTCAAGACCCTGTTCGAGGCGATCATCTTGGTTTTCCTGGTGATGTGGCTTTTTATGGGCAACATCCGCGCCACGCTGATTCCGACCATCGCCGTGCCGGTGGTCATTCTGGGCACGTTCGCCGTGCTGGGCGCCTTCGGATTCTCCATCAACATGCTGACGATGTTTGCCATGGTGCTCGCCATCGGGCTTCTGGTGGATGATGCCATCGTCGTGGTGGAAAATGTCGAACGCATCATGAGCGAGGAAGGCCTCTCGCCCCGGGAAGCCGCCGCGAAGTCCATGGAACAGATTACCCCCGCCCTGATCGGCATCGGTTTGGTGCTTGCCGCGGTCTTCGGACCCATGGCGTTCTTCGGCGGCTCGACCGGCGTCATCTACCGCCAGTTTTCCATCACCATCGCCTCGGCGATGCTGCTTTCGGTCGTGGTCGCCTTGATTTTGACGCCGGTGCTGTGCGCGACGATGCTCAAGCCCGTGCCCAAGGGCCACGAGCCGGCGGAAGCCGCCGTCTGGTTTCTGCGTCCGTTTTTTCTGCGCTTTGACCGCATGTTCTTCGCCACGCGTGCCTCCGCCGTCAAATGGGTCGGCCAGGCGCTCGCCCGGAAACTGCGTTACCTCGCGGTATTCGTTCTGATCGTGGCGGGGCTGGGTGTTTTGTTCCTGCGGATGCCCACCTCGTTCCTTCCCGATGAAGACCAGGGCATTTTGCTGGCCCAGATTCTCATGCCGACGGGCGCGACGCTGGAGCAGACCCAAGGGGTCGCCGACGAAGTTCGGCGCTATTTTCAGGAACATGAAAAAGAGGCTGTGGAATCCTGCATGACCATCGTCGGAATAGGTTTTTCCGGGCGGGGACAAAACAACGGCATGGTTTTCGTGAAGCTTAAGGATTGGAAACTGCGCAACCGAAGCGACCTGCGCGTCAAGGCCGTGGCCGGCCGGGCCATGATGGCCTTTGCCCGAATGCGCAAGGCAATGGTTTTCGCCTTTCCGCCGCCGCCGGTGGTTGAGCTGGGCGCCGCCCGCGGCGTGGATTTCCAGCTGGTGGACCGCGGAGGATTGGGGCACGACGCCCTCATGGCCGCCCGAAACATGTTTCTGGGCATGGCCATGCAGGACAAGCGATTGGTCAACGTCCGGCCCAACGGCATGGAAGATGTGCCCGAATTCCGCGTGGATGTGGATTGGGAGAAGGCCGGCGCAATGGGCCTGCCCATGGGCGCAATTCACAACGCGCTGTCGGCGACGTTCGGCGGCTACTACGTCAACAATTTCATCCAGGGGGGACTCGTCAAGCGGGTGTATGTTCAGGCCGACGCCCCCTATCGCATGCTGCCCTCTGACCTGGAAAAACTCTACATCCGCAACCTGGCGGGAAGGATGGTGCCGTTTTCGTCATTCGCCTCGACGCGCTGGTCCACTGGATCGCCGCGCCTGGAGCGCTTCAACGGGTTTCCTTCCCTGAACATCTGGGGCGAGCCCGCGCCGGGCCGGAGTTCCGGCGAGGCGATGCGCGCCTTCGAGGACATCGTCGCCAAACTGCCGCAGGGCATCGGCTACGACTACCAGGGGGTATCTTACCAGGAACGCATGGCCAAGTCCCAGACCGCACCGCTTTATGTCTTTTCGGTCCTGGTCATTTTCCTTTGTCTTGCCGCGCTGTACGAGAGCTGGACCGTTCCGATTTCGATTCTGCTGGTCCTGCCGCTGGGCGTCATCGGCGGTGTCATCGCCTCGAGTCTGCGGGGCCTGGCCAACGACGTGTATTTCCAGATCGGCCTGCTCACCACGCTGGGTCTGACCACCAAAAACGCCATCCTGATCGTCCAGTTCGCCAAGGCGCGCGTCGAGCAGGGCATGGGGCTGATCGAGGCCTCGCTTGAAGGCACGCGCCTGCGCTTCCGTCCCATTGTGATGACGTCTCTGGCATTCGGTTTTGGCGTGCTTCCGCTGGCCCTGACCACCGGCGCGGGCGCGGGCGCCATGAACGCCATCGGCACCTCCGTGCTGGGCGGCATGATTACCGGCACGGTCCTCGTCGTCCTTTTCGCGCCTCTTTTCTACGTTTTGATTGAAAAGATCTTCGGCCGAAAACGTCGAGAAACGGCAAATTCTCCAGAGGTAAAATAACATGAAAAGACATGCATTCCTCCTCTCCGTGGCTATGATTTTTCTGACAGCCGGATGCACGCTGGCCCCGAAATACAACCGTCCGGAATCCCCTGTTCCGCCCAAATGGCCCGTCAGCTCCGCTAATATCTACGCCGAAAACGCGGCGGATGAAACGGCGGCGCTGGCTTCCTCCCTGGATTGGCGGGAATTCATGCCGGACGAAAAATTACAAAAGGTCATCGAAACGGCGTTCAATAACAACCGCGATTTGCGCGTGGCCGTGCTGAACGTCGAGAGGGCAAAAGCCTATTACGGGATCCAGCGCGCCGAATTTCTGCCTTCGGTCAACGCCGTCGGAAGCTGGGCCAAACAACATGTTCCGGCCGATCTTTCATCCACCGGAAGCTCCATGACCACTGAAAGATATGATGTCAACCTGGGCATCGCCGCCTGGGAAATCGATCTCTTCGGGCGCATCCGCAGTCTGAAGGACCGGGCGCTGGAAGAGTACCTGGCCACCGATGAAGCCCGCCGCAGCGCGAAACTTGCCCTGGTATCGGCCGTCGCGCAGGCCTACGCGGCGCTGGCCGCTGATCGGGAAGCCCTCCAGGTGGCCGCCTCCACCCTGAGGACCCAGGAAGCCCTGTATGACCTGATAAAGAAACGCTATGACGCCGGCATCGCTTCGGAAATTGATCTCAAGCGGGCGCAGAGCCAGGTTGATACCGCCAGGGGCGATATCGCCCGCTACACGCAGGTGGTCGCTCAGGACGAAAACGCCTTGAACCTTCTGGCCGGCTCGCCTCTCCCGGCGGAACTCCTGCCTCAGAACCTGTCGGGCCTTGCCATGCCGAAAGATATCTCGGCAGGCCTCTCGTCCGAAATTCTTTTGCAGAGACCCGATGTCCTCGCCGCGGAACATCAGCTCAAAGCCGCGTATGCCAATATCGGCGCGGCCCGCGCTGCGTTTTTCCCGCGCATCGCGCTGACGACCTACGCGGGCACCGCCAGCGCGGAATTGTCCAGCTTGTTCAAATCCGGCTCCGGCGCCTGGAGCTTTGCGCCGCAAATCGTCATGCCGATCTTCGATGCGCGCACCTGGTCGGCTTACCAGGTCACCAAAGTGGAAAGAGAAATCGCCGTCGCGCAATACGAAAAAGCCATCCAGTCGGCTTTCCGGGAAGTGGCCGATGCCCTTGCCGAAAAAAGCATGGTCGGACAGCGCCTCGCCGCGCAGCAATCCCTGTTGGACGCGCTTGCGGAAACTTACCGTCTCGCCGAATTGCGCTACACCAAGGGAATCGACAGCTACCTGTCCGTCCTCGACGCGCAACGCACGCTTTACGGAGCCCAACAGGGCTACATCATGTTGCGTCTCGCCCGAATTAACAATCTCGTCACACTCTATAAATCCCTGGGCGGGGGACAAAATCCTTAACGGAAAGAACGAGCCCCAAAATCTACGGTTTCTCGAAGTGATGATAATCCTTCGGTTGGTCGAAGTTTCCGCCCCAGTGCCAGCCGCGCCTCAAAAATTCCCGCACCACGGGATGGTCTGCCGTAAAAGTTCCGCTGGCCGCCGGATCGTAGCGGGCCCCTTCCGGCGCGATGATGCCGTTCGGGTAAATGACGGGATTCTGCAGCGGATTGATGTCCAGAGCCCTGCCCAGCGCATGCAGGGACAGCGTGTTCGTGCCTTCGATCAGGCGGTAATTGAACGACGACGAATTGTTGTCCGCCATGGAACGGTGATCGTCCCACTGATAGGTCACGATCGGCACGGCTTTTTCCACGGGGAAAAAGATTTTTTCAAGATAGTTGAAAAGGTCGTAAACATCATCTTCCAGATCCCGGTGGACGAGAATCTGCCCCTGATGCTTCCGACCATCGAACGAATAGTACAGCACGTCAACGAGCGACAGCTGAAGGATGATTTCTTCGGGAGCGGCCGATCCTTCAACCGCCTCGGAAAAACTCATCGTGCTGTCTACCATCACTTCTTCCGTGAAAAACATTTTTCCTCTCCTTGTATCTCTCCAAGATGCCTTGCACCATCTCCCGGGAAAGCGACACCTCCTGGTAAACTGCCCGGAGGTCATCATACGCCAGCCGCTGATAATTTTCCAGCAGCGGCGTGACCACCACGCCCGCCATATCCACGGCTCCGGGGGAAACAAAGATTCTCTCGCCGCCTTCCCGGAAATAAGCGGCGGGGCGGTGTTTCCGACGCGGGAAAACTATCAGCGTCCACTGGTTTCTCGCAAAATAACCGATGAGATTCATCATCGGCTCGCCTTCCGATTCCAGCGCCGCGCGGAGGGCTTCCGCCAGCGATAAAAATTCTTCCCGCAAAACGTCTTCCTTCGGCGACCGCAGAATCACCGCCACGCGTCCCGTCGCCACAAACATTTGGCATTCAACGGACGATTTCATTTTTTTGAGAGGAAAACGCCGCAGGCCGCGCAAAAGGGGCAAATCCCGTTTCGGAACCATTTGAAAATGAAGATGGTCGGGCGCGGACGCGCCGCAGGCCGGTCCGTTATAGAAGACCGCATATCCCCGCGCGACGTCCGCGGCAAGTTTCAAAAAATCATCCACCCGAGAGACGATGTTTTGCGGCTCGTGATCCACCGACGCAATGGTGAAATGATTTTTAAAAATCGGCACGGGATTGCACAAAATAAAATATTGCCCCCGGTATAAAATTCCTTTTTGCTGCGCCGGAAGATTTTCCGGACACAAAAAGCAGGGTCTGGACTTCACGGATCGGGCATCCACGGCGGCTCCGCTGCTGACGGCGCGGGCAGGATTGTACTGCAGGTAGATTTCACTGTCGCCCGCCAGTCTTCTGGTCTGAACAGAAACCAGTCCGCGGCAGGCCTGCGCCAGGTCCGGCCAGGCTCTCTCTTGCGACCGGCCGATCCCCCGACATTGCACGGGTAGCGACTTGCCGGACGGATCCGGATACACGGCATACGTCTTGCCCTCCAAGAGTTTCGCTTTTTGATTCAACGTTTGTCTGGCCCTGATTTCCTCGGAGCGGAGGCTGTCTTTGTATGCGTCATTTGCGTTTTGCCGCCGCACGGAGATTCCCGCATCGGTATTGTCCTTCCAGCGGCGGCACCAATACAAGTTTTCAAAAATCCTGCCGACCCTGTATTCGCGGGTGATGCGCAGCGCCACCGCGTAATCCTCACCGTAACTAACGTTGGGGAACCCTATTTGACGCAACACCGGCGTCGCAAAAGCCCGCGGCGCGCCCATGCCGTTGACCCTCAGCAGATTATTGTGACCGTTTTTCCGCGTCCACTCGCGATGATCAATCAATCCCGGCGGAATCTTTTTCAGGCGCTCATTGACAATCGTGTACGAGCCCACAACCATCGCGTATCGGCCGCTGCGGAGCGTGTCGATGATTTTCTGCAGGGAGCGGGGAGAACTGTACAAATCATCGGAATCCAGTTGCACGACATAATTCCCGCAATACGGCGAATGGACGGCTTCGTTCCAGCAACCGCCGATGCCCAGGTCACGCCGCGAGGGAATGAGATGATGAACATGCGGATAACGAGCGGCAAACTTTTTCAAAATGCCGGTCGTTCCGTCCGTGGAATGATTGTCCACGACAATAATGTTGAACGGAAAATCGGTTTTCTGTCCCAGAGCGCTTCGGAGCGCCTGCGCAATGGTTTTCCTGCGGTTGCGCACGGGAATGACGACACTTGCCCGCCGCCACTGCCGCTCCTCGTTCCGCCCGGCCAGGACCTTCACGGGCGGAGGCAGATGGGCGCCGATGCGTTTCAGGTGGCGGGTGGCGATTTTTTCGAACTGTTTCTGCCGAAGAAAATTTTCCCGCGCGACATAGGCGAAGTGGGTTTCGGACCTTGAGGAGGCTTTTTTGCCCTTCGCCGGCGGTTTATCCGCCGCGACATACAAAAATTCCGGAACGTGCACAATATCGAAGTCCACCGAGATTTTCAGACGCAAGTCATAGAGCGCCGCCTGGGCATCGCGCGGCAGTGCGCCGTATTTCTGCAGAGCGGATTTTATCGCAAGACATTTAAACAGCATCAGCGGGCCGAATCTGAAATCATCGCGGAGGCTGCCGATCTGATAATCAATCAGCGGATGCGGAATTCTCCGCCGCCCGTCGTGCACAACATAATCGGCATAAATCATCCCAGCGTTTTTTTCTTCAATAGCCATCCAGAGGCACCGCAAAGAAAATGCTTTGATGTCGATTGTTTTCTCGTCGTCAACGACGAGCAGATAAGAAGAAACGATATTTTTCAGAAAAACGGAGACGTTCCTGACGGGCAGGACCTCAAGCGCGCCTTGAGAAAAAAAAACAGCCGCTTCGTCCGCCCCGTCGCAGGGCATCATCAGAAAGCGGCCGACTTTATAGACCAGAGTTGTCTTCAATTTTAAAATCCGGACATCATCAGATTAAAGGTTTTTTCCGCCATATCCCCGGCCAGCTTCATCAGGGCCTGTTTCCTGGCCGCGGTCAGATAATTAATATCTTCGCTCAGAAAATAATCAACCGTGTCCGTCATCTGTCGGCCGCTCCAGAGCGTTTTGCCTGAGGCGGTTTCCTGAAAGGCCACATTGATCACCATCGTCGCCCGTTCCTCCGCCGCCAGATTGTTCCGCCCGCGGGCCAACGAAGACGTGTAAAAATTCACCACTTCCCCCTCGACAACGGCATCCGCCGCCTCCGGGCTGTTGACGACCCGAAAACGGCTGTTCTGGAGAAATTGGTCAATCAGGGCGTTGCGGATGTAATATTCCAGCTCCGCCTGGGAGGTCTTGTTGCCGAAGGATTTGACGTAGATTTTTTGAATGCGGCTGTCGATGGACTCTCCGCGCGGCGCAAGAGAATAACCGCAGCCGGAGCATAAGGCAGCCAAAAAACAAAAAAAAGCGATCTTCATCCCAAGCGGTCTGTTTTTTTTCATGTTCGTCTCAACATTCCCATACCCCATCAGGGGGAAACAGGAACTCCGCTGTTATTGGCCGGCAACGATATTGACCAGTTTCTTGGGCACGTAA
Organism: Smithella sp.; assembly: GCA_035382085.1. Taxonomy (GTDB): domain Bacteria; phylum Desulfobacterota; class Syntrophia; order Syntrophales; family Smithellaceae; genus Smithella. The sequence continues at coordinate 32,955 of DAOSZO010000022.1, forward strand.
ATAACTTTTTTGACCTGCAAGCCGGCGGTCATGGATTGGATCTTCTCATCGGCCAGCGCGGCGGCCTTGATCTTTTCCGGGTCCTCGTCCACCGGCACGACCAGCCGGCTGCGGAGTTTGCCGTTGATCTGCACGACGATGGTCATTTCCTCCTCGCTGGCGATCACGGGATCATACCCCGGCCAGGCGACGTCACAAAGATAATTTGGGTGGCCGAGCCGCTGCCAGAGCTCCTCGGCGATGTGCGGGACAATCGGCCCCAGCAAAACGACGGCCGCCTCCAGCGCTTCGCGCACCACCGACAGCGCGAGTTTGTCCTCCCCGGCGGGCCGCGGGAACTGATACACCGCGTTGATCAATTCCATCACCGCGCTGATGGCCGTGTTGAAATGAAACCGGTCTTC
>DAOSZO010000023.1:0-23111 GCA_035382085.1 Smithella sp.
GTCTCCTCCATCAACTCCAGCGCGCGCCGGAATTCGGGATTGAATTCGATTTCAAAAGGCTGTCGGCCTTCGGTCATTGGAGGATGCTCATATTTGCGTCAATTCTTCCTGTCTTTCGCGCGGGAAATCGGACATTCCAAATCCCGCGGATTCTTTCAGCGTATTTGCATTACCACAAAATATTGAGGCGCAAAAGCTCAATTAGCCCGATTTTTAAGGAATTTTATCTTGAAATGCCTCTCAAAAAAGAGCAATTTTTTCTGAAAAGCCGAGGAGATCCAGTAAGGATATTCCTGGTTGGGCACAAAGCGAATACTTGGTTATTGAAAAAACGTCATGTCTTTTGCTTCATCAAAGATTATCTGCACGGATTGTGACTGCGAAATATGCAAAGTGAAGTGCCCGATGCGGACTGGATATCAATCCGCGAACGGGAAGATCATCGGGACTCGTCGTGCCTGAAGATGGTGTCATGATTGTGCCAGTTAAGCCGGTGTCGAAATAATGTGGACTACCCCCAGTTGTAGTGCCATTGTAAATTAGAGTTTTCCAATAATATAGTTTCTTCTTTTTGTGCAACTTCCTTCGGCGTGAGAAATCCCAGCGTACTGTACGGCCGGGTCTCGTTGTAATCCATCCGCCATGCTTCAATCACGTGTCTTGCGTGTTCAATGCTTCTAAACCAGTTGACGTTCAAACACTCTTCCCGGAGCCTTGCGTTGAAACTTTCCATAAAGGCATTATCAACCGGCTTCCCGGGTCTGATAAAGTGCAGCTTCACTTTCTGACGGTAGGCCCACTCATCCATTGCGTTGCTGATAAACTCGGGACCATTATCTACTACAATATTCTCCGGCAGCCCATGCATCAATGATGCCTCGCTCAACACTGAAGTCACTCGCCTGCCGCCTATGGATTGGTCCACTTCTATTCTGTGACATTCTTTTGTAAACGTGTCCAGGATTGGCAATATCCTTATCTTTCTTCCGTTGCCCAGTGCATCGTGCAGAAAATCCAGACTCCACAGCTCATTCCGTTTCTTTGCCCTTGGTATCGCTACCCTTGCATGGGCTGATCTTTTCTTACGCCTCCGGATGGTCAATTCTTCTTTGTATATTCGTTCTGTCCGCTTATGATTTATGACTAAGCCTTCCCGTTTCGCCAAGGCATGAAGCATCTGACAGCCGGATCGTCGCCGTTCCTCTGCCAGTTCCTTTAATCGCTTGCGTAACGCCTCATCTTTGTCATGTTTGTATTCATACCGTAGCGTGTTTCTGCTTAATCCTATCAATTTGCATGATCGCCTTATGCTCAGCCCAAAGCTCTCGATAACAAATCCGACCGCTTCTCTCCGAACTCTGGGCTTAAAACTTTTTTTCGCGGACTGCCTTTAATGCCTGATTATCTAATGTCAAATCGGCAACAATATGTTTTAACCGACGGTTTTCTTCCTCCAGCGCCCGCAGTTTCCTGGCATCGCTTACGGTCATGCCGCCATACTTGGCCTTCCAGTTGTAGTATGTTGCGTCGCTGATCCCGTGTTTGCGGCATACGTCCATTACCTTCGCCCCTGTTTCAGCTTCCTGCAAAATACCGATGATCTGCTCCTCCGTAAATCGCTTCTTCATCTGTGCCTCCTTAAAGTGCTTTTTTATTCTACACTCTAATTACCTCTGGCACAACTTCCGGGGGGGTATTCCCGTTTATGTTTTTCCCCTGCAGAGATATATAAGGTTTTTGATCCATCGGCTTTTGAGCAAATTGTCTTTGAATATGAATGAGTAATTTTGTGTGTAAAAACGGATATTGTATTTATGCAGAAAATAATCCAATTCGGTTTGCGGATGCACGCGAAATCTTGAATAATCGGAACCAACCGGCCGGGTATGCAGAGCCGAAATTTCATCGATGATAGCGATCTTGTTTTTCGGGTCGTTCAATCTGTGTGACCAGGACGCATCCAATCCCCAGCCGGATTCTGAAAGGCTGAAATCGTCGCAGAGAGATAGAAGCGTCGTGGTCCTGAACAAAGGCATCATGATTTCGACAAAATTAGTAAACCTTAATTTAACGTTTTTTACCGGGCTTGTTATTAAGTGTGAAACTTCATGGTTGGCTGACATTACCGAGGGCTGGCAAATGGATAAATCATACTCTTTGGCGATTTTAAATAATTTATTCAAACGATCCGTTGATATGGAAATATCGTCGTCCGGCAGCCAGATATATTCATACTGCTCGATAAGCGCCAGGTTATTTTGAAGAAAAGCGCCCGTTAAGGGAAATTTTTGACCTTTTTGCCTGATGGCTGTCAGAGCATCTTTTCTGTAACCGGTGAAAATTTCATCATCATTCCCGTAATAAATTAATACTAAATCAAAGTCAGGCTCGCCGCTTATCCATTCTTTATGAAAAGAATGATCTCCCACGGCGGATATGATCAGATTTCTGTTACGCATTTTTTATTTTGATTGCCGGCATAATTTATATTCAGGACGCCAATAATTCCCCGGCCAGGACCATTGCTCTGGCAATGGCCTGGTCCATGTCATAGTATTTATACTCTCCAAGCCGTCCGCAAATCAAGACGTCGCCGATCTTATCAGCCTCTTCGCGATACCTGGAGTAAAGCTTCGCATTTAGCAGATCCGGGAAAGGGTACTCGTAATGGTCCGAGGAATCCGGTACGCATGGCGTTTCAGTGGTCAGAACGGTTCCCCTGATCTGCCGGGCATATTCAGGCGGCATCATATGTTTCCATTCGAGAGTTCTGATGTGTGCTCCGCTGATGCCATCCGGGTTATTGACCTGGCCGCATGGCTGAATGTAATCAACGCCGGCAATGTATGTGTCTTTTCTCATCTGGCCGCGATATTTAAGGCGGCCGAGTTTGTACCCGAAATACTCGTCTATGGGACCGGTGAAAATCAATTTTTTTTGAGGTTTAAAAGAATTCCGATTTTTTAAATAGTCGAAATTGAGCAATATGGGAATATCCGTAAGCAACTTGCTCATAAAGGACGCGTAACCCTCATCGGGAATGCCCTGGTACCTGTGTGTCACCAGTCTGGGGTCATTATTCCTGCGAATATCAAAGCGTTTGGCAAGCTCAGGTGATAAATCCCTTGCATCCACACCCCACTGTTTTTCCGTGTAGCCCTTGACGAATTTCATATAGATTGTTTCCGGCATCATGGCCAGAGATGCTTCCTCGAAGTTAACAGGGGTACCCGTAAAAGACGGGGTCCAATCCGGACCGATGGACTCCTTTATATAACGATCGGCGATCGGCCAGTTTTCATATGAACCGTCCACAAAAGATTTCACTTCAGGCTCGTATTTATAGAATGTCGCAAACTTATTCACATACTGCCAGATATTTTCATTGTTTGTTCTGAAATAATGCGGACCATATGAGTGAATTTTTATCCCGCTTGGATGACAGTGGTCATGCACGTTTCCGCCAATGTGTGCCCTCCGTTCCAACACCAAAACACTAAGCCCGTGATCAAACAGTTCTCTGGCGATGACGGCGCCGGTCAACCCCGAACCGACAATCAAGTAATCTATAGTCATTACAAAAAAATACTTTCCGAAAATTCGGCATATCTCTTCATGCAAAATATTCTCCGCGCCCCATAGTGATGGCGAATTTCCTGTCATGCCGATACATTGGGACTCCTAAGACACGGGGAATGCCGCACTGTGAAGTTCATAGCATTGTTTATTTTAGCGGTAAATACCAAAAGATGAAAAATTGATAAGAACTTGCTCGTTGTCGGCAGTGTAGGGAACGCCGTCTTGTGTGTCAAGAATATTTAGCCACAAGATTTGGGGTGCGGCGCGGCTGCTCCCGCTGAAGGAACATTACGATATCCATCTTTTTGAAAAATCTGTTCATCTTTTTACCGTGTCACCTGCAAAACAGATATTTCACCCGGAATTCAGACATACCTCTGCGGCGCGCCTTAAATGATTATTGAAAAAATCACAAAACGTTATGACTGCGTGTGCCCTTCAGGGTAAATGTAATCATCCAAGAGTATTCGGGATCGGCGTAGGCATCGGCTTGTGAATGTGGTGGATGCGCGTAGGAATCAAAGGTTTTGGATTCGGATAATGTGGCGGCATGGATTTTTGGCGGCGGCCTTGACCGGACGAGCCAGAGCCCCAGATGGGTGAGGATATCCCGGATGACCTGCCGTCCTTCGACCGGTAGACCACCGTTCCATTCTGTTCCAGATAGCGCATGCGTTCCTGCGAGAACGACGCCTGAATAACGTAACGCCCCAGATTTCCCATCGCCGTTTCATCTTTCGGTGCAATCCGGTTGCCGCAGAAGACGTTGAAGCCGGCGTGCAACCACGTCGCGAGTAATGCGCCTTTTCCCAAAGCTATGCTGGCAAGCAAAACACGAAAAAAACCACTGGAAAGAAAAACAAGAAATGGACAAAAGATTTTCCCCAAAATCTTTTTCAAGTTGATTGAAGAAGGAAGCGTAGTGGGGGCACTCAAGTTTCCTAAAAAGTTCTAGCAATATTTAAGTAATTCGGTTACGATGGACTTAAAGAACGAGAAAATAAAGGCGTGGACGGCTCTAGAGAAAAAAGAAGGACGAATTGAATTGCTTTTTATTGGAATTACCTTAAATCGGCCATCGGGAACAGCGGAACGTTGGATGTCAACAATCCTGATATTGGCTATTGAAAAGGCATTAACAAACCAAAATATCATCCTTTGAAAGGCGGACAATATGAACAAGAACGACAAACCCCCTATCTTGAGGATCAAGGCGAAGGACGGAATAGTGTATTATCCAACATTTCAAAAAAACACACAAGGCGAGTGGGAGTTGTGCGACAAATCATTCAGAAAAGTATTTATGCACCAACCGACCTCCGAGAAGCCTGTGCAAGAGGAGAAGGAATAGCCTTGCCGCAACGAGGGTTATAATACGCCAATACATCATCAGACGGTCGATTTTGCCGATCGCTACAGGCTTGAATTCATTCCAATCCCAAACAGCAGAAGATCAATCGTTGCGTTGATCAACGATAGTTCTGTTTTCCTGATTATATTAATAAATCATGGGCTAACAATAAGAGGCGGTTATTGACGCTCTGGGAACAGAACAATTGTGCTATAACACCAAAAGCAAGCTGACGGCGCCTTTTCAGGTCCGCTATCGGCTTGCTTTTTTTTTACATCTTTTTCGCCGCCCGCTCGATGCCTTTTCGGATATCGTCGAGTTTCTCCTGGCTCATCTTCACCGAAATGCCCATAACCAGCGTGCGCCCCAGGATGTCTTCCGCGTAAGGAATGCTCTCGCGGGTATACTCCACCTTGCCCTTGTAGGCCGGGCTGGTAAACGGATATTTTTTCGAATTGGCCGTGGATTTCGCAAGAAAATGTTCCCAGTTGGGCACGTAGTGCCACAGATTTCTCTTGTAGCAGACAGTGTCGACACCTTCCGCCGCCAGAAGATTCTGGAATTTCTGCGCCTGCTCCTCGCTGGGCCAGTTGAATGCCAGAAATGTCGCGGAATCGCCTTCGGGGTCCGGTTTTGCACGGAAGCCGACGCCGGGAATGCCGGCCAAGACGTCCATGATGAATTTTTTGTTCTTTTTCTGTTCGCCGATGAGGTAATCCAGTTTGCGCAGCTGCGCCAGCCCCAGCGCGCCCTGCAATTCGTTCATCCGGTAGTTGAAACCCAGAATGGTTCTGCCTTCCATGGCGCGGCTGACGTTGGGATTGTGGTCATGGCCGTGGTCGTGATACCACTCCGCCCGGTGGTAGAGGTCAAGATGGTTCGTGATAACCATGCCGCCCTCCCCGGTGGTAACGGTCTTGACGTAGTCGAAACTAAAACAGCCCATGTCACCGAAGCTTCCCAGTTTTTTGCCCTTGAAGCTGGCGCCGCAGCCCTGGGCGTTGTCTTCCAGAACCAGCAGATTGTTTCTGCGGGCAATCTCCACAATTTTGTCAATGTGCGCCGCGGAACCGCACATGTGCACGGGAATGACCGCCTTGGTGTAGGGCGTTTTCTTCTTTTCGATTTCCTGCGGGTCGAGATTGAGTGTGTCGTCAATATCCACCATGACGGGAATCGCGCCCACTTCCATCACGGCCTCATAGGTTGCCAGAAATGTGAAGGCGGGCACCAGCACGTCATCGCCGGGCCCGACGTCAAGCGCGGTGAGCGCGACTTTGAGCGCCGCCGAACCGGATGTGACGCCGAGAGCGTATTTCGTGCCGCAGTATTTGGCAAACTCCTCCTCGAACTGCCGCACCTTGTAGATGCCCTTCCTTTCCTTGTCAAACCCGTAACGCATCAGGATGCCCGTTTCCAGGACATCCATCACTTCCTTCATTTCTTCCTTGCCGATGAGTTCTGCACCAGCCATCGTTTTTTCTCCTTTCTTACAAAGCCTGCGCGTAAATCGCGATCATATCATCTTTGGTGATCTTCCGGGGATTGTTCTCCAGCGGTCTGGCCACGCCCTGCGCCACATCCGCCAGCGCCGCAAAATCTTTTTCCTTTATGCCGAAATGCGCAAGGGTTTCATGAACGCCGCAATCCTCAATCAGCGCCTCGACCGCCTCCAGCGCGAGATAGGCGGCCTCGCGTTCGGCAAGACCCTCCACGTTCTCGCCCATCGCCTCGGCAATATCCGTAAACTTGTCCAGCGCCGCGGGCAGATTGAACGCCATCACCGCCGGAAGCAGCATGGTGTTGGCCAGACCGTGGCCGATGCCGTACTTGCCGCCCAGCGGATACGACAGCGAATGGACCGCCGTCACGCCCGCGTTGGCCAAACCGATGCCGGCATACAGGCTGCCCAGCAGCATCTTCTCGCGCGCGGCGATGTTTTTGCCGTCATGCACGCAGGTCCGCAGATTTTCGGCAATTAGTGCGATGGCCTCCAGGGAAAACATCTCGCTCATCGGCGAGGCGTTGACGGACGTGTAGGATTCAATGGCATGACACAGGGCGTCCAGACCGGTATGGGCCGTGGGTGCCGGCGGAAGCGTCAGCGTCAATTCCGGATCCAGAAGCGCCAGCTCCGGATAGAGGTAAGGGCTGTTCATGCCTTCCTTCTTTTTCAGATTCCGGCGCACGAACACCGCGGTGAAGGTGACCTCCGACCCCGTTCCGGCAGTTGTCGGAATCATGATTTTTGGCAGGCCCGGTTTGGGCACTTTGTTGAGCCCTAAATAATCCGCCGCCGCGCCTTTGTTCGTCGCCAGAACCGCAATGGCCTTGGCGGTGTCCATGGCGCTGCCGCCGCCGATGCCGATGACGATGTCGCACTTGTTTTTGACGGCGATTCTCGCTCCCTCGTCCGCCAGATCAATGGGCGGCTCCGCCTCGACCTTGTCGTAAACGGTGAACTTGATGCCTGCGGGAATGAGAATATGGGCAATCTTCTCCGGCAAGTCGGTTTTTGCCAGATTTTTATCTATGACGACCAGAGGATTCTGGGCACCGTGTTCCTTAACGTGGCTCGCCAGCGTCAGCAGCGAACCGGTGCCGAAGATGATTTTTTTCGCTCCGGTAAAGGAAAATGTCTTTCTCATGTAAAACCCCCTTTTAATTAGAAAACATCCGTATTCCCCGTGATATTCCTTCGGCTCATCCCTATGGGAACGGCCGGGCCTTGTCAAGTTTTTTTGTGCTTTGCGTACCACTGCAGCTGGCGGCAGATGCCCCGGATAATCTTGACTTCCCGCGACAGCAGTCCCGAGCGCGAGAAAAATCTCCGAATATAGAGCATCCAGTGCTCCGGATTATCGGGATTCAAAAAACCGATGTCCAACAGCATCTGCCGGATATGCTCATACATGCCCTCCAACTCCGACGACAGAGCCAGCCTGGGCGCCACTTCCCCTGCAGGCACGTCGGGCAGGGAAGCCACAAAGATTTCATAGCACATAATCATGACGGCCTGCCCAAGGTTCAGGGAGGTGAATTCTTTCGCCGTCGGAATCGTCACGACGGCATGACAAAGCCGAAGCTGTTCATTGGCAAGCCCCGTGTCTTCCGGACCGAAGAGCAGGGCGACCTTGTTTTTCTGCGACAGATTGACAATCGCCTCGGCGGCCTGGCGCGGCGTCAGAAACGGACCCCGGAATTTTCCCAGGCGCGCGGTCGTGCCGACAATATAACTGAATTGGCTAAGCGCGTCCGGGGTCGGTTCCACGAATTGAATCTTCTCCACGACATCCGCCGCCATGTGCGTGGCCCTTTGCTTGATTTCCTCGAGATCGTAGTCATACGGCCCGATGACGACTATCCGGCCGATGCCCATGTTTTTCGCGGCGCGGGCGGCGGCGCCGATATTGCCCGCGTATTTGGGTTTATATAAAACAATGCTGATATTTTTGGTCTTGGCCTTCACAACGCATGTCCTCTCAGGCAAGAATTTTCTGCAAGATCCGGTAGGCGAGGTATCTTCCCAGGATGCCCAGGTAGTGCGGTGCACGCGACAGCCAGGCGCCGACAAGAAAAACGATGTAGGAAAGACCGTATGTCAGCGGCCCGCCGATGATGAAAATCAGGGGCTGGTTCATCCAAACGGCCACGACGCTCAGCGCGGCAACCGCCGGCCAGCCCATTAAAAAACTCAGCGCCATGATCGCCAGCCCCAAAATCAGCCGCGGCGTGGGACGCTCACGGAAGGCACTCAAATCGGCGGGCTGTTCCATGAAATGCTGAACGGATTTTTTTCCGGCAAGATACCGGGCGATAATACTGCGCATGTCAACAAAGGTTTCTGGGCTTGTGCTTGCGTCAATGTTTTGTTCAGACATACACGAGGCGAAGCGTTTGCGCAACAGCTTTCACGCGGCGCGTCATGCGACGGCTTGACAGATATCCGGCTTTCAGCCTATAGTTTTCACGTTGTAAGGAAAGTGTAACGGTCATGGAAAACACAGAGGATCACAACAGCGTTTGGGATTTTTTCGACCGGATTTATTGTATTTCCCTGGAATCCCGCAAAGACCGCAGGGCCTCGGCCCTTCAGGCCTTTTCGTCTGTGGGTCTGGAAAACCATGTGGAGTTCGTGCTTGTTCAGCCGCACCCCACCAACATCGAGCAGGGCATTTACGAATCGCACATGACCTGTCTGCGCAAGGGATTGGAAGCGGGCGCCGATACGATTCTGGTGTTCGAGGATGATGTCGTCTTTGACCGCTTTGATGAAGGCGCTTTCCGCCAAAGCCTTCAATTTCTGAAGGAGCATCCGGACTGGAAGGTTTTTCTGCTTGGGGCTCTTCTATCCTCCAGCCGCAAAACATCCAATCCGCACGTGCAAAAAGTCCGCTATAAAAGCCTCGCGCACGCCTACGCGTTAAACAGACCCTACGCGGAGACGATCGCCTATCAGCCCTGGCAAGGCATCGTGGCCGATGTCATTTTCCGCCCGTTGACAGAAGGGATTTACGCCGTTTACCCGATGTTCGCCTTTCAGGGGGATTTCTCTTCGGACAACGACGCAAAATACAAGCCGTTGGAAAAATTCCGACGGCTCTTAGGCGGCCTGCAATCCATTCAAAAGGCCAATGAATTTTACAGCCGGCACAAATTCGGCATCATCGCCTCCCATCTCGGCGCCCTGCTCCTGTTGATTCTTTGGCTGAAGGCCTGCTGAAAAGTCCCGAAAAAAATCCGTCGCGGAAAATTTTTTCCCATTTGATTTAACCGCCGATTTGCTGTATGAGTGCCCAGCACTTTCAAGGAAGGAAAGCATTGTCTATTCTTCGCGCCGAGTTTCCAAATGATGTTTTTGCGGGTCCTGCCATCCACAGGACGCTTCGATGGTGTTGCCTCTTCCTGATCGGCCTGTCGCTTTTGCATCCCGCCTCCTTCGCCCTGGCGCACGACATGCAATCAGCCCGGTTCCAAACATTCATCAGCGCCCTCGAAGATAAAGCCAAACAGTATGGATGGAACGATCTTCAACCAAGCAAGATCAAGTGGGAATATTACCGGACCTCCCGGCGGGGCCACCCTTTAATGTTTGCTGTTTTTGGCCAAGGGAGCAACTGTGTCTTGTTTTTGGGCGGCGTGCATGGGGATGAGCCGCCCGCGGTGCATCTGATGCTCCGGTTGGCCCAGTACGTCCAGGACAATCCGGACTTATTTAAAAACACATGTATCGTCATCGCGCCCCTGGTCAACCCCGATGGTTTTCTGTCTTCCACCCCGACCCGAGTCAACGCCGGCGGCGTGGATCTCAACCGCAATTTTCCCACAAAAGACTGGCAGGCAAAAGCCATCCGCCAGTGGGAAAACAAGGGCCGAAACAAACGCTACTTTCCCGGAAACAAACCGGCAACGGAACAGGAAACCCTTTTTCAGATGGCCCTGATGAAACGGTTCAGGCCGCAAAAAATATTGTCGGTACATTCGCCGCTTAATTTTCTGGATTATGACGGCTCTTCATCTGATTTGGATTCATTTGAAAAATGGATGGTGAAAATATCCCGGGAAGCCGATTATCCTTTGAAAAAATTTGGATACTACCCCGGATCGCTGGGAAATTACGCCGGACATGAACGCAACATTTTTACCATCACGCTGGAGCTGCCCTCATCCAATCCCCGATGCAGTAAAGATTATTTTGACAAGTTTCAACCGTGTATCCTTAAATTCATCAACCTGCCGGTGGTGGGCTTGCCGCCCCACACGAAATTGGTCAGCTATTAGCAGAAATTCGTTTGAAACAGTTTTCCTAACATCCCGGCTTGATCTGTTTGTATTTCATTTTCCAGGAAATGTAGTCTTCCAGTTTCTGGATGGCATCCGCCGGCGTGTTGACAAACTCTACGCCTGCTTCATAGGATTCATCTTCATAAATAATTTTAATCCACTTGACCTTTCCAATCACCGTAATCATTTGATGCACCGTTTTGAGCGTCATCTCAATCATCAGGAGGGTATCCACGGGTAAGAAAAGATGCGCCTGGATTCTGGCGCCGGACACTGAAATGTCCTTGCTGCGGTTGTAAATTACTTTTTCCTTAGGCGGATGCTGACCGCCGGAAAGCACGGTAATGGTAATCTCGTTTTCATCTTCCAATCTTGGCGCTTTTCTTCTTTCTTCCATAACAGAACATTCCTCCTTGATCCCGAATGTCGGGTTAATGGAAAGATTACACACTAAAATTTTGCGTTGAAAGATGGAACTTTTATCCCAAATCCCTTGTCAAAAAACAAGTTTTTTCTATCGCTTGCGGCGAATCATATTTTTTGTTAGCAAGTGAATATGGATCCGGACATCCGTTGGCTCAAACAACAAACGTTGACAATGAATATCCGCTTGGACGCAAAGCAACTGAATCAGTTTGACCAATACAAACAAGAGCTGCTTGCGTGGAATCAAAAAATCAACCTGATTTCTGAAAACTCCGCCCGGGAGATTGTCGCCCGGCATTTCCTGGATTCGCTGACGCCCCTGCCGTTTATCGAGAAATCCAACGCCAAACTGCTGGATGTCGGCAGCGGGGCCGGTTTTCCCGGCCTGCCGTTAAAAATCGCCAACCCCCGTTTGGAGCTTTGTTTGCTGGAGGCCAATCGCAAAAAAGCTTCCTTCCTCAAACACATGGTTCGTCTCCTTGAGCTCGACCATGTCCTGGTCGTGCATGACCGGATTGACAATTTGATTCGAACAAATTCTTTCGCCGAAGGATTTGATATTCTCATCTCCCGGGCGGCTTTTGGTCTATCCGAACTTCAAAGGTTTTGCGATTTCTTCCTAGACTCCAACGGCCTGCTCATCGCGCTGAAGGGAGTCCGCGTGGAGGAGGAAATTCAACAATGTCTGGCGTCAAAAACTCATCGGAAAATTACTCAATTTTTTCAATATGATATAGGACCTGATTTTTCGGGAAAGCCCCGGAAAATTATTATCGGGAAACCGTAAAAAAACCTTCTAAAAACCACTTTTTTATGCTAGTGCTATCCACAATTCTTGCAAAAGAATTGCTGGTTTTGCGTTTAATAAAATAATGAACAAAATTATATGTATAGCAAACCAAAAAGGTGGCGTCGGAAAAACCACCACGGCGGTAAATTTATCTGCGTCACTGGCGGCGGCAGAAAAAAAAACATTGCTGATTGACGGCGATTCACAGGGCAATTCCACAAGCGGCATTGGCATCAATCGTGAAAATTTTCACAACGCAAACCTTTATCACGCCATGATCGGCCAGAGACCGCTCGCGGAGATCATCACCCGGACGATGATTCCCCATCTCGACGTCGTGCCTGCCAATCAGGATCTGATCGGCATTGAGGTGGAATTTATCGGCTTGGACGATAAAGAAAAACGGCTCATGACGCTGCTTTCTGAACTCGACGGGCAATATGATTTTATTGTGATTGACTGTCCGCCGTCCTTGGGAGTCATGACGCTCAATGCGCTGGTGGCTTCCAATTATTTGATAGTTCCTTTGCAATGTGAATATTACGCGATGGAAGGATTAGGTTACTTGCTCAACACGGTTAAACTGGTCAGGGCGCAATGGAATCCGCATCTGGATTTGGGCGGCATTTTGCTGACCATGTTTGATCAGCGGAACCTGCTGTCGCACCGCGTGGCGGATGATGTGCGTCAACACTTCGGCTCCAAGGTTTTTAAAACGGTGATTCCCCGTAACGTGCGGCTCTCCGAGTGTCCCAGCCATGGACTGCCCATCATTTTGTACGACATTAAATCTCGCGGCGCTCAGTCGTACTTGGAATTGGCTCAAGAAATCATTCAGGGGGTAATGTAAATGGCACAAAAAAACGTGCTCGGGAAGGGGCTTGGCGCCATTTTCCCCGATTTGCTCAATGATACCGACAAGAAAAAAATTGTTTCGTGTGGCATTGAAGAACTGCGGCCGAACCGTTATCAGCCCCGGAAAAACTTCAACGACGAACAACAAAAACAACTGATCGCATCGATTAAACACAACGGGATTATTCAGCCCATTGTCGTGCGCAAACTGGAAAAAGGTTATGAAATCATCGCGGGCGAACGGCGATGGCGCGCGGCGCAGGCGGCTGGACTCAGAGAAGTGCCGGTCGTGATTCGCGACGCGACGGAGATGCAAGCAGCGGAACTTTCTCTGATTGAAAATATCCAACGGGAAGAATTAAATCCGCTCGAAGAAGCCCACGCCTATACCACGCTGATGGAGACATTCCAACTTTCCCAGGAAGATATCTCTTTGCGTGTGGGCAAGGATCGCTCCACCATCGCCAATACCGTTCGTCTCCTGAAATTGCCCGATAAAGCCAAAGCAGCCCTGGTGGAAAAAAAGATTTCTTCCGGCCACGCCCGCTGCATCCTGGCGTGCGTCTCTTTGGAGGAACAACTCGCTTTGCTGGAGCTGATTTTAAAAAAGAACTTAAATGTCAGAGAAACTGAACATCTATTAAAAAAAGCGAAAAAGACCTCGTCAGCGGTGAAAACACCGGCAAAGAAAGATCGTTTTTTGGGCGACCTGGAAAGGTCTTTAGCGACCAAACTGATGGCCAAGGTCGTCATCAATGGTTCCTCGAGCAGGGGCATCATTGAGATACGCTATACTTCACTGGATGAACTCAACCGCTTATCCGGGATGATTCTTGATGATATTCCGTAAACTTTGTATGTTTTAATTTATAAACAGGTGTTGATAAATTTGTTGATAAAGGTTTATGACAATGGATGCTTTTTGGGAAAAAACCACTAAAATAATTCAGGAAAAGGTAACGAAACAAAATTTTGACACATGGATCAAACCGGTCAAAATCATTGCAATGGAGGATAAGTGCGTCCAGTTGGCCGTCCCCAATCGCTTCTTTAAAGACTGGCTGATGGAAAACTATTCTTCAGTCATAAAACAATCTCTTCGGGAAGCTTCCGGACTGGAGGTGAATGTCGATTTTGTCCTTGTAAAACACCAGGAGTCCTCGCCCAAGAAAACGGAAAATACTCCTCCCACTGCCCACTATTCAGCCGCTCCCAAAAAACAAAATATAAACAATACGTTGCTCAATACGAATTACAGCTTCGAGAGGTTTGTTGTTGGTTCATGCAATCAATTTGCCCACGCCGCTTCCATTGCGGTGGCCAAACAACCGGCCAAACAATATAATCCGCTGTTCATTTACGGCGGTTCCGGTTTGGGAAAAACACACCTGCTTAACGCCATCGGATTGATGGCCAACGATATTCATCCTGCCATGAATATCATGTATGTCTCCGCTGAAGAATTTATGAACGAAATGATTAATTCCATCCGTTACGATAGGATGCCGAAATTCAGAGAAAAATATAGAAATATCAGTTGTTTATTGATTGACGACATCCATTTTTTAGCGGGAAAGGACCGAACTCAAGAAGAATTTTTCCACACATTCAACACCCTGCACGATTCTGGAAAACAGATTGTTGTTACCAGTGATAAATTTCCAAAAGATATTCCCAATCTGGAAAGCCGTTTGCGCTCTCGTTTTGAATGGGGATTGATCGCCGACATTCAACCGCCGGACATCGAAACCAAGATCGCCATTATTGAAAAAAAGATTCAGGAAAATAAAATAGATTTGCCGGCCAATGTCATTCATTATATCGCTTCCCATGTCGAATCCAATATCCGGGAATTAGAAGGGTTTTTGGTCCGCATTGGAGCCTATGCTTCACTGACCGGAAAAGAAATAGATTTGGATGTCGTCAAGGAAGTTTTAAGTAGTATTGTAAAACAAAGAAAAAATGACGATCTGAGCATTGAAGATATCATGAAAGTCATTGCCGGAAAATTAAATATTAAAGTTTCCGATATCAAATCTCATAATAAGAATAAAAATCTTGTTTTGGCTCGACAGATCGCAATGTATCTCTCCCGCAAGCACACCAATTATTCGTTTCCGGATATCGGACAAAAAATCGGCGGTCGGGATCACTCAACGGTCATTTACGCGAATAATAAAATAGCCAATACCATCAAAACAGATGATAAACTAAAAAAATTAGTCAAAGAAATCGAGGAGAGTTTAATTCACAAATAATGAACTATGAGTGTGATCCTCATCCACAGAAGGTTTATTGTTCAAATAATGATTTTTATTTCTGGATTAGGATTTATCCACATATCAACAAGTGTTACTACTAATTCTGATTTAATAAATTTAAGGAGGATATATGGAATTTAAAATCAATCGGGAAATCTTTTTAGATGGTGTTCAGAAAACTTTGGGGATTGTTGAAAAGAAAACGACTATACCGATTTTAAATAATATCTTGCTGAAAGCGGAAGAGGGAAAAATTAAAATTATCGCTACCGATCGTGAGATCAGCTTGATTTCAGACTATGAAGCCGATGTGGCGGAGAAGGGAGAAATTACCGTTTCAGCAAAGAAAATTTATGAAATGGTAAGGGAAATTCAAGGGGAAGTGGTCAATGTAAATGAAAAAAACAATACAGTCAAAATATCCTCTCAGCGCGCGTTTTATAAAATGTCCGGTCTACCTTCTGAAGATTTTCCGCTGGTGTCCCAAGAAGAAGACGTACACCTCTTTAAAGTCAAGGGCAGTGTGATTAAGGATTTAATTAATAAAACAGCTTTTGCCATGGCGACGGACGAAACAAGGAAAAATCTCAATGGAGTTCTTTTAGAGACGACCATTGAAGGATCCAATAATGTTTTGAGAATGGTCGCGACTGACGGCCATAGGTTGTCTCTCGCTAAGAGCGCGCCGCTGGAGTCTTCGGTGAAAATCAGCAAGGGAATCATTATTCCGCGCAAGGGGCTGATGGAGATTAAAAAACTGATTGATGAAAATGAAGATGTAAAAATCGGAATTCATAAAAATTTATTTATTATCAGGACGGAAAACACCATTTTGAAAGTGGGGCTGGTGGATGCCGATTATCCGGATTACAAGAAGGTTCTTCCCACAGAGAAAGGCATCAGCGTTGTTTTGGAAAAGGGGACTTTTTTGCACGCATTGCGAAGAATGAGTGTTGTGTCCTCGGAACGATATGGTGGGGTGATTCTTTCTTTTTCCAAGGGGAAGCTGACGCTGAACTCGACCAATCTGGATGTGGGTGAAGCGACGGAAGAAATGGATATTGATTACAGTGGGGATGTGGTGGATTGCGGTTTTAATGTGAATTATTTGATTGATGCCATAGCGGTGGTAGAAAAAGATCAGGTCCTGTTTGACGTGGGATTGGGTCTGAAGCCGTCCGTCATCAAACAAATGGATGACGATAGTTATTTATGCATAATCATGCCGTTGAAAATATAAGACTGGAGAGGATGTTGCAGAGCAATTATGGGACATAAATATGACGCGGATAGTATTAAGGTTTTAGAGGGTCTGGAAGCCGTCCGGAAACGGCCGGCGATGTATATTGGGTCAACCGGTAAAGAAGGGTTGCACCATCTGGTTTATGAAGTCGTCGATAATAGCATTGATGAGGCGGCGGCTGGGTATTGTGATACGATTACGGTAAAAATCAGAGTGGATAACAGCATTGTCGTGGATGACAACGGCCGTGGAATTCCGGTGGACCGTCACAAGACGGAAGGGGTATCAGCGGCGGAAGTGGTCATGACAAAGCTGCACGCCGGCGGGAAATTTTCCAACGATTCCTATAAAATATCCGGAGGATTGCATGGCGTCGGTGTTTCCGTCGTCAATGCCTTGTCAAAAACCTGCGAGTTGGAAGTCCGACGGGATGGAAACGTCTATATCCAAACCTATCAAAGGGGCGTTCCTGACGGACCGCTGGAAATGGTGGGGAAAACACGGGGCCGCGGCACGAAAGTCACCTTCCTGCCCGACGATGAAATTTTTGAGGAAACGGAATTTAGTTACGATGTCATTGCCAACCGTCTTCGTGAGTTGGCGTTTCTGAATTCCGGTGTAAAAATTAATCTCATTGACGAACGCACCGGCAAACAGAATGAATTTTATTACAAGGGCGGCATTGTGTCCTTTGTGGAATATATCAATCGCAACAAGCGCGTGTTGCACAAGGACCCGATTTATGTTTCCGGCGAACGCGAAGACTGTTTTGTAGAAGTGGCGCTTCAGTATAATGAAACCTACCTGGAAAACATTTTTTCCTTTGCCAATAGCATTAACACCACCGAAGGCGGCACCCATCTGGTGGGATTCCGGTCCGCGCTGACGCGGGTGTTCAATAACTACGCGCTGAACAATAAAATCATCAAGGACGCCAAGGATGCCCTGCGCGGCGAAGATTTGAGGGAAGGTCTGGCCTGTGTCATCAGCGTCAAGGTTAAAAATCCGCAGTTTGAGGGACAGACCAAAACCAAACTGGGCAACTCGGAAGTGCGCGGGCTGGTGGAAGGAATCGTTTACGATAAAATAGGCAGTTATCTGGAAGAGAATCCTTCGGTTGCCAAACAGATTCTCAATAAATGCATGGAAGCGGCGCGGGCCCGGGAAGCGGCCCGGCGGGCCCGGGAGCTCACCCGCCGCAAAAGCGCTCTGGAAGTGGGAGCCCTGCCCGGCAAGCTGGCCGATTGTCAGGAAAAAGATCCGGCGCTGAGCGAACTGTTTTTGGTCGAGGGCGATTCCGCCGGCGGCTCGGCCAAGCAGGGAAGGGACCGGAAGAATCAGGCGATCCTGCCCTTGCGGGGCAAAGTGCTCAATGTCGAAAAAGCCCGTTTTGACAAAATGCTGCAGAACGAGGAAATCAAGCTGATTGTCACGGCGCTGGGTGCGGGCATTGGCGCCGATGATTACGATATCAGCAAATTACGTTATCACAAGGTCATCATCATGACGGATGCCGATGTGGACGGCTCTCACATCCGCACCCTGCTGTTGACTTTTTTCTTCCGGCAGATGCGCGAGCTGGTGGAAAGAGGTCATCTCTACATAGCCCAGCCGCCGCTTTTCAAGGTGGTCGAGAAGAAGCAGGAATTTTACATTCACAATGAAGAGCAGATGAAAAATTACATTCTCGAAAACGGCGTGCAGAAAGTCAAGCTCATGATGGATGACGGCTCGCCGTTTCCGGTCAGCGGCAATAAATTGCTGGCCTTAATCAAAAAAGTCATGCGGATCGAAGAACTGTTGGACCGCTTTGAGAAGGAAAACCGCGACCGGACCTTGATTCGCATCCTGGCCGGCGATCCGACTTTAACGGACGAAAGCTTCAAGACCGAGAAATCCCTGACGGCCATCGCGAAAAGAACCGGCGTCGCGCTGGGGGAGAGTTTTGACGATTTTATCATAGAGCCGGATCAGGATCACGGGGGATTAAAGGTCGTGTTCAATCTGAAAAAGAACGGTCAGACCGTCGCCTCGTGCATCAGTCGAGAGGTGTTCCGCACACCGCAATTTTCCGATATCCGGGTCTTGCTGGAGCAGGTTTCCATCATGGGAGAAGCGCCTTACAAAGATATCGGTGAAGAGTCCGGCGCGCCGGTGATTCTGGAAAGCGCCAAGGCGCTCGTCGAACACATCATCAACCTGGGCAAAAAAGGCATCACCGTTCAGCGGTACAAAGGCTTGGGCGAAATGAATCCGGAACAGCTGTGGGAAACCACAATGAATCCGGACAAGCGAACGTTGCTGCAGGTGACCGTGGACGACGCGGTGCAGGCCGATGAAATCTTTACGACGCTGATGGGCGATCAGGTCGAACCGCGACGCGATTTTATCTACCGGCACGCCTTGGATGTCAATAACCTGGATATTTAAACCGAACGATTTTGCACCGACCGGATAAGCCGCCGGTTTTTGGTATGAAGAGAGGATGAAGGACATGGAACGAGATATCCACCACAAGCAGATTCTGGTGAATATAGAAGATGAAATGAAAAAATCTTACATGGATTACGCCATGAGCGTCATCATCGGGCGGGCGATTCCCGACGTGCGCGATGGCCTCAAGCCGGTGCACCGCCGGATTCTCTATTCCATGTACGAAATGGGCAACCGCTACAACAAGCCGTATAAAAAATCCGCCCGCATCGTCGGCGACATCATCGGCAAATACCATCCGCACGGCGACGTGGCGGTCTATGATACGCTGGTGAGAATGGCGCAGGATTTTTCCATGCGCTACCCGCTCGTGGACGGACAGGGCAACTTCGGATCCATCGACGGCGACCCGCCCGCGGCCATGCGGTACACGGAGGTCCGGCTTTCACGCATCGCGGAAGAGGTGTTGGCCGATCTGGAAAAGGAAACGGTGGATTACATTCCCAACTATGATGAATCGCTGCTGGAGCCTTCCCTGCTGGCCACCAAAATTCCCCTGCTGTTGCTCAATGGTTCTTCCGGTATTGCGGTCGGCATGGCCACGAATATTCCGCCGCATAATCTCAAAGAAGTGATCAACGGCATCATTGCCTGCATCAAAAATCCCGACATTACCATCGAACAGCTGATCCGTCTGATTCCGGGCCCCGATTTTCCCACCGCCGGTTTTATTAATGGCCGGGAGGGTGTTGTGGAAGCCTACAAAACCGGCCGCGGCATCATCCGAATGCGCGCGCGGGCGCTGATCGAGAAGAACGCCCGCAACGACAAGGAAACCATCGTCATCACGGAAATTCCCTATCTCGTCAACAAGGCGGCGCTGATTGAAAAGATATCGGAGCTGGTGCGCGACAAGAAAATTGCCGGCATTGCCGATTTGCGCGACGAGTCCGACCGCGAAGGCATTCGCATCGTGATTGACTTGAAACGCGATGAGAATTCGGCCATCATTCTCAATCAGCTCTACAAGTACACCCAGATGGAAAGCACGTTCGGCATTATCATGCTGGCGATTTCCGACGGTCGTCCGCAGGTGTTCAATCTCAAGGAAATGCTGGAAAAATTCATCAGCTTCCGCCAGGAAGTCGTGGTGCGCCGCATCCGGTTCGACCTGGCCCGCGCGAAGGAACGGGCGCATATTTTGGAGGGCTTGATTATTGCGCTCAACAATATCGACGCGATTATCAAAGTCATCAAGGCGTCCAAAACCCCCGCAGACGCAGCAGCGCAATTGTGCGCGAAGTTCAAACTGTCGGAAATTCAGGCCAAAGCGATTCTGGATATGCGCCTGCAGCGCCTGACCGGCCTGGAGCGCGCCAAAATTGACGAGGAATACGCGGAGGTGACCAAGCTCATCAAGCACCTTCAGGCGATCCTGGATGATCCGCAAAAGGTTCTGCAGGTGATTATTGACGAGCTCAATGACATCAAGGAACGATTCGGAGACGACCGCCGCACGGAAATCGTGGCCAGTTCCGAAGACATTGACATCGAGGACATGATTGTCGAGGAAGACATGGTGGTCACGATTTCTCATGCCGGATACATCAAGCGCAACGCCGTGAGTCTCTACAAGAGCCAGCATCGCGGCGGACGCGGCAAGGTCGGCATGGGCACCAAGGAAGAGGATTTTGTGGAAAAAATCTTCATCGCGTCCACGCACAACTACCTGCTGGTCTTCACCAACGCGGGCAAGGTGCACTGGTTGAAAGTCTATCAGATTCCGCAGGCCGGGCGCGCCGCCAAGGGCAAGGCCATTGTCAACCTGATCAACCTGGCGCCGGGCGAAAAAGTCAAGGCGACCCTGCCGGTGCGCGAGTTTGTCAATGACAAATATGTCGTGATGGTGACGAAAAAGGGCGTTATCAAGAAGACCGAACTCACGGCGTATTCCAATCCGCGTTCGGGCGGCATCATCGCCATTTCCATTGACGAAGGGGACGAACTGGTGGATGTCCAGCTGACCAAGGGGGACCAGGATATTTTCCTCGCGACCAAGCAGGGCATGGCCATCCGTTTCAAAGAAGACGAGGTGCGCGACATGGGACGCGCGGCACGCGGCGTTCGCGGCATCCATCTGGAGGAAGGCGATGAGGTCATTGACGTGGAGATTCCGGGGCAGAACACCTACATGCTCACGGTGTCCGAAAACGGATACGGCAAATGCACGTCGATTGATGAATACCGTGTCCAGTCGCGCGGCGGCAAGGGCACGATTAATCTGAAAACCGTTGAAAGAGTCGGCAACGTCTCCGGCGTGCTGCAGGTGGTCACCGAGGATCACGTCATGCTCATCAGCAATACCGGCAAGGTCATCAGGATCAAGGTTCAGGAAATTCCGGTCATTCACCGCAATACCCAGGGTGTTCGATTGATTGAACTGGAACCCGAAGAAAAACTTGTCGGCGTCGCCCGCACGACATCCGATTCCGAGGGCAAGGATGACGAAGGCGGCGACGATGAAATCGACGGCGCAACCGAAGACAACGGCACAGCGGAAGATTGATCAAGCGTTCCGCGGGCCAGCACGGGGAAGGCATCCATGGCACAAAATAACGTCGCGAGATTATATATGGCTGTGTTTGTTTGCCTGTCCCTTTGGGGATGCGCCAGTGTGCCGCCTCGCTTAGATGAAATGAGAGCTCAAACAGCCGGCTTTCAA
The DNA here is from genome assembly GCA_035382085.1 of Smithella sp. Classification (GTDB taxonomy): domain Bacteria; phylum Desulfobacterota; class Syntrophia; order Syntrophales; family Smithellaceae; genus Smithella. Next base: position 21,445 of record DAOSZO010000023.1, read on the forward strand.
TTGCCTAAACTTCCGGAGGAGGGCAAGGCCCTTGTTTATGTTGTCAATCCGTCAACCTTCGTCAAGTATGCTTCAAAGCATGGGAATATGTACCCGGTGTATCTGGATAACCATGATTCGCCATCGGAAGTCGGCGCCACCTTCGGCCAGCAATATACATATTTTAGTGTCACCCCCGGAGAGCACAAAATATTCACCAAAGCGGATAACTGGGCCGAGCTGGATATATCGGCAAAGGCTGGCGACGTTATCTTTTTGAAGCAGGAACCTTACATGGGATTCACAACCCTGAACATCAGGCTGGATAGGATTTCGGATGACGAGGGCAAGTATTATATCAAGACCCTGCCTCGCGGAAAAATCATCGCAAATCAAACCGCGGCGGTGACGTCCATACCTGCGGCGTCAAATGCGCCGAGGCCGCCAGAAACGGCCAATACCTACCGCGGCACGATCACCGGCGGTAATTTTGCCAAGGGGATCGGCTTTTCCAACATAAACATCAAGCTTGAAGTCACCGACGAAAGCGGCGTCAAAGAAATTTTTTTCGTAAGATCAGACTCAAAAGTATTTGATGTTGAAGGAAAACAGACCGACTATATCAGCGCCTTCGCCTTTCGCGGGAAGAAAGTGTCCATAGAATATTTCACCATCGAAGATGCCACCGGCGGCGATCCGACTCGCAGTGACTTTGCCTATGAAATAGGTCATAAGGGAGTCCGTGTGCTGCGCTTGCTTGACCAAAACCAAAACAATTGAAACCTGTCGATGTCACCAAGACATATCCTGTTTCCTTATTCGGATCGGGCTTGTATTTTGAGTCCTGAAGCTTCCATGACGTTCAGAATATCGGATTGAGTTTATCCGGCGTCCATCATGATGGGTGGAATACCTTTTATCATGGATGAACAGGAAGACCGGCCATGACGGCGTGCTTGTTCATCCTGTATAATTGGGTTATACTCTCTGCATGTCCAACTACAAATTTTTTGACCATACGGCGGATATCGGGATTGAGGTAACTGGCCGGACCAGAAAAGCGCTGTTTGTAAACGCCTCTGACGCTTTGTTTGACGTGATGATTGAAAACAGGGCCGGCCGTGGCACGGAGAATGCACAGGGGCATCGTAGAAGCATCACCGTTGAAGGAACGGATGTCGCCGAGTTACTGGTAAATTTTTTGCGGGAATTGCTTTATCTGTTCAACGGCGAGAAATTCATCACAGGCCGCTGCGACATTACGAGGCTTTCCAGTCAGGTCCTGGAGGCGTCCCTGGCGGGAGAATTATTTGACAGCGGAAAGCATTTGATTAAAATAGAAATCAAGGCCGTGACCTATTCCGGCCTGATCGTGGAGAAAATAAAAAAAGGCTGGAGGGCGAGAATCATTTTTGATGTGTGACGACATGTCTTGGAGCAACTATATAAGATGCAATGATGTAGGGATTGTTCCCCGAACAATCCGTAGCGGCGCATTCCCCGAATGCGCCATACCGTTTGTTTCCCAAGGGAAGAAGCAGGATAATCCCCTCCCCTCAATTCCCGCCCACCAGGGGCGGTGAAGATGCGTGATTTCATTTGAAGGGACTTTGTTATGTCTGGAATTGTTTTAGAAAAACTGGATGACAACCGCTGGCTTCTGCCGCAGACAGGCGCGATGCGGGTGC
>DAOSZO010000023.1:23211-33242 GCA_035382085.1 Smithella sp.
GAAAAACTGGATGACAACCGCTGGCTTCTGCCGCAGACAGGCGCGATGCGGGTGCCGGGGATCATCTATGCCAATGAGAAAATTCATCAGCTTTTGAAAGGCGATGAAAGCGCCAGACAGGTGGCCAATGTCGCGTCTCTGCCGGGCATCGTGAAATTTTCCCTGGCGATGCCGGATGTTCACTGGGGCTACGGCTTTCCCATCGGCGGCGTGGCGGCATTCGATCTGGATGGCGGCATTATTTCGCCCGGCGGCGTGGGCTACGACATCAACTGCGGCTGCCGTCTGATGACGACGAACCTGTCTTTGTCCGACATCCAGGAGCGCTTGGGCGAACTGACCAACGCGCTGTATCATTACATTCCTTCCGGCGTCGGTTCGAGGGGTTCGATAAAATTGTCGGCCAGGGATCAGAAAAAGGTGCTTGAGGAAGGCGCGGCCTGGGCGGTTAAAAACGGCTTCGGCCTGCAGGATGATCTGGAAACCACGGAAGACGGGGGCGTCATTGCAGGCGCCGATCCGGAACAGGTCTCGGCGCGGGCGCTGGAACGCGGAAGGACCAGCTGGGGACGCTGGGGTCCGGCAATCATTTTCTGGAAATTGAGGTTGTCGAGGAGATATTCGATGAGGAAACGGCCCGTGTCTTCGGGTTATGGAAGGGTCAGATTGCCGTGATGATTCACACCGGCTCGCGCGGTCTCGGGTATCAGATTTGCGATGATTACCTGGCCTTGATGGTCAAGCACATGCACGAGACAAAGATTGCGTTGCCGGACAGACAGCTGGCGTGCGCCTATCTGGACTCGCCGCGCGGGAAAAGTTATCTGGCGGCCATGGCCTGCGGCGCCAATTACGCCTGGGCGAACCGGCAGATTCTGATGCACCGCACACGGGAAGTTTTTGAAAAAACGCTGCGGATGTCGCCGCGCGAAGTAAACATGCGCCTGGTTTACGATGTCTGCCACAACATCGCCAAGATAGAAGAATTCCATCTAGGCGGACAAATCAGAAAGCTTTGCGTCCACCGCAAGGGGGCGACGCGGGCCTTTCCGGCCGGGCATCCTGCCGTTCCGGAGCGTTATCGGATGGTCGGCCAGCCGGTGCTGATTCCCGGCGACATGGGAACCGGCTCATATGTGCTGGCCGGTCAGCCCAAAGCCATGGAAGAAACGTTCGGCAGCGCCTGTCACGGCGCAGGTCGGGTGATGAGTCGTTCGCAGGCCATCAAGGCGGGCAAAGGCCGCTCGATCGCACGGGAGCTTTCAGAGCGGGGCGTTTTGGTCATGGCCGGTTCCAAGGGGACTCTCAGCGAGGAAATGCCGGAGGCGTACAAAAATCTGCAGGATGTCGTGCAGGTGATGCATGATTCGGGCATTGCCCGGAAAGTGGCCAGGCTCAAATCCCTCGCCTGCATCAAGGGATGACCGGAACGCTAAAAACAGTCTTGTGGACATCCGGGCGGAGCTATTGTAAGAGACATTGAAGACAAATCCGGGAGTCGTTCATGACAGAAATCCTTTTTGATGAAAATGGGGATTGGGACAAGCGAGTCCTGTGTTCTGACGAAGCGTGCATCGGGACCATAGGGCCGGACGGCCGGTGCAGGGAATGCGGGAAGCCATATCAGGGCGTGTTGCCCGAGGGTAAACAACACACCGCTTTGAATACCGCGCCTTCCGGGCAACAGGCGGGGGATGACGGCGTGACGGATGAGGATTGGGACAATCGGGTGTTGTGCCCGGATGAATCCTGCATCGGCGTGATTGGTCCGGACGGGAAATGCAAAGAATGCGGCAAGACCTTGTGAGGCCTGAACGATCAGAGTTGTGAACGATGCCCGTGAAGAAAACGAAAACCACCACCGTACTGCTGATCGTTTTTCGGCTCATTCCCAGATTTATACGCAAGGCGCTGTTTATCAGTGTCTTTTGTCTGTTTTATCTTCTGGATGTCCGGACCCGTCTGATCGCCTGGCATAATCTCCAACGCGCCTTTCCGGAAAAGACCATCGAAGAAATCACCAAGCTCTCCAGGGCGGTGTACCGTCATTTCGCGATTGTCGCGGCGGAATTTTTCGACATTCCCTATCTGACCAAGGACAATGTGCATCAATGGGGCGATGTGGAAGGCCTGGAGCACTATCATGAGGCGATTGCCAAAGGCAAAGGCGTCCTTTCCATTGTGGCGCATTTCGGCAACTGGGAGCTTTTGCCCATGGGCATTCCCATTTACGCCAAGCCCATATATATTGTTTACCGGCCTCTGGACAACAGGATTGTCGATAATATGGTGGAATATGTGCGCACGCTCAGGGGCAATGTGCTGATTCCCAAAGGCGGTTCCGGAAAACGAATCATGGAACTTTTGAAGCGCAACGAAATCATCGGCATTTTAAGCGATCAGAATGTCTCCGTGCAGGAAGGGGTATTTGTCGAGTTTTTCGGCCGCCCGGCCTGTACCAGCGTTGGGCTGGCTGTCATGGCCATGCGCTCGGGCGCGCCGGTACTGGCGATTTTCCCCGCGCGACAGAAGTCCGGGCGATACAAAGTGATTCTGAAACCGCCCATGGAAGCTGTTGTGACCGGTGATGATGAAAAGGACCTGGTGGTCAACACCCAGCGTTTCACAAAAGTCATTGAAGACATTATCCGCGAATATCCCGAACAGTGGTTTTGGTTCCATCAGCGCTGGAAAACCAAACCCTGGCAGAAGGAACGCACTTGAAGTCGCTTATGAGCGCCGGGGTGCCAGAGACGCCAGATATTTGTCATGCAATCGGGACAACACAAGGATGGCGGCCACGGCTCCGATCAAGCACCAGAACATATCGGTTTGCGTATCCAAGACATACCCTTGCGTTCCCAGAAAAGCTTCCGTGTCGGTCGGATTGGTCAGCGAGGCCAGCCATTCAATGATTTCATATAAAGCCGAAAAAGCCAGCGCCACGGCAACGGAGAGAACGCCAAGCCACCGGCCGCTCTTCCACGGTGAGGTTCTGGCCAGAAGTTCCCGCGTGTAAATGGCGGGGCCGAAGCCCTGCATGAAATGGCCGATTTTGTCGTAGTTGTTGCGCGTCCAGCCGAACCAGTCTTCCATCCAGAAGCCCAGCGGCACTTTGGCATAGGAATAATGCCCGCCCAGCATCAGAATCATGGCATGAACGGCGATCAGCGTATAGGTTAAATCCGTCAACGGAAACTTTTTATACGTCATGAGCAAAAGAGGCAGGGCAATCATCACCGGCACGGTTTCCAAAATCCAGGTCAAACGGGTATCGTGCGGCTCGATGCCCGACCAGAGAAACCCAATCAACACAGCTATCAACAGAACCAGACGATACATGACCATTGAAATGATGAGCTTTCAGGAGCCGCGTAAAAGTTCCGCGTCTTCAAGACGCTTCGTCAACGGTTTTTCCTGCGGAGTTTTTTGATTTCCTCTTCGACCTCTTTGGCGCCGTCTTTGTAGAATTTTTCTTCATCGGGCGCCAGTTCGTGCAGAAGTCTCAAAAATTCTCCGGCGTGAACCCGTTCTTCATTGGCGATATCCTTCAGAACCTCGACAGCCAGTTCATTGTCCGTTGATTCCGCCAATTGCATGTACATCTGAACAGCTTCATACTCCGCGGCGACCATGAAACGGATTGCGCGGATGAGCTCCTCCTTGGTCAGCATTCTGTCGCTTGCCAATCCTGAAAAAGGCGATCCGAAATCCGGCATAGATATTCTCCTTTTCTACTAAAATAATTGATAAGTTAAATAGTTCATTACACAAAACACACGTGCGGGAATCGCGACCATCCCTGAAGATAAAATCGAACCTTTTTGCTAGAATGCATAGAGTTTCGAGCCGGGTATGACCGCGAATGAATTTTTCTGCAGAACCTCGATGGCTTTTTCCGGGTTGTCGAAGCGGAAGATAATGACGGCGTTTTCACCGCTTTTTTCCACGAAGGCGTATAGATATTCCACGTTGATACCTTCTTTGGAGACAACTTCCATGATGCTGTGCAGCCCGCCCGGTTTGTCGGGCACCTCCACGGCGACCACCGGCGTTTTGCTGACGCGGAAACCAGCGTCCTTGAGCACCTGATTGGCTTTGTCCACGTCATTGACAATCAGGCGCAGAATGCCGAAATCCGCCGTTTCCGCCACGGACAGGGTGCGGATATTGATGTTGGCTTCTTTCAGAACGCGCGTCGCGTGCTCCAGCGTGCCGGGTTTGTTTTCCAGAAAAACGGATATCTGTTCGACCTTCATGGCAACCCCCTTTATGTTAACGGTCTTGTAATGGAAAAAGCTATATATTAAACGCTATAAATTCGATATTGGATTACCGCTTGCGCGGGACGGACAAACATCCATTTAAATGCGGCGTTTGTCAATGATTTTGGTGTCGGTTTTTTTCAGCGTGTTGGGCTGAACCAGTTTCACGCGCGCGGCAACCCCGAGGTACTCGCTCATGTCCTTGATGATTCTCTGCTCAATCTGCTGCAATTGTTTGATGCTGCCGGAGTCGCTGAAAATCTTTTCGTTGACCTCCACCTGCAGATCCAGCGTGTCCAGCGCGCCCACTCTGTCAATGATGACCTGATAATTCGGCTCCAGCCCCTCAATGTCAACCAAAATAGCCTCGATTTGCGACGGGAAAACATTGACGCCGCGGATAATCAGCATGTCATCACTGCGTTTGAGTACCCGTTCCATTTTCACATGCGTGCGTCCGCAGCGGCAAGGTTCCGTGATCAAGCGCGAGATGTCTCCGGTGCGATAGCGGATCAGGGGATTGGCTTCCTTGGTGAGAGAGGTAAAGACCAGTTCCCCCTCCTCGCCTTCCGGCAAAACTTCGCCGGTTTTCGGGTTGATGGTTTCCACAATGAAGTGATCTTCAAAAATGTGCATGCCGTGACGACCTTCCAGACATTCCATGGCAAGTCCCGGGCCAAGGACTTCCGAAAGGCCAAACAGATCCAGCGCGGTAATGCCCAAAACGTTTTCGATGTCACGGCGTGTCGCCTCACTCCAGGGTTCCGCGCCGAAAATGCCGACGCGCAATTTCAGCGACTTCATATCCACCCCCAGTTGTTTGCCTTCTTCCGCAAGATACAGGGCAAACGACGGGGTGCAGCACAGCACGGTCGGTCCGAAATCCTGCAAAATCATAATCTGTCTTTTGGTATTGCCGCCGGACATGGGAATGACGCTGGCGCCGATTTTTTCCGCGCCGTAGTGCAGGCCGAGACCTCCGGTGAACAAACCGTAACCGAACGCGTTATGGATGATGTCGTTTTTGGTGATACCGGCGGCCACCAGGGAGCGCGCGATGAGATCCGACCATATTTCAATGTCTTTTTTGGTGTAGCCGAAAACCGCCGACCGTCCGCTGGTGCCGGAAGAGGCGTGCAGCCGAACCACGCTGCTCATGGGGACCGCAAATAAACCAAAGGGATAATTGCCGCCCAGGTCTTCCCGGGTGGTAAACGGAAGTTTTTTCATATCATCGAGGGATTGAATGTCATCCGGCTTGACTTTCGCCGCGTCGAAAGACTTTTTGTAAAAGCCTATGGTGTGATAAACCCGCTCCAGAACCTGTTGCAGTCGCTTGAGCTGCAGGGCCTTAATGACATTTCGGGGCATGGTTTCGAATTCTTCGTTGTAAATCATCTGATCTCTCCCTTTGTTTTTTAACGGATGTCGGATTGGAAAGCAGTCTAACAAAACTTCGTTTTTGTGGCAAGAATCTTCTTGGCCATTTGTTCATCATGCGGGATGGGTCTTAAGCAGCTTTTCGGCCAGATAAATGCCCAGGACCGTTTTCGCGTCGATGATCTCCCCCTTGTCAATCAGCCGTCGTGCTTCATCAAATGTGACGGGAACGGTTTCGATAAATTCATCCTCATCAGGCGTTAGGGGGGCATGGACAAGCTCAAGAGCAAGAAAAAAATGCATATACTCGTTGCAATAACCGGGCAGCAGATAGCCTTCATACAGCTTGATCAAGGCGTTGGCCCGGAAGCCGGTTTCTTCGGCCAGTTCCCTCTGGGCGCAGAGGGCGGGCGATTCTTCTTGGCTTTCCAGAGAACCGGCGGGAATTTCCAGCAGATTTTTTTTGACGGCCGGACGGTACTGTCCGATCAGCAACAGTTCCTGTTGATCATTGATGGCGACAATGGCCACGGTGGGGAGGTGATTGATCCAGCTTAGCCTGGCCTTTTGGCCGTTGGGAAACTCGACGTTTTCTTCCCGAACATCGAAAATCTTACATTGATACACAATGGAGTTTTTCTTTTTTTTCATGAATCCGCCGTTGAAGCTTCAGTTTGTCTTGATGATGGATAACAGGTGCTGTTCAATTTCTTCTTTGGGCAGGGCACCGGTTAATCGGTGAACGATTTTTCCTTCCTTAAAAAAGAGCATGGTGGGGATGCTGCGGATGCCGTATTGTGAAGCGGTCAGGGGATTTTCGTCAACGTTGAGTTTGACCACCTTAACGCCATTGGCGTAATCCATGGCCAATTCGTCGATGATCGGTGCAAGCATCCTGCACGGACCGCACCAGGGCGCCCAACAATCCACCAATACGGAAGTGTCGGATGTCAAAACTTCACGGGCAAAAGTCTGATCGGTCACATCCAAAGGCTTGACCGCTTTTTGCGGAAGAATCAGCGGTTCATGGCACTTGCCGCAAAGGGGTTTCTGGTCCAGGCGGTTTTCGGGCATTCTGTTTTTCGTGCCGCATTGGAGGCAACTGATGATTAATTCATCCAGAGACGCGCCGCAACGGCCGCACAGAAACCTGCCCTGTATTTTTTTATTCGGGATTCTGTTTTTTGTTCCGCATTTCAGACAGCGGATAATGATGTCGTCAGTCATCGTCCAAAACCGTTTTTATATTAACCTGTTTGTCAAAAAAAGGCAAATCAAATGGCTACAGCAAGCATCACCGGTTTGAGCAGGCGGATGAGTTCCTCCGACGGCATGCATGCGGAAAGGTCGCGCCTGCATGCGCTGATGGCCACCGCCGGCAAATCAGCCATGGTGGCGCCATATAAACCGGAGGTAATTTTCTGGTGCCGAAAGAGACAGTACCTTCCGCTCTGACACCAGTGTGTTTTCCCGCCCTATCCGGTTTGCAGGGCGCAAGGAACTTCATCCCAATTGCTCTGGCCAGTGATTTTGTCGAACCTTCTTTGTCGCCATGCATCAGAGCCATCAGCGGCTTTCGCGCTTCATCCTCCATTACCAGTGTTTTAATCATGCAGCGTTCATCAACCTTCAATTTGCCAACCGCGGTTTTGGTTCCGCCTCTGTTCCCATAAGGGTAAGAAAGCAATGTAAAATCAACATTTTCCTTCTGAAAACAACCATGGCCGGTGTTGTAGGACAAGTTTTCTTGCTCATTGTAAATTATAATAACCATTAAATATGAAAAAGCAATATGGGCGGCCATGGTCAGAAAATAGCTGAATCCCGCATTAACCTATGATACAAAAAGTTCATAGGCCGATATGTTTAAACCCACAAGTCTCAAAATAAAACAGCGGGAACTGATCATCGCGCTGGCTTTGATTGTCTTAATGCTGGTTGTGTACTGGCAGGTCCGTCAATTTGATTTTATCACGCTTGATGATGAGCCTTACGTAACCGCCAATCGTCACGTCCAATCGGGCATCAGCGTGGATGGGCTGCTCTGGGCGTTTTCTGCAACGGATGCGGAGTTTTGGCATCCCCTGACATGGCTTTCGCTTATGCTGAATAGTCAGTGGTTTGGGCTAAAGGCCGGCGGTTATCATCTCACCAATGTCATGCTGCATATGGCAAGCGCCCTTATGCTGTTTTGGCTCATGAACCGTATGACGGGCGCCCTTTGGAAAAGCGCTTTTGTGGCGGCTTTTTTTGCACTGCATCCTCTGCGTTTGGAATCGGTGGTCTGGATAGCCAAACGGAAGGATGTGTTGAGGGTGTTTTTCTGGATGCTGACGTTGTGTCTGTATGTCTATTATACAAAAAACCCTGGTTGGAAAAGATACCTGCTGGTATTGCTGTCGTTTGTTGGCGGCCTGATGAGCAAGCCCGTCGTGGTCACGCTTCCGGTTGTCATGATGTTGTTGGATTGGTGGCCTTTGGACCGGCTGGCGCCATCGTCAAGGAATGCCTCGTCGGCAAACGGTTCCCCGGTGAACGTGAAATACCCCATGGTTTGGAAAAACATCGGGAAATTTTTGTGGCAACTGAGGGAAAAACTTCCGTTCTTTGTTTTATCCATTGGGATTTCGATGATCACGGTTCATGCCCAGTTCCAGCCGTGGGCAACGCCACTGCCCCTATCACAGAGGCTGATGCACGCGGCGGTGGTTTTTGTGTCTTACCTCGGGAAAATATTCTGGCCTTACGATCTTGCCGTTTTGTATCCCTTGCCCGATGAGATTCCCATCTGGCAGGTGGCGGGTGCGGTCTTGATCATTGCGGTCGTGAGCATTGCGGTGGTGGTCTGGAAGCGCTTTCCCTTTTTGTGCGTGGGATGGTTGTGGTATGCCGTTACCGTTTTGCCCGTTATCGGCATCAGCGCGGTGGGGCCTTATTTCCCGCATTTGGTAAAAGACCACTATACGTATCTGCCCTGCATTGGCATCGCCATGATGCTGGCCTGGGGCGTACCGCTTTTGTTTCCACATGAGCCGCTCCGCAAAAAGTTTCTCCTGCCCGCGGGAGCGGCCATCGTGGTGATCCTGTCAGCGCTGACATGGCAGCAATGCCGTTATTGGAAAAACAGCGAGATGTTGTTTAGCCGTGCCGTGCAGGTTAAAAAAAATAATTACCTGGCCTATAACGCCTTGGGCGATGCGCTTGTGAAGCAAGGACGAATCGCGGAGGGGTTGATCCAGTTTGATCACGCCATTAGGATCAAACCGTCGTTTCCCTTCTCCCATCATCTCAGGGGCCTTGCGCATATTCAAGCGGGACAATATCAGAAAGCGCTGGATGATTTCAACGAAGCGATCCGGCTTAAACCACATTACTACATTGCCTTCATGAACAGGGGAACGCTGTATGGTGCGCTCGGTCAATACGATGCGGCCATTCAGGATTTGACGACCGCCATCCGACTCAAACCGGATTTTGTGGAGGCCTACTACAACAGAGGTTATTTTTACGCTAAATTGGGCCAGGATCAGCGGGCCAGAGATGATTACCGTTGCGTGATGTCACTAAATCCCAATTTTTAGGAAGAAGCAAGAGACAAGGGCGCGCCACAGAAGCCCATGCATTCAAAACGTTCCTGCTCGAATTATTTCCCGATGGCTTGGATGACGCTTTGGGCGATGATTTGGTGTGCCCGGGGGTTCGGGTGGGCATCGATGAGAATACGTTGCTGGCCGGCAATGATCCAGTGGCAGAATTCGGCACAATAATCCTTCGATGCGCTTGTCCGTAAAAACGCGTCCAACGCATCGTCCGCTTCTGCAAATCGGACTGTGGCGTCCGAGAATAAGTGACGGGAATTTTTTGAATATTCCAAGTCGCCCAAATTCAGGATAACCAGCGTCGCGTGATTTTGTTCGGTGATGGTCTTGATCTTATTGAAGGCGTATTTTTCTACATTGCGCGGGTGGGTTGCCGGCCTCAGGCGCTGTCCGGATATCAGGAGCCATTCCGTCTTCAGGTAATTCCATAGTTCCTCCAGGGAGAACGGCAAAGCCTCCCGGACAAAAAATTGCAGGAATTTCCCGCGGTAGGAGGCTTTCAATTTGGCGACATCCCTGAATTTCAAGTGGCTGTTATACACAGGCGGTTCCACAACATAGGTGTTATTTTTTTCGGCAAAATAAGGTATCGGCAAGAGAAAAAAATTCACCGGCGCAAACATACTGATACCTCTGGTTGCCAGCCAGGGGCTGTATTGAACAATCACGTATTCCGGCCGGAGCGCCGGGATCAGTTGTTCAGCCAGAATAAGCATTTGCGCCAGACCGTAATTGCTGACGCCCGCGTTGACGTAAGAGCGGCCGGTTGCTTTTGCCACCAAGAAAG
>DAOSZO010000024.1:0-32897 GCA_035382085.1 Smithella sp.
GACGAACACAAAATGGCTGCTGGCGTTTATCGGCGTGATGGTTGTGGCGGTTTCGGTGGTGCGGTGGCTTGTGAAGAATTTTTTGAAGAAATAACGGACGATGAAACTTCTGAATTTTTTGGAGCAGACGCAGGACGCGCCACGATTCGGCGTCGTGATCAAGGGGCATGCCGTATCGTTTGATGTTCTGGCCCGAAAGCTGGGGCATCACTTCCGGGAGCTGGCTGACATTTTCGCGTATTTGGAAAATCTGCCGAAAAGTATGGAGTCGGCCTCGCAGCTGGAAAAATACGGTGAAGCCTATCTGGCATCCTTTTCCGATGAGGAAAAAATACCACTGGAAAAGGCCAGGATTCTGCCGCCCGTGCCCGTGCCGCGGGCGTTGATTGATTTCGGCCTGTCGCCCCGCCATTTGGCCAATTCGGCGGCGACGCTTTTGAAGCATGAATTCGGCGTTTTCGGCGCGATGATCGCTCCCATCGTTAAAAAGAGGGTCAGTGCGACGGCCAGGGCAAAGATGCTCTATTACAAGGGCAATCATAACGCAATCATCGGCGACAACGAGACGCTCAACTGGCCGGCCTACACATCTTATCTGGATATTGAACCGGAGCTTGCCGTCATTACCGGCAACGAAAAAATGCCCATCGCCGGCTACGCCATTTTCAACGACACATCGGCGCGCGATGTGCAGTTTCCGGAAATGATCGGGATGGGACCGGCCACCAGCAAGGATTTCGATCGCAGCAAGGGGCTGGGGCCCTTTCTGGTCACACCGGATGAAGTCGGAGACCCGCTGACCCTGAAGGTTAGAGTGACCATCGGCAAGCGATATCAATGGCGAGGAAGCACGGCGGAATACTCGGCGGGGCCGGAAAAAATGTTGGAATATCTGAAAACCGTTTTTTCGCCCCTGCCCGGCACGGTTTTGGGCATGGGAACGATACCGGATTGCACAGGTCTGGACAATGACTTATGGATTTTACCCGGTGAAAAGATAGAAATCATGTTTGACCGGCTGGGTATTCTCAGGCAAAACGCGCCGGTGAGCCTGGGAAAACTTCAATCTTCGCGATGGCGCAACCGCGAGGAATTGAGAAGATATTACTGACGCCTTCTTGCTTCATGTCTTCGGCGGCGTTCCGGAAACAACCGGGGTCACAACGCGGCCTGACGGAGGCATTCCTCCAATAACTGCTTTGTTCGGGGCATGTCCTGAGGTTTAACTTCCATCGTGATGGTGCCGTCGTAGCCCCGGGCCCATAGTGATTTTATGATGGCCCTGTAATCCACGATTCCTTCTCCCAGTGCCAGATGAAGATCGTCGTCCACGTTTTTGCCGCCGCGGTTGTCATGCGCGTGCACGTGGGCGATGCGGGGAAAATATTTTTCCAGGAAACCCCAGGACGTGTTTTGTCGGCTGAGCAACTGCGCGTGGCCGATATCCAGCGTCATTTTCAGGTTGTCAATGGCTTCGAATGCAGGCGCGAAGCTGTCGGCACGTTCGCTTAAGTTCTCGAGGCAGATGGTGATGCCGCGGGCGTTGCCGTATTTTACAATTTGTGAGAGTATCTCCAGCTTTTGGGGAAGAATTTCCATGGGAAGCCAACGGCGATCCATCCAGAAGTGAAGGGTGGCTTTTGTGATGTCCAGCCGCTGCGAGAGATCCATCAGCTTTCTGATGCGGGGAAGAAACCGCTCCCTCAGGATATCCGGGTTAAGGGGATGATCCTCATTGGGATAATGGGCCAGATAGCGGCATCCGGCCGTTTCTCGAATTTTCATCAGCCGGGGAATCCACCCCGAAACGACATCCGGATCATTGAACGATATCTCCATGAAGGGATAGCCCAATTGGCTGACCGTTAAGATTTCTTCCAGGGAACGCGCCCGTCCGCCGATGGTGATCATGCGAAGTTTTCATCTTTTCATTCAGAAAGAGATATGTTATATGCATAGCATCATTTCACTGAAAAGACAAATCCGTTTCACCGCAGTTGTGTTTTATAAAAAATAGAGGTTATAAAACCATGGAACCTTTTGCGGCGCCAAAACAAAAGTCGGAGGGAAAAAGAGATTTCAGCCCCGAGGAACATGAAAAGGCGAAGGCGGTCTGTGAGTTCGTAATTGAGCTGACCAAAGCCATTTCGCGCAGCGGTTATTATGATGCTGACCATCCGGTCTCCCTCGACGTCAAAAAGGGTCTTTATGAAAAATTTCAAGACGTCCTTGCGGCGTCCGCCGAACTGATGCTCACCTGCCATGAACATGCAGAGGGAGAAGACATCCATATCAGTGGAATCCTGAATGAGCCCTTCAATATCCGGAAGCTGACCCATGCCACGACATCGGATTTATTCGTTCCCAAACTCAAGGATTATTTTGAAAGAAAAAGCCTCAACAGTTTTGTGATAAAAAAATCCATCACGCCGGAACATTTTGAGGCGTTTATTGATGTGATGAGCGAGCCGATTGCCGACTCGGCGGATCCGTCGAAATTGGGCGAGTATTTGACGAAGAAGCTGGCGGAGCTCAACATTACTGAAATCTCCACGGTGTTCAAAACGGATATCGTCCTTTCGCGGGGGAAACTGCCCTGGCGCGTTTCCATCATTCTGCGCCGGCTGGCCAAGGACCTCAAGGTGATTCCCCTGTTCCGGCAGGCGTCCGAGGAAAAAATAAAACTGATCAAAAAACAGATTGTGGAGGATATCATCCGGCCTCTCAATAATTCCGGCCTGTTGCGGGATTTGATCGTGAATTGTGACATTATCGTGGAGCATGTTCATCATCTGATGGAAGTCGATGAACTGGAAACGACGATTGTCAATGCACTGCCGGTTAACGAAGTTCTGCCGGTATCGGTAGCGGTTTATGAATTTTATCAGGATTACCTGAAGGATGTCCTCGAAGAAAAAAGCGCAGGGGATGAGAGAAAGATTTTTTTGGAAAAAATGCTCAATATCGCTGCGAAAAAAATGATTCATGAAAAAATACCGAATGCCGCCGAATTGCTGGAAAGAGTGTATGAAGATGGCATTGTGGCGTATGACGACCTGCCCGAGGAATTCAGGTTCAGGATTGAAACAAAAAAACTGGCCGAAGACATCCTGAACCGGCCGGATTTTTACCTGAATAAAATGGAAAGGGCTTCTTCAGCGGATGAGACGGAGAAACTTTTCAGCGCCTTTCAAAGAGCGATGGCGGAACTGGTCGACAAAAGAGAATGGGCGTTCATCGATAAGATAATCCGGAAATCAAAAGAGCTGGCATTGGGAAAGAAACCGGGTTTTCCCGAGGCGGAACTTTCACCTCCGGATGATGTTTTTGCGTATTCCCACGAGAATTTTGCCCGCGAATATGTGCGGGGTTCCGCTGAAGAGAGGAAGAGCATGAACGCCATCCTCATACAGCTCGATGAAATGTTTCTGAAAATTGTCGATGACGTTTTGAATATCGGCAAAGATCCGGACGTCTTGAAAAATATGGCGGATCTTCTCTCCCAAAAAGGGAACTTGGCTAGACGCTGGGCGTTGAAAGCGTTGGAAAACCAGAACCAGTCGCTGTCGCTGTTGAATATCGCCCTGCTGGTTCTTCTGCAAGTGGGAGAAGAACAGGATTTTCGTCTGATGGAAAAATACATCAGATATCCCCATCACAGCATCAGATACAGGGCGCTGGCCGTCGCCGCGAAACTCAGCAAAAGGGAAGCGGAACATTATTTGGTTGACGCATTGAAAGACGACCACGAAGTGATTCGAGAACACGCCGCGGCGATCATCGAACGCGACATTATCCCATCGGAGTTAGCCGCGAACAAAATAATCATTTTTGTAAAGGCCAAACTGCAGGAAAACAAGGAACTTTTGGAGAAAGAAGTTTTTTCCCTTGCGTCCCTCATCAGGAGCATCGGCAAAAACACCGCTTTGGAGAAGAACCTCGCACTGGAGCATGAAATCATCGCAATGATAGCCGAAGCGTGGAAAGGCAAAAGCGGTGTGCTGAAATTCATCAAAGCGGAGCCGACTGCGGCGGAAAAGGAAATTGTTTCTGCCTGCCTGTTTGTCTTGGGAAAAATCGGAGCGGAAAGGACCGAAGAGTATCTTAAAACATTTGCCAAAGGAGCCGGCGTTTTGTCCGACGATGCGGTCAGAGCGCTTGAGGAAGTGAGCCGCAGAAAAAAAACGCCATGACTTAAGGATTTGTTTTTTTGGAGAACGGATCCTTCGTCCGTAAGAGGTCGGCAAATTCTTCCGCTTTGATCGGTTTGCTGAAATAAAAACCCTGCATTTCATCGCAGATACGTTCGCGGAGGAATTGTTCTTGTTCTTCGGTTTCCACGCCTTCGGCGACGACCGTCAGGCTCAGCGTCTTCCCCATGGTAATGATGGCTTCCGTGATGGCCTTGTCTTCCGGATTATCCGGAATGTTGCGGATGAAGGACCGATCGACCTTGAGGGTGTCCACCGGGAAATTTTTCAACTGCGCCAGCGAGGAATAGCCCGTTCCGAAGTCATCGATGGCCAGACGGATACCCATCTGCTTGATCTTGTTCAAGAGCGGAATGAGACGGGCGGGATTGTGCATGATCATACTTTCCGTGATCTCCAGCTCGAGAAAATTCGGCGACATGCCGGTCTGCGACAAGGCCTCCCGGATGTCTTCCAGTAAATTGTCATCCATCAGCTGCCGCATGGAGAGGTTGACCGCCATGCACACCGGCGGAAGCCCCTGCTTTTGCCATGCCATATTTTGCGCGCACGCCGTTTTGAGGACCCATTTGCCGATGGGAATAATCAGACCGGTTTCCTCGGCCACGGGAATGAATTGCGTTGGCGTTACAGCGCCGAGGTATTCATTTTGCCAGCGCAAAAGTGCTTCCACGCCGGTGATGACGTGAGTTTTGAAATCCACCCTTGCCTGATAGTCCAGGTAAAACTCCTTTCGTTCCAGCGCAAGGCGGAGATTTTTTTCGATCAATAGACGCTCATTGGCCAGCGATTTGATATTGGCGGAGTAAAACTGGAAATTGTTTTTTCCTTCTTCCTTGGCGAAATACATCGCGATGTCGGCGTTTTTCATCAGCGTCTGCTCATCCTGGCCGTCCTGGGGATAGATGCTGATGCCGATGCTGGCCGTGACGCGGCAGTCCTCGCCCATGATATGGAAGGGCTTGATGGCCGCGGCTAAAATTTTCTGGGCGACTTTGGCCAGATGAGCGTTTTCCACGAAGTTTTCTATCAAAAGAACAAACTCATCGCCTCCAAGACGCCCCACGATATCCACAGCGCGAAGGGCGTCTTTGAATCTTTTCGCCACGTCCTGCAGGAGAATGTCTCCCGCTTCATGCCCCAGGGAGTCGTTGATGATTTTGAAACGGTCCAGGTCAATGAAGAAAACAGCCAGCTTTTTCCGGTTTCTTTTGGCGGAAAGAATCGCCTGATTGAGATGCTGGGTGAACATCAGGCGGTTCGGCAATCCGGTGAGGGCGTCGTGCGTCGCCATGTAATTCAATTCCTGCTCGATTCTTTTTCGCTCAGTGATGTCGCGGATCATCCCCTTGAAACCGATTGCCTTGCCCGATGCGTCATGTTTGAGAGACACGGACGCTTCGATGTATTTCCGGGTTCCATCCTTCCTGATAATCAGCCAGTCGAACCCTTCGGTCGGTTGTCCCGTGGTGTAGACCTTGTTGAAGGCGAGAAAAACTTTTTTGCTGTTATCTTTATCGGAGAAGTATTGGTAATTGGCGCCAAGCAATTCCTCCCTTGAACAGCCCGTCAGGCGGCAGAGCGAATCATTGAAGAACGTGAAATTTCCGGCCAGGTCGACTTCAAAATAGGCTTCCTGAATAGATTCCAGGATGCTTCTGTATTTCTCCTCGCTTTGCTGCAAGTCGCTTTCCATCTGCTTGCGTTCGGTGACGTCTTTGATGATTCCCCTGAATCCCACAGGTTTTCCATGGTTGTCTTTGATTAATGACGCCGAGGCTTCCACGTATCTGGGGGTTCCGTCTTTTCGGATGGCCCGCCAGGCCAGTTCTTTGACGGGGATGCCGGTTGTGTAAATGCGGTTGAAAGTCTGAAACAGGATGGCGGAGTTTTCTTTGTCGGTATAATGACGGTAATTCATGCCCATCATTTCGTCTTTGGTGTATCCGTAGAGACGGCACATCGCGTCGTTGAAGAACGTGAAATTGCCGGCCAGGTCGACTTCGAAGTAGCCTTCCTGGATGGTTTCTAAAATGCTTCTGTATTTTTCCTCGCTCTCGCTTAGCGCCTCCAGCGCAGCCTCTCTTTCAAATTCCGATTTCAGGTGGTCGGTGACATCGCGGATAAGACCCCGGAAGCCGATGGGTATACCGGCGGCGTCATGCATCAAAGACACTCTTGCTTCAACGTATCGTCTGGTCTTGTCTTTTCTGATAATCAGCCATTCGAAATCTTTTGCCGGCACGCCCGTTTCATAAATTTTATGAAAAGTTTGAAAAACCTCTTGAGCCGTCGCCTTATCCGTGTAGTGACGGTAATTCATGCCCATCAATTCGTTTCGGCTGTATCCCAGCAATTTGCAAGTCGCGTTGTTGAAAAAAGTGAAATTGCCTTCCAGATCAACTTCAAAAAAGCCGTCTTCTATATTTTCCAGAATATTTCTGTATTTTTCCTCGCTTTTTCGGAGCTCTTCCAGCGTCGCTTCTCTTTCGATTTCCGCTTTTTTATGCTCCGTCCGATCCCGGACGATGCTGCGGAAAGCCGTCACGCGGCCCTCCGCGTCCTTGATGGGCGTGATGGAGGTTTCCAAAAACCGCCTTTCGCCGCTTTTCGTGATGACCTCGTACTCGAATCCTTTTTCGGATAAGCCGGTGTTGAAGACCCTGTTGTACTTGGCGTATATCTTCCGGGCGTTTTCCGCGTCCATGATGTCGCGGTAGTTCATTTTCAGGAGTTCTTTTTTGGGATGGCCGTGCATTTTGCTGATGGCGTCGTTGAAGAACATGAAGTTCCCTTTGATGTCCATTTCAACGTAGCCGTCTTCAATGTTTTCAATGATGGCTCGGTATTTTTCTTCGCTTTGGCGCAGGGCCTCTTGGGTTTTTTTCTGATCGGTGATGTCCATAAAACTGCCCAGCGTCGCCCGCTTGCCGCGAAACATAATGGACGTAACGGTTTCCAAAACCCACCGAGTCTCTTTGGCCTTGTTGATGTAACGGTATTCGTAGGGAGAGAAACTTTTTCCTTTTAGGCATTTGATCGCTTGTTTTCTCACGACGTCGATGTCGTCGGGATGAATGTTCTGCATGGCGTCGCTGCCGAGCAGTTCTTTTCTGGAAAATCCCGTTATTTGTTCATAGAGATCACTGACAAAAACGAATTTTCGATTCTGGACAATGTAGATGCCGACACCGACTCGGGAAATCATATCCTGCGCCGGTGCGTAGAAATCTTGCTCCGTGACATGTTGTTCTTTGCCGGATGCGCTTTTTTTCTTCTGAACGGCCATGTTTCTCTCTTTTCGCTGAAAAATAATCTGCGGGAAGTGTTTTTTCCATATATGGAGAAAACGCCGGATGTCAAGAAAATTCAAGAGCGGATGAAACCGTCGAGTTCCCGCGTTGCCGCGCCGCTATTTTCTGACGGCAATGGCCTCAATTTCCAGAGGGACGCCCCGGGGAAGGACGCGGGCTTCAAGCGCGGAGCGGGCCGGAGGATTTTGAGGAAAAAACTCGGCGTAAACTTCATTGACCACGGGAAAATCCCGCATGTCCTGCAGGTAAACGGTCGTTTTGACGATGTCAGACAAATCCAGACCCGTCTTTTCGAGAATGGCGCGGATATTGAGCAGCACTTGTTTCGCGGCGAGTCTGATGTCTCGTATGATTTCACCGGTTTCCGGATGAACGGGCAGCTGGCCCGAGATAAATATAAAGTCATTGGCCTCCACCGCCGCCGAATAGGGGCCGGAAACGCGAAATTTGTCGGAAGCGATAATCTTCTTTTTCATGTTTCCATTGCCTGGGATACGCAAGCTATACAATTTTCAACATCCGCTCTATGGAGCGTCGCGCTTTTTTCATCACCGCTTCGGGCACGGTAATTTCGTATGATGAATTTTCCAGCGACCACAGAACTTTTTCGAGCGTGATTTTTTTCATGTCCTGGCAGACGGCCGTATCCTTGGCCGGATAAAGAGTTTTGCCCGGATTTTCCTTTTTCATTCTGTGCAGGATGCCGGTTTCCGTCGCCACGATGAATTCCTTGGCCGGGGAGCTTTTGATGTAGCGGGCCATGCCCTCGGTCGAAGCGACGACATCGGCCTTGCGGGTTACGGAGGGTTTGCATTCCGGATGGGCCAGGACCAAGGCGCCGGGGTGGCGCTCTCTGGCTTCGGCGATGTCCCGGGCGGAAATTTCGGCGTGAACCGGACAGTATCCCCGCCAGAAGGTGAAATCGTGTCCGACCTGCCGAGACACGTTTTTGGCAAGATACTGGTCGGGAATGAAAAGGATGTCTTTGGTTTTGCGAAGTATATATTGAACCATTTTCGTCGCGTTGGCGGAAGTGCAGCAGTAATCGCAAAGCGCCTTGACTGCGGCGGAGGAATTGACATAGCACACGGTCACTGCG
The DNA here is from genome assembly GCA_035382085.1 of Smithella sp. GTDB lineage: Bacteria > Desulfobacterota > Syntrophia > Syntrophales > Smithellaceae > Smithella. The sequence goes on from DAOSZO010000024.1 coordinate 8,625, forward strand.
CCCGGATGCCGGTCCTGAAACTTCTTGAGCTTTTCGGGCGTAATCATATCCGCCATCGGACAGCCGGCGTCTTGCGCCGGCAGCAGCACGGTTTTTTCGGGCGAAAGTATTTTTGCCGTTTCCGCCATGAAATGCACGCCGCAGAAAACGATGACCTCGGCGTTTGTCCGGGAAGCCTCGATGCTCAAACCCAGCGAATCTCCAACCACGTCGGCGATATCCTGAACTTCCGGCAACTGATAATTATGCGCGAGGATAATGGCCTTTTTTCCCTTTTTTAACTTATTGATTTTTTGAGCAATGTTCATAAAGAGATACGCACCTGGAATTATTTGTTTGAGGTTTATTGCAAAAAAAGGACTTTTGTCAAGCGATTATAAGTCCGCATTTCCGCCGACTTTTCATGGCACGCGGCGGGAATTAACGCGGCGGTGCGGTGTTGCTCTTGAGGGTCTCGGGATCGGAAAAAATAAAAATTTTGTCCCCCGGCGAGAGACTATTCGGGTTGGTGATGTTGTTCCAAACCATGATGGCTTTGGCCGAAACGTTGAAACGCTGGGCGATGGCGGACAGATTGTCGCCCCGCTGGACCGTATAGACCGAATTTTGCTTGTCGTCTAGCCATTTCCGGTACAGAGCTTGAAAACGCTCATAAAACCATTTTGAAGAACCCCCGGGAATCATCAGCGCGTGTTTTCCAGCCGGAAGACTGTAGTTTTTAATATGCGGATTGAGATCCTTGATGACCTTGAAATAGGTGTTGGCCGCCTTTGCGATCACGTAAATCGGTACCGGTTGATCGGCCGTGATTTCCACGATATCGTAGGAAAGAGGCTCATAGAGGTCGCTTCCGGTGAGGCGGTAGCCGTATTTTTCCGGGTTGGATAAAATCATTTTCGCCGCAAGAATCCTGAACACGTACCGCTGTGTTTCTTCGTTGAGGAATAAATGATAATAATTGCTTTCTTTCTGAAGCAGCATTTCCGTTTTCAGCGCCTCCTCGCCCATGTTGTAAGCGGCCGCTGCCAGTGTCCAGGAACCGAACAAAGAAAAAAGGTCTTTCAAATACTTGAGCGCCGCATCCGTGGCGAGGAGGAAATGGCGGCGTTCATCAACGGCGCTGTTGACCTGCAACTGATATTTTTTGGCCGTGCTTTCCATGAATTGCCAGAACCCCGCCGCGCCCTTGGAGGATAGTGCGGTTGGTTTCAGTGAACTTTCGGCGATGACGAGATATTTGAGATCATCCGGCAGGGCACGGGTTCTCAAGGCGCTTTCAAGATAGGGGAAATATCGGTTGGCGCGCTTGAGCCAGAGGATGACAGTGTCGCTGTCATTCAAAATAATCAGCAGCTCTCTCTCGAGTCTTTCTTTCACATCGGTTTCATTGAGGGGGACCGCTTCACCGCCGAACGACAACGGTCCGCTGATTCGAGTTGCTTCAATCAGCGACTGGACATGAGAATTGTTTAACTGCGCCGGCGCTGGCCCGGCCAAACAGCCGCACATCAACACAGTAAAAACGACGATTAAGGTTGAAGGCGAAAACCATCTTTTGTGATTCATAAGCGCCTTATTACTCGGGAGCAGTCGTTTTGTCAAATCGAATCGGGGCGGGATCAGGCCACGGCAGTTTTTGTTCTTGCCAAGCGAAAAGGCCGATGTTATTTAGAATCCATGAAAAACATCGCGCGAAACAAAAAATTATTTACGGCCGAGGATATCAGACGGATGAAAATAATGGGGCTGGCGCCCGCGGATCTGGAAAAACAGCTGGCGATCTTTCGGCGCGGGTCGGTCTTTTTGAGGTTGAGTCGGCCCTGTTCGGCGGGTGACGGAATATGGCCGTATGAAAAGCTTGATAAAAAAAAGATGATTGCTTTTTTTGAGCAGGCATCCGCCCAATACCGGATTATGAAATTTGTTCCGGCATCCGGCGCGGCCAGCCGGATGTTTGCCGAGTGGTTCAGGGCGTTGGAGAATCATGCGGACCTGTCGTCGGATTACGTCGAATCTTTTTTCCGGAATTTGAAAAAGTATCCTTTTTATCCGGATATTCGTCGGGACAGGCGCGCCTTGCGTTTCATTGCCCGTAAGGATCTCCGCTCCCTGCTTTCTTTTATCCTTTCAGAAAGCGCTTCGGGGTTCGGCGCGAAGCCGAAGGCGCTCATCCCCTTCCATCGCTATTCCGCGAGGGAGTCGCGCACGGCGCTGGAAGAGCATCTGGCTGAAGCGGCCTTCTACCTTCGTGACCGCCGGGGCGTCTGTCGTGTGCATTTCACCGTTTCGCCGGAGCATCAAGCGAGCGTCGAGGAGAAGATAAAAGATGTTGCTTCCCGATATGAAAAGCGCTTCGGCGTGCAGTTGAGCGTTTCCACCTCCCTTCAGTCGCCGTCCACGAATACGCTCGCGGTGGATGAATTCAATCTGCCCCTGCGGGACGCTGAAGGAAATCTGGTTTTCCGCCCCGGCGGACACGGAACGCTGCTGAAGAACCTGCAGGAGATCGAGGCGGATTTCATTTTTATTAAAAACATTGACAATGTCGTTCCGGAAAGGATTCTGAGAAAAATTCTTCCCTCAAAAAAAATCCTCGGAGGACTGGCCATCCGGGTCCGGCAGCAGATGGTTTCCTTTCTGAACCAGCTGGAACAAAAAAATGTCACCTCCGCGCAGCTCGATGAAATGACGGCCTATTGTTCGAAAATGCTCAATATGGTCTTTCCCCGCCGTTTTGCCGGGAGCTCTTCGGCCAGGAAAAAAGAAATCCTGTTTTCCCTGCTGAACCGGCCGCTGCGCGTCTGCGCGGTCGTCAGAAATCAGGGTGAGCCGGGCGGAGCTCCCTTTTGGGTGGATGAAACCGACGGACGCCGGACGCCTCAGATTGTCGAGGGCGCGCAAGTGGATAAAAATGACCGCAGACAGTGGACTTTGTGGCATCGGGCTGAATATTTCAATCCGGTGGATATGGTCTGCTGCACAAAGGATTACCGGGGGAAAAATTTTCATCTGATGGATTTTGTAAACCACAATGCCTATCTCATAACCCAGAAAAGCGAGAAGGGGATATTGGTCCGGGCGCTGGAGTATCCCGGCTTGTGGAACGGCGGCATGGCCTGTTGGAACACGGTGTTTGTCGAGATGCCCCTGATGATTTTCAATCCGGTGAAGACGGCGGATGATTTGTTGAGACCCCAGCACAGTCAGTTTAAGAAAAAGTCCGGCGCTGTCAGATAAGCAGGCGGGCGCAGTCTTCTTTAGCCATCGCTCTGGCCGTCACAATCCTGGATGTGTTGCCCCTCCGGCAGACCACTTCGTTTTCCGCCTCCGCAGGAGCGTCACTGTAACGAACGCATAAAGACGCCGCGGCCTGTTCGCACACATCGTCATCTCCAATCGCCAAAACCGTGGGTCCCGGGAAGTTCTTCATATGGAAAATTAGATCCCTGGAAGTGGAAAGTCTTTTGATCGCTTCATTGTCTGCGTTGTTTCGGCCCACGATGATTTTACAATTTTCGCCGACGCGGAAATGCCGGCCATGCTTGAGCAATTCGATGTCCCGGAGGGTATGATGGGGTTGATTTGAAAACAGGTCCATCAAACGCCGCGTAAATAGGGGATCGGTGAGCAGGCAGCCTCCAGCCGGCGGGGCGTAATCTCTGATGCCGAACTCCGCGGCAAGCTGAATTTGTGTTTTGCGGCCGCGGCCCTGAATGGCCAGAAGTTTAGACCGGTCCACCAAATTTTCCCGCTCGGCTTTGATCGGTTCCAGAAGCTGGGCGCTCAGGGGCCGCAGAATGTAATCGCCGTAGCCGGAGTTCTTGGCCACCAAGCGCAGGGACTGTTTGTTCTGCGACATGGGACGCTGTCCCAGGACCTCGCCCGTGATGATGAAATCGCTTCCGGTTTCTTCCATTTTTCTGCCGGCGATGTTGAGCATCAGCGTATGACAATCAATGCAGGGGTTCATGTTCCTGCCGTAGCCGTATCGAGGAGCTTTTAGCATTTTCAGATGTTCTTCCGTGATGTCCATGATTTCCAGCGATAAATGGTTGAGCTGGCGGATGGCGGCTTTCGCTTTTTGCGCGTTAAAGAAGGGCGTGGTAAAGGTAAGGCACACCACGTCAATGTTCTGACGGCGGATGAGCTCCGCGGCCAGAACACTGTCCAGTCCTCCCGAAAAAAGGGTGATCGCTTTGGTCATAAAAACTCAGCGGTAGAAGTTCTTCAAACATTTTCAAGGCCGAATGTTCCAAACCACGTCACATGCTTTTGTGAAAGACGGATGATCCGTCAAGGAATGAGTCAAAAAAGGCTTTGAAAACAAGATCGGGTTATCAATAACGGGCCAGATTGGCCGACCATATCTCATGCAACAACCCGCGCAATCCCTCATCCATCTCAAAATTGATCACGTACAGATCGCGATTTGTTCTGATTTTGGTTCCCGGAAACCTCACGTTGTAGGGAGCCTGTTTTCTTTCCAGCCCGGAGAAGTTGAACACTTCGGACGTGAAAGGAATATTCAGTGTTTTCAGAATGGCTTCCATCATCATTTGCGGCGTGCTGCCTTCCTTGACGAAGACCGGCTCATGACCGGACTGTTTCAGGGCGTTCGTGAATTGTTCGGAGAGCACCTGTGAATAAATTGCATATTTTTTGTTTTCGTATGTCAGAAGGACGTCCGCCTTGATCGCGAGATTGAAACCGTCCTTCACCGTGTCGAACAGCTGCACGTCGACGTCTTTTTCAGCGTTCATGCCCATTTCCGTGAGCAGCGCATAGGAGAAATCCCTCACGGAAGCCGTCGGGAAAATGGGGATCGGATCCAGGGCGTAAATTTCCTGAGGTTTGCCCACGATGCCGGTTTCCTCGGAAATTTCCGAGACGGCCAGCGCGTTGTTCAGGAAGAAATTTTTGATGGAATTGGGCAGAAGCAGATTGTTTTCATCAATCATGCGGAGCGCCTGCACAGCCGATTTTGCCGACATTTGCGGATGCGCCTTGTAGATGACCCAATCCGCCACCATTTCAACCTGCGGCGCGGTTCCCACGGTCAGAGGCTTTTCGCTCTTGGCCATGGAGTAGCTTTTGGATGCATTAATAACTTTATGTATAACGCTGATGATGCTTTCATCCTTTTCGGCCTTGACCAGAAAATAATTTTTCCAGTTGTCGGAAAGCATTTTTTTTAAATTGCTGTGCGCGCGGTTTTCCAGATCGACAAACACCACGGTGTTATCGTCAAGTTCAACGACCGGAATCTTGGAACAGTCAATGGTCACCTGTCCGGCCTTGGGGATGGGCAGATAGTAATTGCCGGTGGTGGTGACGGTGCCGTTGAGCTGATCAATAACATGCTTCAGGACAGCCAGTTTGGCGTCCAGAGACAAGATTTTCTTTTCTTTCATTTCGATGATTTTTCCCGGCTGGGCCGTCTGTTCTATGATTTGAGCGGGCAAATGACGCTGGAGCTTGGTTTCTTCGGGTGCCCGGACGAAAACGGTTCTGCCGGGCAGTTTGATGGTGTCGCCGGCGTAAATCCTGTTGACGTTTCTGATCTGAGGGTTGATTTTTTTCAAGTCCACCAACGTTCTGGGAATTGCCGGTTCAGCGACTTTCAGCTGGGTGCGGATGATGTTGTAAAGCGTATCGCCTCTTTTGATTCTGTAAAGCGCGGGTTTTGTCTCGACCGCGGGGGCGGGAGAAGGGGCGGGTTGCGCTTCCGCTTTGGCTTGCGACAAAGAGACCTCCGGTTCCGTTGCCGGTTTTCCGGGAAGAATAATGGTTTGCCCCGGTTCTAAATTTTCAAAATCCGAAATGTCGGGATTTAATTCCTTGATCAGTTCATAAGTGCGGTCGATTTCTTTCTCGGATATGCCGGGAATGCTCTTGATGATGGAAGAAAGGATATCGCCTTTTTTGATGGTGTAAGCATATAATTTATTTTTGGAAACTGCTGTTTTTGTCAGGGTCATCTGCGCTGTGTCTTCCTTGGCCGGAGCCGTCGTGCAAAAAAAGGCCAAAACAACAGAGATAACGAAAACTTCCACCAGCCTTTTGTTCATTTGCCAGTCCTCCCGGATATGAGGGTGAAATCATTTAAGGCTTTTAAATACTTTAAAATATAAGAAAAGTCAAATCTTTATGTGACATCTATAAACATTTTCCGAACATCAACAAAGAGGAGCGTTTCCGGGCAATCAAAATTGAGGTGACATGAAATCAAACGACCCTCCTCATGGCGGCAATCGCCACTTCAATCTGGTCGTCGGTCGGCTCGCTGGTGGTGACTTTCTGCAAAAGAAGGCCGGGCAGGCTCAGCAGGCGAACAAACGCCGAATGGGAGTATTTTCCGGTAAACCGTATGGCTTCATAGGATATGCCCGCCACGACGGGGAGCAGCATCAGTTTGTAGACCACCCGGTGCAGAAAATCGGGACGCCCCAGGAGGGAAAACACCAGAATGGACACAATCATCACAAAAAGAATGAAGCTGGTTCCGCATCGCGGGTGGCGCGTGGAGTATTTTTTGATATTTTCCACCGTCAGATCCTGTCCATCTTCCCAGGCGAAAACCGTTTTGTGTTCCGCGCCGTGATACATATAGACGCGGCGCATGTCTTTCATCAAAAGCGTCGCTCCCAGAAAGCCGAGAAAGATGCCCAGCCGGATGCATCCCTCGAGAATGTTCAGCACAAGAAGATTGCCGACGTAAAATTTCATTTTGGTGAAAAAGAAAGCCGGCACGACAACGAAAAAGAAAATGGCGATGGAAAAACTCACGAGAAGCGAAAGATACATTTCCCAGCCCTGGGGTTTCCGGGGTTCATCCTCCAGGGCCACATCGGCGGAAAACATCAGGCACTTAAAGCCCAGCATCATCATTTCGAACAAGGTGACGGTGCCGCGGATAAACATCCAGCCCAGAACCTTGTAACGTTTGCTCAACGGAACGTAAGAGAATTCCTGAACGGCGATATCCTTGTTCGGTCGTCTGACGGCGGCGGCGATTTTATTTCCGTGGCGCATCATCACGCCTTCAAGGATCGCCTGGCCTCCGGCGATGTCATCGGGTTTGGGTTTGGGGGGCATGGACAACTTCCTGATTTTTTGACGTTCCTTATAGCATTTATTCGAGGGTGTCAATTTTGATTTGAAAATTATTGGTTGCATCGTCAACGTTCGATGATATAATGCCGCAAAATCAAAAAGAATCATGAGGTGGAAGCGATGGGTCTATCGGAGGACTTTATCAAAGAATATCAGGAACGGTTCGAAAAGAAACTCAGGGAAAATGAAATCGCTTCGCTGGAACACTGGAAGGCCCAGATCGACCGGATTATCGCGATGAGGCCGGACAGTGTCGCGTCCCTGCAGACACACCTTGCCAAAATTTCCGAAATGATGAACAACCGCCTGAGACTGCTCAAGAAGGAAAAAAATGGATAGGATTGCCGATTTCTTGTTCGAGGTGGGCATGCTCAGCAGGACGCCGCGCAGCGGTTATCAGTTTCTGGGCACCGGGCAGGAATCGGTCGCGGAACACATTCTGCGCACCGTTTTCGTTGGGTACGTGCTCTGCAAAATGGACGCCTCCCTGGACGAGAGGAAAGTCTTGAAAATGTGCGTCCTGCATGACCTGCCCGAGGCGCGCACGGGGGACATGAATTACGTCAACAAAAAGTATGTCCGCGTCGATGAGGAAAAGGCCGTCAACGAATTGACGGATAGCCTTTTCTTCGGATCGGACATCAAGGAGATCATCGAGGAGTTCAACCAGCGTAAGACCGCGGAATCTCAAATCGTCAGGGACGCCGATCAGATCGCCCTGATTTTGCAGCTGAAGGAATGCGGCGATTTGGGGAACAAGTATTCGCAGGAGTGGATCAACTTTGCCCTGCAGCGTCTGTCCACGCAAAACGGAAAAAAACTTGCCGAAACCATCATCCGGACCGATTCCACGCAGTGGTGGTTCCGGGAAAAAAATTCCTGGTGGATTCACGGAAACGGGAAATAATTTCAATGGCGCCTTGCAATAATCACGTGGTGGAAAATCACAAAAAATTTCTCTGGCTGGTCCTGTCGCTTGCGCTTGCTCTGTGTTCCTGCATCGGCGAAATCGGCACAACGGTCATTCCCGAGGCGGACGAATACTCCCGTGTTTATGAGGCCAAGGAAGCGGTCATTCTGCGGGCCGTCGCGGGCGTCTTCAAAGAAAAAAGCATCGGGACCAATGTAACGATTGATTACAAAAACAATGTCGTCAGCTCCGACTACCTGGAAACGGGCTCCTGGAGAACCAGGGCCCGCGCCCATGTCAACCGGCTCAACTGGAAAGAATGCGAGGTCCAACTCGCGGTCGTCACGGAAAAGAAAGGCGCCTCCGGCTGGGAGAAAAGACGGCTTCTGCAGAAAGAACAGTACGACACTTTTTTTGATGTGATTGAATTGCGGATTTACGAGGAAATGTCCAAGGTGGAATAAAAACTTTTCAGAAAGGAGAACACGTCATGAAAACAGCGAAAAAAGTAACATCTCTGGTGGAGGAGTTCAAAAATTTCGCCCTGAAGGGCAATGTGGTGGATCTGGCCATCGGCGTTATCATCGGCGCGGCCTTCGGGAAAATCGTGGATTCTCTGGTGAAACATATCATCATGCCCTTTATCGGCGTTTTCATGCCGGGTGAACAGGGCTATCTGGGCTGGAAATGGGTGCTCAACGGCAAGGAGATTCCTTATGGCTTGTTTTTGGGAGAAATCGTTAACTTTCTGATCATCGCGCTGGCGCTTTATATCTTTATCGTGAAATTTCTGGGCATGATCATGAAGTCAAAGGAGGAAGAAGCGACAGAGCCTCCCCCGCCGACAAAAGATCAGGAGCTCCTGGCGGAAATCAGAGACCTGTTGAAAAAACAGGCCTGAGCAAATCAGGCGGCGAAAAAAACGGGCGGAATAAAAATGTCATGCAACCCGCCCGTTTTTTACGCGGCAAAAACAAATTACTTTTTTTGCCGGCTTTCGTGGAAAAAATTATTGATGAAATCCGTGTCCTTTGGAGACAAATCAAACTTGAACACCGCCTGGTCGATGAGTTTTTGAAGGGATTGGTTTTGATTTTCTTCCAGATTGGACGATATCCATTTGATGGCCTTTTGCACGTGTTCCGATTCAGGCATGATGGTTGTCATAAATTTATGCTCCTTTGATTGGGTTTTCCGTCTTCCTGTGACTTATATAAAATATTTTTTTGATAAATTGAATTAAAATTTTTGCGATGGACCGAAAAAAACACGGAGGTGACGATGATGAAAAAGTCATTGGGCCCGAAAACGTTGATTTATCCGACGCCGGTGTGGCTGGTCGGAACCTATGACGAAAAAAACAGAGCCGATGTGGCGACCGTTGCCTGGGGCGGCGTTTGCAGTTCACAGCCGCCGGCGGTTGCCGTGTCATTGAGGAAATCGAGGTACACCTATGATAATATCCTGCGGCGCAGGGCCTTTACCGTGAACGTGCCGTCCGCCCGTCAGGTTAAAATCGCCGATTATTGCGGCATCTATTCGGGGAAAACGGTGGACAAATTCGATGCCGCAAAAATCACCGCCGTCAAAGCCGAGCACGTGGACGCGCCCTACATCGGCGAATTTGCGATGATTTTGGAATGTGCTCTGATCACTCACCATGAAATCGGAATTCATACCCATTTTATCGGAGAAATCCTTGACGTCAAAGTGGATGAGGCCATGCTGGGAGAGGACGGTCTGCCCGACATGGATAAAATTCAGCCGATCATTTACGCGCCGGAAAAACGCGCCTATTATGGCGCGGGAAAATACCTTGGAGAAGCTTTCCATATCGGAAAAAAATTGTAAATTATTGTTGCCAGGACGAAAAGCATGCTTAAAATATTCAAAAAGGAAAGGAGATGAAAAAAAATGGCTAAGTCAATCAAAGGAACAAAGACAGAAAAAAACCTGCTGGCATCCTTTGCCGGTGAGTCCCAGGCGAGAAATCGTTACACCTATTTTGCCGGCGTGGCAAAAAAAGAAGGCTATGAACAAATTTCCAGATATTTTTTGGAAACCGCCGATAATGAAAAGGAACACGCCAAGATCTTTTTTAAATATCTCGAGGGGGGCGAGTTGGAAATTACGGCCTCCTATCCCGCGGGGATAATCGGCGATACCGCAAGCAACCTGGCGGCCGCGGCGGCCGGAGAAAATATGGAATGGACCGTTCTTTATTCCGAAGCCGCTAAAATCGCCAAAGAAGAAGGCTTCCCGGAAATCGCCAGGTCGTTTGAACAGATCGCCAAAGTGGAAAAATTTCACGAAGAACGATACCGCAAACTGCTGGCCAATGTCAAAAACGGCGAAGTCTTCAGGAAAAAGCGGGCGATCAAATGGCACTGCATCAACTGCGGCTACATTTATGAAGGTGAAGAAGCGCCCAAAGAATGCCCGGCCTGCAAACATCCCCAATCGTATTACGAGGTCCTGGCGGAAAATTATTAAGAGCGCGGCAATTGCAAAACGGAAGACCCCCTGCATTGTTCAACAATGCAGGGGGTCTTTGTTCTTTTGTTTGGGCGCGTTTGTTGTGCTTGACAGTGAAAATAAAATACCATAGATTGGCGCAGTTTTTTAAGGGGTGGATGCGCTTTATGACAACCAAGAAACAGATCAGATCTGAGATTCTCAGAGAAAAAAAATTAAAGAAATCCACAAAAATATTTTATCTGTCGCTGATCATCGGCGGCGTCTTTGTTGTTTTGGTCATTTTTTTTGTCACGCTGTTCAGCGCGTTGTTTCCTCCGGTGGACATGGAGGCCATGGGGAAAAAAGACAAATATGTGGTCAATCTTTATTTTTCCGATCAGCAGGAACGCTTTCTGAAAGCCGAACGCAGATACGTCTTCAGGGAAAACACGCCCGAAGCGCAGGCCAAGGAAATCGTCCGGGCTTTGCTGGAGGGCTCCAAGACGAATCTGGTCAACACCTTCCCTCCGGACGTGAAGGTCAGAGAGGTTGATATTGATTCATCGGGCGTGGCCAGCGTGGACTTTGACAAAAAGCTCATCAAATCCCATCCGGGCGGCGCGACGTCCGAAATGGCCACCATTTATTCTTTAACCAACACCTTGACGAAGAACATTCCGGAGATCAAAAAAGTAAAAATATTGGTTGACGGAAAACCCATCAAATCCATCGGGAGGTATATCTCCGCCGCTTCGGCCTTCGTGCCCGATCCGGAGCTGATAGTTTCCGAAAAATAGTTGATTCGTTTATGGCGTCAAAATCAAAAATATCACGGACACGCAATATCGGCATCGTGGCGCACATCGACGCGGGGAAAACCACGGTCACCGAAAGAATCCTTTACTACACCGGCAAATCCTACAAAATCGGGGAAGTCCATGACGGCCAGGCGGTGATGGACTGGATGCCCCAGGAACAGGAAAGGGGCATTACCATTACTTCCGCCGTGACCACCTGCCAGTGGAACAACCACGAAATTCATCTGATTGACACGCCCGGCCACGTTGATTTCACCATTGAGGTGGAACGGTCGCTTCGCGTGCTGGACGGCGCGGTGGTGGTCTTTTGCGCTGTGGGCGGCGTGGAGCCGCAGTCGGAGACCGTCTGGCACCAGGCGGACAAGTATGGCGTTCCGAAAATCGCGTTCATCAACAAGATGGACCGGGTCGGCGCCGACTATTTTCATGTCATCCGCATGATGAAGGATCGATTCGCTTCGGTGCCCGTGCCCATCCAGATTCCGGTGGGGAAGGAGGACGGTTTCCGGGGCGTCCTGGATCTCGTAAACGGCAAAATGATTGTTTGGGACGACGCCTCGCAGGGCATGGAATTCACGCGGTCCGACGTTCCCGAAGCGTACGCGGAAGAATTCAAGGCGCAGCGTGAAAAAATGATAGAAGCGCTGGCGGACGTCAACGAGGAACTGGCTGATTATTATCTTGCCGGTGACGAGATCGGCGCCGCGCAGATTCAGAAAGCCCTGAGAGAGGCCACGCTCTCTTTGAAAATCGTTCCGGTGTTGTGCGGGGCGGCGCTGCGCAACAAGGGCATCCAGCCGGTGCTTGACGCCGTCATCCATTACCTGCCGTCGCCGGAAGACATTCCGCCGGTAAAGGGAGTTCATCCGGTCACCCGTGCGGAGGAGGAGCGAATCTGCTCGGAAAAGGCGCCTCTGGCGGCGCTGGCCTTTAAAATCATGATGGACGAAGGCCGGAAGCTGACGTTCGTCCGCATTTATTCCGGCAAAATCAGCGCCAACGGCGAAATATACAATTCGGTCAAAAAGAAGAAGGAAAAAATAGCGCGGCTTCTGCGCATGCACGCCAACAAGCGGGAAAGAATTGATTCCGCATCAGCGGGCGACATTGTCGCGATCATGGGTTTGAAGGAAACCACGACCGGCGACACCATATGCGATGAGCAGAATCCCATCATGCTCGAGATGATTGAATTCTACGAGCCGGTGATCAGTCAGGCCATTGAGGCCAAGACGCCGGCCGATCAGGAAAAGCTGACTGTCGCGCTGGAAAAATTGACGGAAGAGGACCCCACGTTGAAGGTCAAATATGAGGAAGAGACCGCGCAGACCATCATTTCCGGCATGGGAGAGCTGCATCTGGAAATCATAGTGGACCGCCTGTTGCGGGAATTCAACTGCCACGTGAACGTGGGCAAGCCGAGGGTGGTGTATCGGGAAACCATTCAGAAGAAGGTGGAGATCGAGTCCGTCTTCGACAAGGAGTTGGGCGAAAAGAAACATCATGGCCATGTCCGGCTGGTATTGGCGCCGCGCAAACGCGGTTTGGGCAATGCCATCGTCAACAGGCTGGATCCTGCGGTCATTCCTCCGGAGTTCCATGAGATGATTGAAGAGGGCATCCGTGAATCGATGATGAACGGCGTCTTGAACGGTTATCCGGTCATTGATGTTGAAGTGACCATCGCGGGCGGTTCCTACCGGGAAGGCGAATCCTCGCCGCAGGGTTACAAGATCGCGGCCTCCTCCGCGTTTCAGGACGGATGCGGCATCGCCGATCCCGTCATGCTCGAGCCGATGATGATCGTGGATGTCATCACGCCGAGCGAATTCATGGGGGATGTCATCGGCGACATCAATGCCCGCAAGGGAGAAATTCAATCCGTTGATCCCAAGGGAGCCGTCAGTGAAATCAAAGCCAAGGTTCCGCTCAAGGCGATGTTTGGTTATTCCACCGACCTGAGATCCGCCACGCAGGGACGGGCGGTTTTTTCAATGATTTTTTCGGAATACGATCGCGCATAACCTTTTTTTATGTTTCAAAAGGGCCATAGGCCGTTGATTTTCCTCTAGAAAAAATTATCTCAAAAAATTGCAAATCCCCTCTTGAAAATTACTATATATAGTGGTAATAAGCAATCCTACCCCAATATATAGCGTTATTCTTTGCTATGTGATTATTTATTTTATTTGTAGGGAGAGGACTTATGAATTTAAAAATCAAGAAAAGAGACGGTCGTTTAGTCAAGTTCAACGCGGAGAAAATCACAAACGCCATCGCCAAGGCGGGAGCGGCGACAAGCGAGTTTGACATCAAGGAAGCGCGTAAACTGACCATCAAGGTTTTGAATCTGGCCGAGAAACTCTTTGACGGAAAGATTCTATCCGTGGAGGAGATTCAAGACGTCGTGGAAGAGGTTCTGCTGGCTTCTCCCTACCGCAAAACAGCCAAGGCCTACATCATTTACCGCGACCAGCACGCCCGGTTGAGAGACATCGCCAACAAAATGGAAGTGGACCTGGTCGATCAGTATCTGAAAAAGCTCGACTGGAAAATAAACGAAAACAGCAATATGGACTATTCCCTCCAGGGCCTGAACAACTACATTTCGTCGGAAGTAAGCAAAGTTTACTGGCTCAACGAAATCTACACGCCGGAAATCCGCAAGGCCCACACCGAGGGAGACTTTCACATTCATGATTTGAGCCTGCTGTCCGTGTACTGCGTGGGCTGGGATCTCTACGATCTGCTGATGCTGGGCTTTCAGGGCGTTTCCGGCAAAGTGGAAAGCAGGCCGGCCAATCACCTGCGCAGCGCTCTGGGGCAGGTGGTCAATTTCTTCTATACCCTGCAGGGCGAAGCGGCGGGCGCGCAGGCGTTTTCCAATTTCGACACGCTGCTGGCGCCTTTCATCCGTTATGACAACCTGACGATGAAGGAAATCAAACAGGCGTTGCAGGAATTCATCTTCAACATCAATGTCCCGACGCGGGTCGGCTTTCAGACGCCGTTCACCAACGTGACGCTGGACGTGACCGTGCCCAAGTACTACGCGGATCAGAACGTCATCATCGGCGGCAAGCCGCAGAAGGAAACCTACAAGGAATTCCAGGAAGAGATGAACCTTTTCAACAAGGCGTTTTTGCAGGTCATGGCGGAAGGCGACGCCAAGGGCAGGGTGTTTACCTTTCCGATACCGACCTACAACATCACCAAGGATTTCGACTGGGACGACCAGAACATCAACGATTTGTGGGAAATGACGGCGAAATACGGCGTGCCGTATTTTTCCAACTTCATCAACTCCGATATGAATCCCGAAGACGCGCGCAGTATGTGCTGCCGCCTGCGCATTGACAACCGCGAACTGGAAATGAGGGGCGGGGGATTGTTCGGATCCAATCCGCTGACCGGTTCCATCGGCGTGATTACGATCAACATGCCGCGGATCGCGTATCTGGCCAAATCCAGGAAAGACTTTTTCGAGAGGCTGGAAAAACTGATGGATCTGGCCAAGGAGAGTCTGGAGACCAAAAGAAAGGTGCTGGAAAAATTCACCGACGGCAGTCTGTACCCCTATACCAAATTTTACCTGCGCAACATCAAACAGCGTTTCGGCGAGTACTGGAAGAATCATTTTTCCACCATCGGGCTGGTCGGCATGAACGAAGCGTGCCTGAACCTTCTGGGCGTCAATATCGCCGTGGACAAAGGCCAGGAATTCGCCAAACAAACACTGGATTTCATGAGGCAGAAACTCATCGCTTTTCAGAAAGAAACGGGCAACAATTACAATCTGGAATCAACGCCGGCGGAAGGAACATCGTACCGGCTGGCCAAAATAGACAAGGAGCGGTATCCGGACATCATCACCGCCAGCGAGGGCAAATCGGGACATCCGGAGCCTTTCTACACAAACTCCACGCAGCTGCCGGTCAACTACACCGACGACATCTTCGAGGCGCTGGATCTCCAGGACGAAATCCAGACCAAATACACCGGCGGAACGGTGTTTCACACGTTTGCGGGAGAGCGCATTGATGATCCGCAATCCGTGAAAAAACTCATTCAGAAGATTTGTTACAACTATCATTTGCCGTACATCACTTTCACGCCGACCTTTAGCGTGTGTCCGTCTCACGGATACATCAAGGGCGAACGGGAAAAATGTCCCACCTGTGCCGATGATTGCGAAGTCTATTCACGCGTGGTCGGTTATTTGCGGCCGGTCAAGCAATGGAACAAGGGCAAACAGGAGGAATTCGATTCCCGGCTGGTGTTTAAATTCAAATAAATCGGCTTGCGTCTTGACAAAATTTGTCCACTTGAGAATGAGGCGTTTGTGTTTCCGGAAAGAGGAGGACCATGAAGATCGGAGGTTTGCAGAGAGTATCGCTGATTGATTATCCGGGCGCCATTTGCGCCGTGGTGTTCACGCAGGGATGCAATTTCCGCTGCCAGTACTGCCACAATCCCGAACTGGTGGACACAGCCCTTTTTCATCCCGCGATGGACGAGAGCGAATTCTTCAACTTTCTCCACGCGCGCAAAGGCAAACTCGACGCGGTCGTGGTCACCGGAGGCGAGCCGACCATCCATGGCGATCTTGAATCCTTTGTCAGTCGCATCAGGAAACTCGGTTTCGCCGTCAAACTCGACACCAACGGGTCCAATCCGCAGGCCGTCAAAACCCTGCTCAATAAAAAATTGCTGGACTACATCGCGATGGACGTGAAAGCGCCGTTCGAAAAATACAAGGACATTGTGCGCAGGGACGTCGACACGGACAGCATCAGGGAAACCATAGGCATTGTTCTGAAGGCGAAAATTCCCCATGAATTCAGGACCACCGTCGTCCGTTCGCAACTGAAGGAAAAAGATATCCGGAAAATCGCGGACCAGATCGCCGGCGCGACCAAATACGTCCTGCAGAAATTCGTGCCCTCCAAGACGCTGGAAGAGGGTTTTGCGACGGAAAAATCCTATTCGGACCCGGAATTGGAAAAAATTAAACAATCCCTCGAAGAACGGATTCCGTGTGTCGTTGTCCGATGAAAAGGCGATTATAAAAGAGGCAACAAAAAAGCCGGCGTCACTTTCAATGTGACGCCGGCTTTTTGTCGGTCTAAAAAGAAAATTACAGGCCCAGCATGCCCGTGCGCAGTTTTTCATTTTTGTGCGAGGGCTTGTCGATGATCCAGATACCGAACAACGCCGTCTTGAAATCCAATCCGTCCACCCTGGTGATGAAATTGCCGTTTTTGTAGAAATTGGTGCCGGATCCTTTGATGTACACCAGATCGTAAACATCGCCGACATTGAATTTCTGGGCGAACGCCGTGTAGGCCAGATTGATTTTCGGTCTCAGCGGAGCGGTGTTGCCGTTGGTCGTTCTTTCAAATCCTTCCTCGCAGGCTTCTTTGAAGCGTTCGGCCGTAATCAGTCGGGAGGTGATCTTGATTCGGATGGCCATCGTTTCATCATCGCTCATGATTTTTTTGTAATCCGAGCATTTTTCTTTCAGGTAAAGCCCCGCCACGTAAATGTCGGTGAAGAATTTTTCCCTGATGCCCGCGCCGTTGAGAATCAGGTTGGTGCCGTCGGCCTTGAAAGTTTCCTCCATTTCCACGCCGCCGATTGTTCTGGCCTGAACCAGGCCCGCCATCATAAAAACACACGCCGCGATCAAAACCAATTTCTTCACCATCAGAAACCTCCTTGATTGTCTTTTTATATTTTTCCAAATCCTTTCCGGATTCGAAAAAAGCCCTGCCGTATTTTGATGATTTGTTTAAAAAACCATAGAAAACTGATCGGCGGTTGTCAAGAAAATCTTCCGTTTCCGAATTCATTTTCACTTCGGAGATCAATGAGCCTTGACGCTGAGAATTTTATCCGATACAAAAAAAAACAAAAAAATTTCTCGCGGCTGGACGCATGTTTCCCAAACAAATCAATAAGCATCTCTGGATTCTCGGCAACGGATATTTTCACGTCTATCTGATCAGGGGAGCCGCCGCCAGCGCGCTGTTCGAGGTCGGCGTATCGGCCTCCGCGGAGGTCACGCTCCATCAGCTTGCCGCCCTGCAAATCCGGCCCGATTACCTGATGGTTTCCCATCCGCACAGCGACCACATCACCGGACTGGAGCGCCTCAAAAAAGCTTTTCCGGCCGCCGAAGTGATGGCGGGGGAGGGCGCCCGGGAATTTGTCAGCCATCCCAGGGCCGCCCAGTCCGCGATCTCCGAAGATGAACATGTTCTCACCGCGATGATTGCCCGCGGTTTTGACACCCGCGTCCCTCCGGTGGCAAAAGCGCCGTCGCTGGAAGGATGCACGGTTGTCCGCGACGGCGATGAGATTGACCTCGGCGCTTTGACCGTCAACGTTTTGGAAGCCAGGGGCCATTCTCCCGGCAACATTCTTCTCCATATTCCGAAAACGGGGACGCTTCTGGTGTCCGATTCCCTCGGTAATCATTATCCCGGAAACGGGTTCTTTCCCACATTCTTTACCGGCTTCAAGGATTATCTGGACACCATCGGCAAAATTGAAAAAAACAAACCGCGGGAACTGGGCATCGCCCACAATGGTTTTTTCACAAGCCCGCGGGAAATCGAGGATATCCTTCTCAAGGCACGCGACGCGGCCGGCGATGTCCGCGCTTACATTCTCCATTCCCGCAAAAATGATGATGAAATCGCCGATGATCTTTTCGGTTTCTTTTATACCGGCGCACTGGCCGTCTATTCGCCCGCGAACATTAAAAACTGCTGCCGACTGCTGGTAAAGCGCGTCAGAGAGGCGTGACCCGCCGTCAGCAGAGGCCTGCCTTTTTCTTTTCGGGAAAAATTCAAGTCGCGTAAAATTCAAAAAATGCTATTGATGAGTAATATTAATATATTTTGAAGTATTTTGTTGACAAAAGATGGGTGAAAGGGTATGAATACGCGCGATTTGCAAATTCACTCAAACCTGTAAGTTACATCCTCAATGTAACTTAGGGGGCGGAGCTGTATAAAGCCATTGTATTTTAAGCGATTATAATCGAAAGTTAAAAAAGTACCTTTGCTTTTTTTGAGCGAAAAAGGAGCGGGATTCACAGGGGAAGATGCTCTGGCAAAGTCCAAACCTCCAGACTTCTAAATTTCTCCCTCTGTTTTTCTTGATTAACCCTTCACTTTTCAAAGATTTGTGCTTGTTTGTTCAAGCCTTGACTACATCAATGCCATACAGGAGTAAAAAATGAAGCCTGGCAGAATAATCATTTTATCATTTATGTGTATATGCTGCTTTGCTATGCTGCTGGTGATGGGCGGATGCACGCTCTACCGCGACATCGCTCCCGGAACCGTGCAGAAAATACCGGTGCGTGTGGATCCCGCGGCGGCGCGGGCAGCCCAGGGCGGCAACAGTCCGGTTGTCGAACAGCAGAGAGTCATTATCGCGCCTCTCGATGAACCCGCGCCCTCTCCCGAATACATCATCGGCCCCAACGACGTCCTCTACATCAACGTCAGCGGCAAACCGGAATTCTCCAGCCTCACCTCAACCACCACCTACGGCAATCTCGGCAATGTCAAGACCCCGTCGGGAAGCCGGGTGGACGGCAACGGCAACGTTCATCTGCCGTTCATCGGCGCTGTGCCGGTGGGCGGTCTCACTATCACGCAGGCCGAGAAACGCATCGCGGAAGCGGCCAAAAAATTCATCAACGACCCGTGGGTGATTATTGAAGTGGGCGAATACAAAAGCCACCCGCTTTATCTGCTGGGGCAGTTCCGCAATTCCGGCACCTTTTACATGGACCGGCCGCTGAACCTTCTTCAGGGCATCGCGATGGGCAACGGTTACGACGGCACGGCGGATCTGTCTTCCGCGCGGCTCATCCGGGACAAAAAGACAATGCCGGTGGACATCTACGAACTGCTGATGAGAGGCGATCAGAGACACAACGTCTGGCTCAAGCCGGGCGACGCTATTTACATACCGGACAACCGCAGCAGGATGGTTTTTGTTTTCGGCGCGGTCAAGAAAGCCGGGCCGGTGACAATTCCGCCGGACGGATTGACGCTGACGCAGGCCATCGCCTCCGCGGAACTGCGCGACACCGGCCATGATTTCCGTTACATCCGCATCATCCGGTCGCTTTCCGCGACGGAGGGCGAACTGATGGTGGTGGATTTCGATAAAATTTTGCGCGGCGAGTCCATGCCGCTTATGCTTCAGAGAGGCGACATCGTCTATGTTCCCAAGAGCGCCATCGGCACGTGGAATGACACCATCAACGAAATACTGCCGTCCCTGCAGGTTTTCAGCGCCCTGTTGCAGCCGTTTGTGCAGATTAAGTATTTGAAAGATTGACAATAGAGGTGTGGAAGTTTGTAAGCGGAAGAAAGTCCGATGTCTGGCAAGGAAAATTTCAGGAAAAACCGGCGCGGGCCGGTCAATAAAAAAAGAATGAAAGAAAGAGGAGTTTCATGAATCCCAACGTTCCCATGACACAGGGCGGTCCCACGCGCCCCCAGGAAATTGATTTTTTCGAATACCTTTCCATCATCCTGCGGCGGCGGAAAACTTTTCTCACCGCTTTTTTGGCCGTCTTTCTTATTGTGGCTGTTTATACGTTCACGATGAAGCCGGTTTACGAGGCTTCATCCACCTTGCATGTCAAGGAAGACAAGGGCAAGGGCAACATTCTCGGCGAATTGTCGCTGACCGCGACTAATCCCGTCAACGCCGAGCTGGAGATTCTCAAATCCCGCACCAACGCCGAGCAGGTCGTCAAGCGTCTGGGTCTCAACCGGGAAGTGAGCGACAAGTCCGACGGTCTTGACATTGAGATTGCCGAATTCACCTCCGCCGACAAGGAACCCAATTATAAAATCGAGCTGACCGGTCCCGACACCTTCAAGGTGCGGCACAACGGCGATGTCGCGGCGGAAGAAGGCCGCTCCGGCCAGATTTTGAGAACAAGAAACTTGACCCTGCTTTTGAAAATCAAAAAAGGAGAGAAGGGCGATAAGTTCAAGTTAACCCTGCTTCCCTTTGACGACGCGGTGGAAGCCTTGCGCGCAAAAATCAAGGCCGCCGAAGTCGGCAGGATGACCAGCATCATCCGCGTTTCCTGCAACGACACCAATCCGGTCCTGGCGCGGGATATCGTCAACGCGCTGGTTCAGGCTTACCTGGAAAAGAGCGTTTCCCTGAAAGCCGAAGAGGCCAGCCGCACCGTGGAATTTGTGGAGGACCAGTTAAAAGACCTGCGCAGGAATCTGGATGAATCGGAAATCAACCTGCAGAGCTACAAGAGCGCATCCGGCGTGATGAAGCTGGACACGGAAGCCGAAGAGCTGATTAAAAAAATCGCCGAAATGGAAAAGGCCAAGGCGGATGTCGCCCTTCAGAAAAAGCAGTTTGAGTTCGCCCTGAATTCCCTGACCGCCGCGATGCGCAAAGGCGAGGTGTATTCTCCGGCGGTGATGCGCGACGACCCGCTGGTGGCTTCGCTGGCCGCCAGGCTCTCCGAGCTGGAGGTGCAGAAAAAATCCCTGCTGGCCGATTACACCGCGAATCATCCCGCGGTCAGAAACATCCAGGAGCAGATTAACGAAGTCCAGAAAAAAATCCACGCCACTTACGTGACCAAAATATCCGATTTGTCCCAGCAGTTGAGCGCGCTCAACGGCCAGATGTCCGTCTATGAAAGGCAGATGCGCAACCTTCCCGAAGCGGAACGGGATCTGGCGCGGCTGACGCGGGTGACGCAGGTCAACGCCAACATTTACACCTTCCTGCTGCAGAAACACGAGGAAGCGCGCATCGCCCGCGCCTCCACCATCAGCAACATTGACATCGTTGACCCGGCCATCACGCCGTCCAGGCCCGTCAAGCCCAACATCCCGAAATATCTCCTGCTGGGCCTGCTCTTCGGCTGTGTCATCGGCATCGCCCTTGTTTTTTTCCAGGAATATCTCGACGACACCATCAAGGACGCCGAACAGGCCAAACAGGCGCTGGGCATGCCGCTTCTGGGCGTCATTCCGCACATCCCCCAACACGAGCCCAACGGGCACACCCGCGACACCGTTTCGCTCTACACCAAACTGGAGCCCAAATCCTCCGTGGCCGAGGCGTTCCGGTCCCTGCGCACCAGTCTGCATTTTTCCGCCATCGGCAAGGACAAGAAAATACTCCTGATTACCAGCACCTTCCCCCAGGAAGGCAAAAGCCTCATTTCGGCGAATCTCGCCAACATCTTTTCCCAGACCGGCGCGCGCGTTTTGATTATTGACTGCGATTTGCGCCGCCCGTCGCTGCATGAAAAATTCGGCCACAGCAAAACGCCGGGACTCAGCGAGATTCTGACCGGCGACGAGACCTTTGAAAAAGCCAAACACAACACGGGTATCGCAGGCCTGGATCTGATTACCGCCGGCACAGCCGCGCCCAATCCCGCGGAACTGCTGGGCTCGGAGCAGATGCGGCAATTCCTGCTCGACCGCCGGCAGCAGTATGACTACATCATCCTGGATGCCCCGCCGGTCATGGCGGTGACCGACGCGCCGGTGCTCACCGCGGTGGTTGACATGACCATTCTCATCATCCAGGCCATGCGCGTTCCCATCAAGGTCGCCCGGCACATGCGCGAACTTCTGGCGTCCATCCACGCGCCCATCTCCGGTTTTGTGATGAACAACAAGACTGAAGAAAGCGAAGCTTATCAATACTACGGAGGCCGTTACTACCGTTACGGCTACAAGTACGGCCACGGCTACGGATATTATTCAGACAGAAAACCGGAACAAAAAATAAAGCTTCCCTTGTGGAAAGAAATCTTCGTCGGCCGGAAAACATCCTTCTGGAAAAAAATTATTTCAAAGATAAAAAGTAGATTATAGGATTTAAGTCCTAAGGATTTAAATAATTTAGTTTAGGAATAAAAATAATGACGCGTTCAGCGATTTCGATCGCTTAGAATTAAACCTCAACTATTTTTATAATCTTCCCCATGATCGACTTCCATTGCCATCTTCTCCACGGTGTTGACGACGGTCCCGAAAAAATAGAGGAATCCGTCGAGATGGCCGTTGCCCTGCAGAAGGCGGGTTTCTCCGCCGTTTACTGCACGCCGCATATGATGAAGGGCGTTTATGAGGCGGACAACGCGCGGGTTGCCGCATCGCTTCAGGAATTGCGCCAAAGGCTGACCGGGGAAAATATAGGCCTCAGTCTTTTCGCCGGCCGCGAATACTATCTCGATGAATTCATTTTTGAGCATTTGAAAAATCCCCTGCCGCTCGAGGGCACCGGATTCATCATGCTGGAGATTCCCGGCAACATTCCGCCCGATTTCATCAAGCAGGCCTGTTTCCGGATAAACCGCTCCGGCTTCACGCCGATGATCGCCCATCCGGAAAGGGGCAGCGGTTTTTCCAATCCCGAGAAGAACGCGAAAGGCGGATTCCATTTCTTCAACGCGGACGAAAAGCAGGAATCCGCGGATGTTCTGAATTACCTCATCGAACTGGGATGCGCCTTTCAGGGGAACTACGGCAGCTTTCTCGGCATTTACGGACCCCAGCCCAAAAAAACCGCGCAACTGTTCAAAAAGCGCGGCCTCTACACCCACTTCGGCACGGACCTCCACTCCCGCGAAGGCATCAAGTTCTTGAGCGGAGACTGGAACAAGACCGGAGGGTCCGAGGGTTAGAGGATTGAAAGATTAGAAGGTAATGGCAAAGAATCTTTAGCAGAAACAGAGGCGATTTTAACGATCTGTTCAGAACTGGAATTACTGGATGTGCCGGAAGATTTGTTTCTTCGCATAGAAGAACCGGCAAAAATGATCGACAGTCCAATTTCAAATGTACGGAACAAAATCAACCATGTCTAAAACTTCTAAACAGTCCAGACCCTCCAAATCATCTAAATCCTCTGATCCTCCAATCCGCCAATCCTCTGTTCTTGTCACCGGCGGGGCGGGCTATATCGGTTCACATACCGTTGTCGCGCTGATGGAAGCGGGCTGGAATCCCGTCATCGCGGACAATCTCCGCAACAGCAAAATAAAAGTGCTCGACCGCGTTGCCGAAATCACCGGAAGGAAACCCGTTTTTTATAAAATTGACTTGCGCAACAGTGCCGCGCTGAACAAGGTATTTAAGAGACACAGCATCACCTCCGTGATTCACTTTGCCGGACTGAAGGCCGTCGGCGAATCGGTCGCCCAACCGCTCGATTACTACGCGAACAACGTCGGCGGCTCCATCGCGCTTTTTGAGGCGATGGCCCGGCACGGCGTCAAAAAAATCATCTTCAGCTCATCCGCGGCGGTTTACGGCGATCCGGCCTCCGTGCCGATAAAAGAAGACGCGCCCACCATTCCGGCCAACCCCTACGCCCGAACAAAACTCGTCATCGAGAACATTCTGCGCGACATCCATCTTGCCGATTCAACCTGGAGAATCATTCTGCTGCGATACTTCAACCCCGTCGGCGCGCATCCCAGCGGACTCATCGGCGAAGATCCGCTGGGCGTTCCCAACAACCTCATGCCCTACATCAGCCAGGCGGCAGTGGGCAGGCGCGATCGCATCAGCGTTTTCGGCGGTGACTATCCCACGAAAGACGGCACGGGCGTGCGCGACTACATTCACGTCATGGATTTGGCCGAAGGCCATCTGTCGGCGCTGGACAAACTGCAAAAGACAAAAAAGAACCACGCACCGCTCATCATCAACCTGGGAACGGGCAGGGGTTACAGCGTTCTGGAAGTGATCAACGCCTACGCCGATGCCTGCGGCAGAAAAATACCCTACAAAATCACCAGGCGCCGCCCGGGCGATGTGGCCGAATGCTGGGCGGATCCCTCTCTGGCCAAAGCGGTTCTGGGCTGGCGCGCCAAACGCGGACTGGCGCAAATGTGCGCGGACGCCTGGCGCTGGCAATCCATGAATCCGAAGGGATATTGAA
>DAOSZO010000025.1:0-32109 GCA_035382085.1 Smithella sp.
TCCTCCGCCTCGGCGAAACGCGCGGCTATTTTGGCTTCCCGATCGTCCATGGCCTGGATAATCCGCCCGTAGAGAAACCGTTTCAACAAATAGACGAGCAGGAGGAAATTGAAAACCTGGCAGAAAAATACGAACCAGTCGATATGCATGGATTATCCCCCTGTCTTGGTAAAATGCCCCCAGAACGGATTGGCGAAAATCACGATCATCGAAATCACGAAACAGTAAATGGCAATGGATTCGATCATGGCCAGACCGACAAAAAGCGTCCGGGTCAGGGAATTTCGTTCATCCGGCTGCTGGGCGATGGCGGACAGCGCCTGTTGAATAGCCTGCCCCATCCCCAGGGCCGGCCCGATGGAACCGATGGCCATGGTTAACCCGGCGGCGAAGATTGATGCCAACGCGACAAGACTTACATTATCCATAAAACTCCTCCTTTATTAAGGTTATAAAACAGCAACGTTTTCCTGCTTGACTTCAACATGCGCGTGATGCTCTTCTTCGGCGGTCACCGCCGATGCGATATAAACCATCGAGAGAATGGCGAAGATATAGGCCTGAATCACGCCAATGAGCAGCCCCAGCGCCTGCATAATCACGGGAAACAACAGCGGCGTTACCGAAAGAAGAATTCCGATGACCTTTTCGTGGCTCATGATGTTGCCGAAAAGCCGCACGGTCAGAGCAAGTGTCCTGGCCAATTCTCCCATGACGTGAAACGGGAAAAAGATAAAATTGGGCTGAAAATATTCCTTGAGGTAATGGAAAAGACCATTGCGGGAAATGCCGTAATAGGGAACTGCCACAAAAACACATACCGCCAGCGAAGCCGTCGTCGTGATGGATGAGGTCGGTGCAACAAAGCCCGGAACGATGGCCAAAACGTTGGAGGTGCAGATAAAAAGGAACAGTGTGCCGATCAGGGGAATGTAACTGTCCGCCCCCTTCTTCGTCATTTCGGAGATCTCCCCGCGCACGATGGAAACCACCACTTCGAGAAAATGTTGCCAGCGGGAAACATTCATCTCAGAAGAAAGCTTGCGCGTCGCCAGACACGAGACAAACACCAGGATCCCCATCACCAACCACGTATAGAGAATCGTCACGTTAATCGTGATGAATCCCCACTGGAAGACAATCACCTGATCGGGGCTGATCTGATTGAGCGCTACGATTTCCATACTCTCTCTCCGTCAAACATTCCCGTCCGGCCCTCGGCCCTGCTAAAAATGGCCTGCCGCGGTCCTTTTCGATAGGTCAGAATTTTTCTCATCAGAACAAAACCTGTCAGCGCGGCCACCAGACGCTCCCAGTGTCCCGCGCCCATCAGGAAATAAAACCCCGCCAACACCATCGCCGTGCGGAGCACAAAACTCCCGATGACCACGCGCGCGGGGCTCTTGGCGGACGTCAATTTCTGTACTGTCCGCCACAGGCCCATGAAATACAAAAAACCCAGCAGGCACCCTGCCCCAAAGGCCATAACCAACCGCGATATTGTCTGAACATCAGGAAGCCTGATCATCGTGGTCCTCCTCGTCTTCTTCTATGATTTTGCTGCGCACACGCCTCACCCAATAGGCCGCGTTGAAGCATCCGATGACGACTCCGATAATCAGACACATCAGCGCCCAAGAATACCGGCTGGGCCATGTCCGGTCAATCCACAGCCCCAGCGCGACGCCGATCAGGGTGGGAATGGCCACCGCCCAGCCGACGATTCCGAACATCCCCAGACCGAACCAGACCGTTTCATCTTTGTGCCGCATTCCCCGCAGGCGCAGGGCTTCTTTCTTTGCCACCTGTTCGGTAAAATGATCCGCTATTTTCCTGCGCCGCATGCCCGGCGGTGTCCGCCTGATTTCAACCATATTCCTTTCACCTTTCACCTTTCACCTTTGACCTTTTATTATTTCAGCTCCACAAATTTTCTGATCAGACTCGCCTCCAATTTCGCCGCCGCCGAACGTACCATTTTTTCCCTTTCATCCAGGACGTCATATTGCCGGACAACCACTTCCTTGAGTTTCCCCAAATCCGGCGCCCGCACGGCGTTGCGCGTGGATACCAGGACGTTTTGTCCCTTTTTCACCAGCGTTCCAACATCCATGGCCAGCAATTCCTGACCGCCACTTGCCGGCTCGTAGGAAAAAATACCGGGAGCCAGCGTCGCCACGAAATCAATGTGATTCGGCATTAGACAGAAAGAGCCATTTTCCGCCTCGGCGACTATTTTTCTCACTTCCTGCGTCAGCAGGACTTCCGCGGGTAAAAGAATTTTAAGCATCATGGTCAATTTTTGCCTCATCAATGGATCCGATCATGTAAAGGGCCCGCTCCGGATAATCCGTGAATTCGTCATTAAGAATTCTTTCGCACCCGTTGAGGGCATCCTCCCTTGATACCATTTTCCCCGCCGTCCCTGTAAACTGTTCGGTTACAAAAAACGGCTGGGTAAAAAACCTCTCTAATCTGCGGGCGCGAAACACCGTGCGCTGATCTTCGCGGGAGAGTTCGGAAATGCCCAACATGGCGATGATATCCTTCAGGTCCTCATAAACGGCCAGCGTCTTGCGGATTTCCTGAGCGATCTTGTAATGCCGTTCGCCGGCGATGCTGGGCATGGGCATTTTCGATCCGGACTGCAGAAGGTCGATGGCCGGATAAAGCCCTTCGCTCGCGCGCTTGCGCGAAAGGGCGATCGTCGCTGATAAGTGCCCGAAGGTATGAACCGCGGACGGGTCGGTGAAGTCATCCGCGGGAACATAAACCGCCTGAATGGATGTGATGGCGCCGGTTTTGGTGTTGCAGATGCGTTCCTCCAGCTCGGCAAGCTCCGTCGCCAGCGTCGGCTGGTAACCCAGGCGGGAGGGCAGCTGACCCAACAGGCCGGACACCTCCATCCCCGCCTGAATAAAGCGGAAGATGTTGTCGATCATCAGCAAAACGTCCTGCTTGGCATCATCACGGAAATACTCCGCCATGGTCAGTGCGGAATGTCCCACGCGGAAGCGCGCGCCCGGCGGCTCGTTCATCTGACCGAACACCATCACGGTATTGCCCAGCACACCGCTTTCCTGCATTTCACGATAAAGTTCTTCTCCTTCCCGACAACGCTCACCGATGCCGCAAAAAATGCTCATCCCTTCATGCGCGCTGACTGTATTGTGTATCATTTCCGTAATCAAAACGGTTTTTCCGACACCCGCGCCGCCGAACAGCCCTGCCTTGCCGCCCCTTTCCAGCGGAGCCAGAACGTCAATGGCTTTGATGCCCGTTTCAAAAATTTCGGAGACGGTTGACTGGTCGCGCAGCGGGATAGGTTCCCGGTGGATGGAGCGGTATTCCTTCGCCTCCAATCCCTCCTTTTTATCAATGGTCTGCCCAAAAACGTTGAACACCCTGCCCAAAAGTTCTTTTCCTACGGGAACCTCAAATGGTCTTCCCGTATCAATCACCGTCGATCCCCTGGCCAAGCCCTGCGTCGGCGTGAGCGCGACGCCCCGGACGATATGATTATCCAGCTGCGTGAATACCTCAATCACCACATCCTGATTCTCTCCGGCCCTGAGAACATTCCGAATCGGCGGCGCTTTGGGAAAAAAGACGTCCACGACGCTACTGCGGACCGACAGAACCTTCCCCTGATTAACATGCTCGCTGTCCACCATAATCTCCTCTTTTTAAAATCTTACCCTTTTAAAGAATCAAAAAGTTGCCAAACTTTCCTGATGTCTTCCATTAGCCAGCCGACCACAAAACTCACCGCAAGAAACATCAGCGCCCGAATGATATCTTCCGTAAAGGAAATTCCTTTCAGAAAAACAGCGTGACTGCAAAGAAGCATCAGACCCAGAATAATCGGAACAATCATGCCTTTTCTGCCCCAACAAATCGCGGCCAGAACAATGGGAATGTAAAACAGATGGGTAAACACCACACCGGTTTGCCCGACCGCGTGGCAGTAATAGGTCAAGACAAACGCCAGAAGCACGAGCCCGCCGATCAAAGCAAACTGAAACAGATTTTTCCCCTGACCGAAACAGCTGCGTTGCATGAAAATTTGCGCGGACGAAAATATTTTGTTGACACGCTCGTGCATTAGTTCTTCATATTTCTCGGCAACCTGATAGGACACATAATCGAACAACAGAATGGTCCGGTTCAGGCTTTCCACTGCCTGTTGTTTTTCCAAAGCGGTGAAGAACAATCCCTGGAATTCCGCATAGAGCCAAAGATTTCTTCTCATGAGCATCAGCGCATAAAGGGCTTCCCGAAGCGGAATGTTTTGATCATAGATTTTTTCGGCGTACCTCCAAGAAAAGGTTTTCGCTTCTTCATAAGGATTTTCGGCCATGGACATTCGGCGAAACAGTTTATAGAAATCCACGCCCTGTTCAATCACCATGGCTTTTGCCAGGCTGTGGAAGGAAGGCGTCCGCGGATGTTTCATGACGTCGTCCGCCCATTGACGCGCGATATTTTCCGACTTGCTCTCTATCAGATCAATGAGTTTTGCGGCGTAGGACTGCATGGTCTCCTTCCTTCTCCAGTCAAAGAAAAACTCCGTATGGCTTCTTCATTTAACATTGTTTTTGGCCATCATCTCCAATTTCATTAATTTCCAGAACGTATTGGCCACAGAATAAATGATGTAATCAAACATCAGAATCGTTCTGCTGAGACTTTCCACGGCTTGTCTGTGCTCCAATTCGTCATTGAACAGAGACTGAAACTCGGCATAGAGCCACATATGTCGTCGCATTAAAATCAAGGCATACAGAGCCTCATGAAGCGGAATGCCTTCCCGGTATCTTTCTTCCGCATATCGGCCGAAGATTTCTCTGGCCAGATCGTAAGGCGATTCGTCAAAAAACATTTTTTGAAAGTTGACGTAAAAATCCCTGGCTTCCTGGAGTATCTTTTCTTCCGGCGCATCGTGGTAGAAATATGTTTTCCAATTGGTTTGGACATCTTTCGCCCATTGTCGGGCGATTTTATCCGCGTTTTTTTCGGTCAGATCGACAAGCTTTGCGGCAAAAGTTTTCATTGCTCCTCATCCCTTGACGAAATTAGCAAGAGCAACGAATATGCCATCAAGTCTTTTCTTTATTTTTCAGAAATTTTTTTGTTTTCCAATGAGCTCGTTCATTCATAACATATTTATAAAATTTAATATTTTTATCCTCTGAACCTTGATGAAGTCACAAAAGCCGACCAACGAAAGGTTGTCTTCGGAAGAAACATCATGACGGAAAAGTCACGACGGATACATGCGGAAGGTTTCCTGATGGGAAGACTGACGTTGAAATACTTGGAAATTCAATTCATTGGGAGCCGAGACACTTTTGTCGCCCCCCGATGACCTAAATGCCGCTGATAATTTTTTCCCATTGCGGATTTTTTTTCATGGCGGCAATTTTTCTTTGAAGCTGCCTCAGCGTAATGCCCAGAATACCCGCCGCTCTGTTGCGATCGCCGTTGACTTTTTGCAATACGTAAATCGTATGGACCTCTTCATTCTCTTTCAACGTGCAGAGCTGTCGATCCAAAGAAGAGGTATTCTGCGGCGTGGTCCCCAAATGATGCGGCAAAATTAAATTGGAATCAGCCAGCAAAACCGCATTGTCGATTGTCTGGGACAACTCGCGAATGTTTCCGGGATACGCTCTTTCTGTCAACCACCGCAGAGCATCGGCACTGAACCCGCCTATGGTTTTTCCATAATGTTCAGCGGCCCGACTCAGGAAGTAATCAGCCAGCAGGGGAATATCGTCCTTTCTCTCCCGCAACGGCGGCAAATGAATGTGAGCGGATTTCAAACGGTAGAGCAAATCCAGTCGGAAAAGACCTTCCTGACAGGCTTTTTCAATATCCCGGTTGGATGCGGAAATAACCCTTACGTCCACCCAGACCGGTTTGGAAGAACCAAGCGGATAGAAAGATTTTTCCTCCAAGACCCGCAGCAATTTGCTTTGCAGACTAAGCGGCAGTTCTCCGATTTCATCCAGAAAAAGCGTGCCGCCATCCGCCTGTTCGAAATAGCCGCGGTGGGCAACATCAGCACCGGTAAACGCTCCCTTGACGTGTCCAAAGAACTGGCTTTCGAACATCGACGCCGGAATGGCGCTGACATTGACGGCAACAAACGGCCCCTTGGGCGACGGACCCGCCCGGTGAATGCCTCTGGCCACCAACTCCTTGCCGGTTCCCGATTCTCCCGTAATCATCACGGGATTGCCGCTGCCAGCCATGATCTGTGCATAGGACAAGATGGAACACATCTGCGGATTTTGAGTGATAATATCCGCAAACGCCTCCGGAACTTTATTCCCTCCCTGGGCGGCCGCTGAAGACAAACCGATCATCAGTCCCCGGTGCTCATAGGCCCTCTTGATGGCCACAAAAAGCAGTTCATTGTCCACCGGCTTGACCAAATAATCATAGGCCCCCAGGCGGATCGCTTTCACGGTGGTGGGAATGTCGTCCATGGCCGTCAGGATGATAAACTCCGTATGCGGCCGGTAAGGTTTTGTCGCCTCCAGAACCTGCATGCCGTCAATCTCCGGCATCAGCAAATCCAGAAGCACGATGTCAAAGTCGGCACCCTTAATTTTGCCGATGGCTTCCTTGCCGGTGCCGCAGGCCTCGACGTTTCGGATGCCGCGCCATTTCAAAAGGCGCCTGACCGAATTTCTCGCGACTTCTTCATCATCCACAACCAGAATTCTCATAATCTCTGCCTTCCCGCTTCGCTGATAATGTTCCGCAACTGCGACAGATTCAACGGCTTCGCCAGCACGTAATCGGGGCTCCCCGCCTCACTTTCAGATTGTTGCATTTGAACATCGGACGAATACAAAATCACCGTCATGAGCGGAAAACGCTCCTTGATTTTCCGGCATAATTCCCTCCCATCCATGGAAGGTAAATGAATTTCTGAAATAACGATGTCGATTTCAGGATAATTTTCCAGATAGGTCAGGACATCGTCGTAGGTTTCGTGCGGGCCGCATGGCCGACCAATGACATTCACGCAGCCCATTCTGATTTCATCAATCTGCGCGGCATCGCCGTCACAGCAGAGAATTGAGGGATGAACGGTGATCCGGGAAGCCGAATCCAGCGGAAGATAAACCGAGAATTTACTCCCCACGTTGGGTCGGGAAAGCACGCCGATTAACCCGTTGTGTTCTTTGACCAGGCCATAGGAAATCGAAAGGCCGAGGCCGGTTCCCTCCTTTTCGCGACGCGTTGTAAAGAAAGGCTCGAAAACACGATCCAGCACTTCTTTTTCCATGCCGATCCCGTTGTCTTCAATTTCCACCAGGATCGCCTTGAGCCTTTCAATTCTTCTCACCGTCAAAATGATTTTTCCTTTTCTTTCAGGAGGAATCGCCTGATGGGCATTGATGAGCAGGTTTGCAATCACCTGTTCTATTTTTTGAAATTGCCCCTGAATGGGAGGGAGATGATTGTCGATGTAGAGGTCTATGGTGGAAACGGTCTTGCGGATTTGCGCCCCGACAATGATCATGACCCCCTGAATCACTTCTTCAAGCCGAACGGGCTTTTTTTCCAGCGTCTCATCCGTGCGTGCGAATTCCTTCAACCCCAGAATCACGCGTTTGATGCGCTGCGAGGCGATTTTGAATTCATCAATGATCTCCTTCATGTTGGTGCACACTTCCACATAGCCTATTCCTTTCTCGCCCCACTGGGGATGCGATGCGCCGTCACTGGCCAGAATCGGCTCGATTGTATTCCACATATCCTCCAGAAGCGTGATGTTGTTGGCAATGAAGCTCACCGGATTGTTGATTTCATGGGCGACACCGGCCACCACCTCTCCCAGAGCTTTTAATTTATGGGACTGGATCATTTGCTGAAGCCGCAGCTCGGCTTCCTGACGGATTCTTTTCTCCTCGGTGATATCCTGCCATGCCCCAACCATATACCCGGGTAATTTCCTGCCCTGCCTGATCAGCCGGCGGTGGTCCGAAATCCAGCGATAGGAACCGTCCGCCACTTGAAAACGGTACTCTATCTGACATGTTCCTTTTTTGACGATGGATTTTATTTTCTTCACGACATTCGGAAGATCCAAGGGATGAATCCGTTCGCGCCAGAACAAAGGACGCCTTGTAAACTGCGCTGGCGGATAACCGGTGATTTCCCTGACTCGCTTGCTGACATAATTGATGGACCAGTGCTCATCAAGTTTACAGGTGAAGGACACGATCGGAAGAAATTCCAGGATCAACGACAAATGGTCGGTTGTTTCTTTTAAGACTTTATTGGTCTGCGCGAGTTTTAAAGTTCTTTCCTTTACTTTTTTTTCCAGATCTTCATGGGCTTTAAGCAATGCTTCTTCCGCCCGTTTGCCCTGGGTGATGTCTTGCAGCGTTTCAATGGCTCCGATGATGGACCCCTTCGAATTCCGGATAGCGGCCGCGGTAAAACGAAGCCACTTGCCTTTTTTCCCCAATTCCGGGAAAAAATCGGTCGCTTCATACGCGCCGGCAATCAACTTCGACTTGACAAATTTTCCCGCATACCATTTGGAAATTTCCTTCTGACGCCTATCCACCAGCAAATCCGCCATGCAGGGTCTGGCACTTCTGTAAAAAGCTCTCCAATGCTGACCGGTACCGACGACTTCCCTGGCCTTGATCCCGCTTAATTCCTCCAGGGCCTTGTTCCAGTAAATGATCAGGTGATCCCTGCCGATAATAAAAGCCGGAATGGGAGAACTGCCCATGATGCTCTTCAAGGATTGCTGTCCGTCGCGGAACACTTCCCGTGCCCAGATATTCTCACCTTGTGTTTGTTTGTTCTTTTCCCTTGAGGAAAGAAGGGGTTTCCTGTTCATTTTCCACACCAAAAAATTCAGATGCCGGCAACCACTGATTCAAACACGATTCTTTCGCGAAGAAAGGCCCCAACGTGAAGTCAGCCCAGGTCAAAAATGCACTTTTTTTGTGGATTATAGGAAAGATGGCTCTTGCGTGTCAAGACAATTCAATGCCGGGGGGCCATTCTTGCTTTACGAAGGCATCCTTCTGTTAATAAGACGGGTATTTGTTGTTATGAATCTTCATGGCCACCAACAATCTGAATAACTGCGCCGGCTCAATTAGTCTCTGTTCCACAAAATATTTGCCAATCACCGGTTGTATTCTTTTCTGCTTATCCAGCAATTGCCATAACTGATTTTCGGAAAGATAACCGAAGCGCAACGCGCAATCGCCAAAACGCTCGCCGAACCTGCGGTAACGAAGAATCTCTATTACGCCGCTGCCGTCCATCCATCCCCAACTCAAAGCCATGGCTCCAATGGAAGGCCGTTGAAGACGCTGCCAGACAACGGCTTTAATCATTGCCGAAAAAGTAACCTGACCGCTGTAATAGAGATATTGTCCGAAAAGAAGTTTCCGGGATGGGATTCTTCCTCGGTAAAGAGGCTCGGTTCTTTCCTGGTGAGCCTTGCGGCAGACACTCGAGTGAGGATGATACCGTCTGCGCTTATGGATCACCCCGTTCTCATCAAGGGAGAATTTCCATGGATGCGCCAGAAAATCCTGCAGCAGCTGATAGGCGAGATTGATTTCCTTGAAACGCTGTTCCATCATATCCGATGCGCCCTGAACAACCAGAGCACGATCCGGATGCGTCTCCATCGCTTTTCTCCGATAGGCGACTTTGACACCGGAAGGCTTCAGGTATTTCAAAAATTCCATGGAAATATCAATTTCCGTCCCAAAGAGAGACTCACATGCCTTGAATAAATCTTCCCGCGTAACTTCAGCCGACAGCAAATCAGATCCCTCTCTTCCAACTGGATGGTCTTTATCTTCTCAGATTTCCCATTGATCTTATTGCAAAAAAGATCATTTTTTTAAAAAACTATAAGGCAAGTACTTTTGTATGTCAACGTGAAGATGTGAAATCCTACAACGGGGTTGCCCGCGCCGTCTTTTTCATCGGGTCATGACATATTTCTGCTCATCGGCGGGCACGTACCATTTGATGAAATTATGCTCCAAACCGATGGGCGCGGGTTCGATGCCGCGGAACCGCTTATCAACAATGACAAGGGCGTCGGGAACGTACAGAAAAGTGTAGGGCTGGTCTTCGGCCAGAATTTCCTGAAAGCGGTCGTAATATTTTTTTCTTTCCTTCTGGTCGAATGTGCTTCGGCCCTTTTCCAGCATCTCGTCGGCTTCCGGGTTTTTGTAAGAAATGAAATTCAGTTCTTCCGGAGCGGTTTTGCTGGAATGCCAAACGTCATAGGCATCCGGGTCAAGGGGAATGGTCCAGCCAAGGATCACAGCGTCAAACCGCCGTTTGTTGATGAAGTCGGTGACGAAAGCCGACCACTCCAGGATGCGAATCTTCACCTTGATGCCGATTTCCGAGAGCTGGCGCTGGATGATTTCCGCGCATTTCTGTCGGGTTTCGTTGCCCTGGTTGGTGATGATTTCGAATTCAAAAGGTTTCCCGTCCTTTTCCAGAATCCCCTCGCGGTTTTTTTTCACCCACCCGGTTTCCCGCAAAAGGGTCGCGGCCTTCTGCGGATTATATTCATAAACTTTCACGCGATCATTGTAGGCCCATGTGCCCGGCTTGTAGGGCCCGTTCGCCTGCTTGCCCAATCCCAAAAGCACGCCGCTGATGATTTCGTCCTTATTGATGGCGTGGGAAATCGCCTGCCGGACTCTTTTATCGGCAAAAAGCGGATTTTTCAGATTATACCCCAGATAGGTATAGGAAAAGCTCAGATAGCGATATTTATTGAAATGATTCTTAAATAAACTGTTTTCCGTCTGCCTGGTGTATTGCAGGGGAGTCAGTCCCATCATGTCGAGATTTCTCGCTCGTAATTCCAGAAACATCGTCGCCGAGTCGGGAATGATGCGGGTGACTCTTCCGTCCAGATACGGCCGGCCTTCGAAATAATCGGGATTGGAGACCAGAACAATTTTCTGGCCGGCCACCCACTCCTTGAATTTATAAGGCCCCGTGCCGATGGGGTGGCGCGCCAGCGGGCTTTTTGTGATGTCCTTTCCCTCCAGCAGATGCCGTGGCAGAACGGCACTGCTCCAGCTGATCAAGGCGGGCGCGAACGGCTTGTCGTATGTCACGCGGAAAGTGTAATCCTCCAGCACTTCCGCTTTTTTCACCTTGAGAAAATCGCCGGCATAGGCTGTCGGCGTCTTCGGATCAATGGTGACCTTATAGGTATAAAGAACATCAGCCGCGGTAAAGGGATGCCCGTCTTGCCACTTCACGCCCTTGCGCAAATGGAAGGTGATGACCAGTCCATCGGAAGAAATATCCCATGATTCCGCCAGATCGCCGACAATGTTCATATCCTTGTCATATTTTACAAGACCGTTATAAATCATTCCGGCGATGGCATGCGAGGCCGAATCCGACGCCAGAAGCGGAATCAGATTGCTGGCGTCCCCGATATCTCCGCGCACCAGAATATCGCCGTACGCGGGAGGTTTTTCCGCCCTAGACAGGTTTTTTTCGGATTCCGGCTTTGTGCCGCAAGCGGCAGACATGATCGTGAGCAGACCCAGCAAAAACAGAAGACATGTTTTTTTCATAGCGGCCAAATTAGCGCAGAGAAGCGGCCATTGCAATGAAATTTTATCAGTAGCCCTTTGATCGTCCTGGATGTCATCTCTTGTTTCGCTTGACACAAAAAGACGGACTTCTTATAAGTTAAAGCATAACAGTCAAGAAAATTTCTTTAAGATGTCGTGACCGATGGAAAATCATGAGAAGGAAATCAAGGAAGCCATGGCGGAAAGTCTTCCGCACCGTCTTTATTACGAATCCGATATTCCTTCCGTCCGCTGGTTAAACCGCAAAAGAATCGAACATTGTCTTGCGCTGGCCGGCGACATGACCGATATGCGCATCCTCGACGCCGGAACAGGCGACGGCTACATGCTTCGCGAAATAAGATGCCGGGAACTTTGGGGCATCGACATCTCGGAGAAGCGGCTCAAGCGGGCGGCCCAAAAAGCCCCTCACGCCATTCTGAAACAGGATGACCTCAGTCAATCTCGGCTTGAGGACAATTTCTTTGACGGAATTATTTGCGCCGATGTTCTGGAACATATGCGCAACCCCGCCAACGCCATTCGGGAGATGATTCGGATCTGCAAGCCGGGCGGATTCATCGTGCTTTGCCTGCCTCAGGAAATTAATAATATCATCGCCCGTATTCTTTTTTGGAAACGGCCGATTTTCAATCCGGATCACTACCATCTGGTCACCGGCTTTTTTCTGAAGCGAGAGTTCAAAGTCAAGCCAACCAAAATCAAAAACATCCCCGATGTGCCCAGCCCATTTTGCCTACATCGCGTGATGCGTTACGACATGAGCCGGTATGGAAAACTTCATTAGCAAAGCGACGACAAGGCAATCGTTGCAAACCCAATTTGGCACAACAATATTTCTTCGATCAATACAATTAGGAAATCATCCGCTTTTTTAGAAGAAATCACTCAAATGAATTTTAATATTGTTGAAAATATCGCCCTTCCGAGGAGTCATTTTTATAATTCTATAAATTCGCATAGGATTCAAATAAAATTTCCAGTAGGCTTTTCTTCGGAGTTGCCTTAATCGTTCCAAAGGAACCGCCGTTAAATTCAATGTACTATAATGGCGATGGTAAGAATCGAAATCGTCCGGCAGAGCAACGCCTGCCTTCCTTGCGATCTCGTATAATTCTGTTGCCGGATATGCTGTCAGAGCATAAAAACCGGCCGTGTTGAGCGCGCTTTTTCTTGCGACATCAATTGTCATGTTAATTTGTTCCTCAGTTTCGCCCGGGAATCCTATCATAAAAAAACCATGAACAATTATTCCCATTCTTGAGGTCTCATCAATAATTTTAAGAACTCTGATGTGATCGAGATTTTTTTAATGATTTTTTGAATTTCCGGAGATCCGGATTCAACGCCCGCGGCGAAATAATACATGCCTGCCTGCCTGTTTCAGAGCAGTAAGCGTTTCTTTATCCAGAAGATCGGTCCTCAAACCATTGGGAAATGCCAATGCGACGCCGGGAAGTTTCTGACGGATAAGTTTACATATTTGCAAAACTCTTTCTTTCTGAAGATTAAAAACATCATCGATGATGTGAAACTCTCTGGCCCCGTAATCTTTGCTCAGCATCACCATCTCTTCCACAAACTCTTCAGGGTCTCTCGCTCTGAATTGTTTTCCGAAAATATCATGACAATAGATGCATCTATAAGGGCATCCCCGGGAACTCATCACGGTCATATATTCAGAATACTTGAGTCTGCCGGATTGCGAAGGAATTTTTGATTTAAAGTATTTCTTGACAGGAATGAGGTCATACGCGGGCCAGGGCAAGCTTTTGATATCCAAAGCAGAAGGTCTATTATTCAGGACGATTTTATTTCCGAGCCGGTAGCCTAACCCTTCTATCTGTTCATATGCCGCATTATTTTCAAGAGCGTAAATGAGAAGATGTGCTGCTTTTTCCCCTTCTCCCAAAACACAAAAATCTATGGAATTGCATTCCAAAACCTTGTCTGGCATAAAAGTCGGGTGCGGCCCGCCGACGATCACATAACATTGGGGGTTCCATTTCTTTATTAACTCAGCAATTCTGAGAGAGTTTTTTGCATTAATCGTCATGCAGGAAATACCACAGATATCCGGTTGAAACTCATTCAAAACGGGCACAATATCTTCAGGCATCAGACCTTCAATGGTCATGTCAATGATTCTAATTTGCCGTTGATGATCAAGGCTTCTGAGATAAGAAGCCAAATACATCAGACCCATCGGTGGATTATTTGAAGGAATGACTCTTCGAGAATAAGGAGTATTGGATCTTATGAGTAATATTTTTGACATATGATGTTCGAAAACACATCGCTTTGATGCATCGTCAATCTTTTTGGGTAAATAGCATGGGGATTCAGAAAAAACAAAACAATCATCGCGCGGATTTTTTAACGAAACCTTCCACGGAAATCATCAATAAAACTTTTTTTAAAGCTTTCATGAGCCAATCTGTTCATGTGGTTTCCTGCTCTCCGTACAGAATGAAATTATTACAGGTTTTTGAGACCTTTCGCTACCCGGAAAATGGGGGCTTACAAATTTCAGCATGACAAAAATGCGATGATTATTGAATCTAGCCCCCGATTGCCCGCCTCTTTTGAGCTTGCCGCTCGAACGGATATGCTTCTCGTTGTTGTTGAATGACATTAGCCGACTTAAAAAAAGGCGCGCAACGGCAATCGGCCATTGGTCATCCCTCTTATTGGCTTAAGCGACCTGTTTGCGATAAAAAATTATGATGTCGGACAATTTTATTAAATGGGAATGTTTCCGGCCATGCCCCCGTTGAGTCAACACCTATCTAAGTGAAGGAAAAATGTTTCTTTGATATACTTCGATGTATTCATATTCATTCACCGGCCTGCAATTGTCATGAATCCAGTTTATGATCTTAGGCGGCAAGACCCATTCCGTCCTTTCGCCAATTCCCAAAATCAAAATGTCGAAATTTTCTCTCTCGAATTGATTGACGATTTTTTCTTCATCGAAGCGGCTGTATGATGTTCCCGGATGCCACCAAAGAGGAAACCCGTAAGGCGAGGGAGACTTTGTGATCAAATAGCCGTATTCAAGGCCGGGTCCGAAAAATATGCGTTGCCGAGGATAAGTCTTCTTAACCCTGGCGATATCGCTTAAAACGCCTGCAAAATGTTCCCCCGTTTTTAATCCGCGGAAATAACCTTGATCAATAACAATGCCTGTGTCGTTTTCCCAAAGCCTTCCACAAACAACCATTCTCTCCCGCCAATAGCCATAAGTCAGTGCCAAGAGGAAAATAATCATCAAGGAAATAGAGAAAACCATCATTTTCCATAAATGGTTCTTGGAAAACATGGTCCTGAAATCAATTCCGGCTGATGAGAACATTCCGACGGCCATGATAAATATCGGCAATGATACATCATTCATCTTTGCATCACAATCTGTAAGCACGGGACTCAGGGAAACAAGCAACAGGATGTTGAGAAAAACGATTTTTGACTTCGACATTGTATTATTCTTGTCTAAAATAGAATAGAAGTAAATGATGATGATGACAATCATTGCGAGCACAAGAGGGTAATTACTTTTGACCGCGTCAAAGAGAAGAAATAGATCCTTCGGGTTTGTTCTGATCCTTTCCAGTACGGCGTAATAAGCATATAGGAAATTTTTCAAAGAATATCCGGTCAAGACTTCAGAGATAAGAACGCCACTGGCTGCTCCGATGATGATGGTTGCCATTAATGCAACTTTGTGTCGATAATTTAGAAATATGAACAATGCAATGGCGATGACAATCATGGGTAAGGCGACGTTTTGCTTGCTGATAAATAAAATTCCGGAAGCGATCCAGACACTGAAAAAAGTCCTCATGCCGAAATATTTGGAATGGATGGCCGTCCACAGAGCATAAAAAAAAATGATCCCGGATAATTGCGTCAGTCCTGACAACCATATATGATTGGTATACAAAAGAGGTATGGACAAGATGATTCCCGTAAATATGCCAAAAAAAGCGTCTTCCTGTTTTTGATGAGACAGCCAATACAGAAATAAAAAAACCATGCCCGTCGCCGCTATATTGATGATTGTCAGGTCAATCCAGTGTAACGTTCCCCAGCTGACCGCTTTCGTTAACACAACAAGCAACGGGGGTGAGACATTAATGAAATCTTCTCCGGGTATCTGATGATTCGCAAGTCTCCAGCTCAAATCAATGAGGGGCGACAAATCATATCCGCAGAATTGCCTTTGCACAAATACGATTGCCAAAAACGATGACACCGCGAGAACAATGCCCCCGATCATGAAACCTATGGTGCTTGGATTTGTCTTAGCCAGCATTACCTTCATAACAACCGCATAACTCTGTTATTCCAAGTGACGTAAACAAAGGGCTTGATGTGTTTTTGCCTGTCGGCAACCTATCCCCTCAATATTAGTCTCAGTGATTGGAATGGGCTCAAAGTTTGAATGCATTTTTGTTTCGGATCAAATCCACTCCATATTTCACGGCCTGCCGCAGCGTATTGAAATCCAGCGACGAATTGGAAAAAACGTACGTGATGGGAATTTCTTTCATGGTCATTCCTGAACGATGGCAAAGCAATATGGCTTCCACATGAAACTCAAACGCTTTCGATTTTAAATCCGTTCCCGCAATCAATTCGTAAGCCCTTTTGCTGTAGCGTCGGTATCCACTCGTGCAATCCTTAAAATCAGGCCGGAGCATCTTCAGGAGCGAACCTGTCAGAACATAATTGACAACGCCGTTGGCCAGCACGCTAATGATTTTTCTATGCCATGGCACCTTTTGCTTTTTTATCCTCCTGCCGATGACAACGTCAACTTGCGGGTCTTCGCGCATGAAATCAGGAAGCGCTTCGGGATCGTGGGAAAATCCGGCATCCATGGTGACAACGAAGTCATAACCGCATCTCCTGGCGAAGGCAAAACCATCTTGAATGCTTTGGGCAATGTGCGTCGTGTGAGGATGCGTGATAATATTCAATTGATGCGCATGTCTTCCCAGATCGCATTCCGACAGAATCGATTTTAATAGAAAGGGCGTTCTGTCCCGGCTTGCGTCATCCGTAACTGACACGTCCGAATATTTCAGTGCTTTTGTAACAACTTCGTATATGGTTTTTTCTTCATTATGTGCCGGAATAACGACAAGATGTTTATTCACAAAAAAAATCCTCTGCCATCTTTAAATCTTGAGGGGTATTAATGTTTGTATATTTCTCGCATAGGAAAAAGGCTTCAACGATCATTCCATCATCGACCGCGCATTGAACGAGATCCGGAAGTTCCTTTTCGTTTCTTTCATGATGAATCGGCGTGTATTTTATATAGCTGAAAATGTCGTTCCTGAAAACACAGTGCCCCGTCCCCTGAAAATGATTTAAAGGTCTCCTTGGTTTTTCAATCAACCGAAAAATTCGATTGTTGTTGTTTTTAATGACATTGTATGTTTTTTTTATCTGGTTTTTGTCTCTGGCTTTCACGATACCGCATAAGCCGAACAGATACGAATCGTTCTTGAATTTGTTGATCATGTCATGACATTTCGGCCGGAACAGCATTTCATCGCCAAGCATCAGGAAAAAGTCTTCCCCGCTTATGGCGTCCTGAGCGCATTCGATGGCATGGACAAGACCATTTTGCTCTCTTTGAATGACGTATCTTATCGGCTTTCCATGGTAACAGTCGCCTAACAAACCCATGATACTGTCGGCCCTATAGCCGACAACAATGACAATTTCATCCACGCCAGTTTCCACGGCATGATCCAAATTATATTGAATCAAGTGCTTGCCCTGAATCTTGATCATGCATTTGTTCTGTTCCCGGGACAGTTCGTTGAGTCTATTGCCTCTTCCTCCGGCGAGGACCAGCGCTTTCACGATGACCTCTCCCTGTCAGTGACCAAGACATGACGATTTTCGGTAAGCCAGGTTATTAGTCTGAACAATCCCTCTCTGGGAAGAACCCTGGGTAACCAATCCAATTCTCTTTGGGCTTTGGATATATCACATACGAAATACCGCAGATCTGCATGACGTTCCGGCAAAAAGTTAACCGTGGCTTTGGTGCCGCTTATTTCCTCGATGAGATCAATGCACTCCAGGAGGGATATGGCCGTTTTTGATCCACCGCCGATATTGTACGCGCCCGGTTTTCGAATCCGATAAAAAGCATCAAAAGCTTCACAGACATCCGTGACATAAATAATATCTCGAACTTGTTTCCCTGTGCCGAAAATTGTCACAGGCAAATTCAAAACACTTCTGATTGCAAAATTCGCCACCCAGCCATGGTCTTCGCCGCCGAACTGGCGAGGTCCATAGATGCCTGTCAACCGGAAACTCACGGCATCCAATCGGTAGGTATCGACATAAATTTTGGTATAAATATCCGAAGCCGCCTTGGATCCATGGAGAGGAGAAAGAGCGCCTTTCAAAATGGAATGGTCTTCATCAAGGCCATCCGGCTTTCGTGTATACCTGGTTTTGTCTTCCCGAAGAGTCTCGTTAATTTTGTTTCCATAAATATGGATGGTCGCGCAGGTTGCGACAGGAACCTTCAATGTCCTTGCAGCCTCCAGAACATTAAACGTTCCCATGATATTTGTTGTAATATCTAATCGGGGATCTTCCTGACTGATTGTTATTGCGGGCTGCGCGGCTGTGTGAACAATGTAATCGCAACCCTGGGCGCAATCCAGCAGTTCCTCATAGTTTCTGATATCGGCTTTTATTAATTGCACGCCGAGTTTTTTTAAGTATTCCCAATTATAATTGCGGACGGATTCGGTTGCAAGACCGGTCTTCTCCAGTTCGTGTCTTGTCATGTTGTCATAAGCAACAACCTGGGCGCCCTTCTGCACATAAAACTCACAAACATGAGATCCAAGAAAACCGCAACCGCCTGTAACAAAAACTCTCATTTTCCAACACCATAAAAAATCATGTGAATATTCCCTTATTTTTTAAGTATATAAATTCGCCTTTGAGTTGTCAAAGAAAATAAAACTTGGATTGCCGGTTCTGGCGTAAAAGGGCTCTTTGCATCGGAGATCCTTCGATCAACGAGTAAAGGCTGCATAGCTTTTTGTTGACAATCATCAAGTCGTTGTTTAGTATTTTTCATCAGGTATCAATGTGTAAAATGTATGTTATTTTGCCGTTCATTGCAAAACAAGCTTCAGAAAAATTATTGTTATGGGAAATGCTAAACGCGCCATTATTATCGGGGCTGGACCCGCCGGATTGACCGCCGCTCATGAGCTTGCCACAAAAACGGACATTCAGCCCATTGTTCTGGAAAAGTCCGATGATGTCGGCGGACTCTCAAGAACTGTTGTCCACAACGGCAATCGAATGGATATCGGCGGTCACAGATTTTTTTCCAAATCCGACACTATCCTGAAATGGTGGCTCGACATCCTGCCTCTTCAGGACCAACAGCATGAAAAGGCGGGGCTGAGAGGCCGCTTCGCTTTTGATATTGGAACCGACGGCCCGGACCCGGAAAAAGCTGACGATGTGATG
Source organism: Smithella sp. (assembly GCA_035382085.1). Lineage (GTDB taxonomy): Bacteria > Desulfobacterota > Syntrophia > Syntrophales > Smithellaceae > Smithella. Next base: position 19,167 of record DAOSZO010000025.1, read on the forward strand.
CTGATCAGGAAAAGGCTGTCCCGGATACTCTTTCTACAAAAGTTTTTTGATTATCCCGTAAAAATCAATCGGCACACCCTGTCCAATCTCGGTGCCTTCAGAGTGGCCAAAATTCTCGGGTCATACATGTGGACACGCATATTCCCCCTCAAAAACATACATTCGCTGGAAGATTTCTTTATCAGCAGATTCGGGCGGGAGCTCTACGAACTCTTTTTCAAAGATTACACTGAAAAAGTCTGGGGAGTGCCCTGCGGGGAAATCGCAGCGGACTGGGGAGCGCAAAGAATCAAAGACTTGTCCATCTCCAGGACATTTTTCCACGCGATAAAGTCACTCTTCAAACCGGATCAATCCATTCAGCAAAAAAGCATCGACACAAGCCTGATAGAGAGATTTCTTTATCCCAAATTCGGGCCGGGGCAAATGTGGCAAGCGGTCGCGGATCGCATTGTAAAAAAGGGCGGGGTCATTGTAAAAAACGCCGAGGTCGTTAAATTCAACGTTTCGAGGAATCACATCAGTGAAGTCGTCTATTATGATCATTTAAAAAAAGAGACGGCTATTCTGGCAGGTGATTATTTTTTTTCTTCAATGCCGGTCAAAGACCTTATCAAGGCGATGGGGGATGCGGTGCCCGATGAGGTAAAAAAAGTAAGCGATGGATTGCAGTACCGGGATTCGATTACCGTCGGCTTGCTTGTGCGTAAATTAAAAATAAGGAACGAAACAAAGTTCGCGACGATGAACGATATGGTGCCGGACAACTGGATTTACATCCAGGAAAAGACGGTGAAGCTGGCCAGAGTGCAAATCTACAACAATTGGTCCCCCTTTTTGGTCAAGGATCCTCATAAGGTATGGATTGGACTGGAGTACTGCTGTAATGAAGGCGATGACTTATGGAACATGAGTGATAAGGAATTTGCGAGGTTTGCCGTGGGGGAACTGGAGAAGATTTCCATTGTCGATGGCGGAGACGTGCTGGATTTTGCGATCGTTCGAACGCCGAAAACCTATCCGGCATATTACGGCACCTATGCAGCATTCGACATCGTCAGAAAATTCACGGACAACATAGATAATCTCTTTTTAATTGGACGAAATGGAATGCATAAATATTACAATCAGGACCATGCCATGCTCACCGCCATGGTGGCCGTGAAAAGCATTCTTTCCGGCGAAACCTCAAAAGATAATATCTGGAACATCAACGCTCGCGAGGAATACATTGAGCTGGAAGATGATGAATGAACGTCCCGCGTTACTCTCCTGCCGTCGTCACGGGCTGAACGTAGTGGTGATCGGTTTGAGCATCCTGGTTTTTTCCGTTTTTTTCCCGAATACCGTTCGCACGGATTTCAACAGCATGGACAATTACCTCGAATGGGTGACTTCCGCGTCCTTGAGGATCGTCAACAATTGGTTGACCGTTGGAATTTTCAAAGACAAGTTTATCATGTATGAAGATTTTCCTTCGATAGAATTTGAAAAATATTATGGCCGGAACGCTTATGTTTCCTATCCGCCCGGGGCGCTGGTTCCGTTGTATTTTTCAGCCAAGCTCTTGGGGAAAAAGGAAATATCCATCGGCTTCGTCAAGAAATTTGTCCAGGCGGAATATTGCGCTGCGGCTTTGTTTCTTGGTTGGCTCTTCTATGCCGCTTTGATCACGCTGGAAGTCCGATCGAAGGGATTCCTCATCATCGCGCCTTTTCTCTTGTCTTCCCTGTGGGTGGCTTTGCCTTTCAACGTTTATTACATGAAGAATGTTTATTTCGCAGATGAGGCCGTAATCCTGTTAAGCATTATGTATTTTCTGCTGGAAATTCTTCTGTACAACAAGGCGTTGAAAAAATATGAAAAGCCTCTGCAGGCTTCTTCAGCAATTGTTTTGTTCGCCGGACTTTTAACAGATTATTATTTCGCATGCATCGCATTAGTCACTTTCCTCTATCGTATCAGCTACACCTTTCAAAGCCATCCCGAAAAATCACTGTTGCAGAAAATATTTTCAAATACGTGGATGATGATACTGGCCGTTTTTTCAGTAACAATGCTTTTTATAAGCCAAGTCCTTGCCGTTCCAAACGGCCTGGAGTTGTTCATCCTGACTTTCCTGATCAGAACGGGAAGTGGAGCTGAACACGGCGGCCTCGGCGTGCTTGCCCTTCACCATTTCCGGGTGGGTTTCACGGCGATCTTCCTGCCCGTCCTGGTGTGCGTGACGCTTTTCTGTCTTTTCTTCCCCTTCTTGAGGAATAAATTCGATCGGCCAAAACAATTGCTTTTCAGCTGGCTTAGTATCATTACTTTATCGTCGGTGTTGCATACTCTTATCTTGAGAGAGCACTCGATTGTTCATGAGTTTTCAATGCTCAAGTACAATCTTGTGTTTGTTTTCATCGTTTTTTCGTTGAGTTACTTGCTTTACTCTTATAACTCTCCTGTCGTTCTATTAATCAAGAAATACCGCCTAGCCCTATTTGTTTTAATGGCTTTTTTGGCAATTCCTTTATTCCTAAATTTAATCGATTATAATCGGACATTCTATCAGCGAAGAACATGGAAGGAGGATCACTCTCTCGCTCAATTTATAAGAAACAATACAAGCTATTATGACGTGGTCTATTCTCCTGACTACGAAATTTATCTTTATCCGCCGCAGGATCTGACCATTTCAAGAAAAAGAGTGTATAAAATTTCTCGTCCCGACGTCATTCCCCTCAACGAATTACCGGATCGCGCGATCATAAATATCTTGATTTCAGAAGAAACGTTGGAAAAAGGGGATTGGCGCAAATTGAAGGAAACAAATATCTTTTCGAAAAAATTCAGCAATTATTATCTCTTCAAATTATCGAAGAAACATTTTCGATCATTGATGTATGAGCAAAAACCTTTGAGCTCTCCATGATTGATCTCGAGACAAGGAATGTAGAAAAAGGTGTCTAATCTTGATTCATTTTTTATGGCGAGACGTCTTGGCCTTACGTTTTTTGCGAAGGGACGTGCCAGCCGCCGGTCTTTTTATCCTCTTGCTGACTTTCGAGTTGTATTTTTTCATGAATTCTTTGGATGCGAGATATTTATCCACAAAGGAAACAACATAAGACTCCTTATATTTCGGCGGCACAACAGTCAATGGCCACATGTGCTTGATAATAATATCTTTCTCTATCTCCTCGAGTTCAAAATGCTTCTGGGCATTGGCCAGGGCGATTTTGGGATGCTCGATGCCGTGATTCTTGTGCTCGGGCAGGTCCGGCTCGCTGTGATTTCTCCAGTCATAAAGGAAAAAATCATGAAGAAGGGCGCCTCGCGTTGCCGCACGGTAATCCAGATTCAGCAGTTTGCAGGCTCTGTAAGATAAATAAGCCACATCCATGACGTGCTCGTAAATCGAGGAGTTGTGGTGATAATGGTTTTTGAGCTTAACGAACTCCTCATGCTCGTAAATATCAGCGATAATCTGGTAAAATTCTTTTTCCAACGGTTTCGGGCTGTCCTTGACGGGAATGAATTTTTCGGGAATCGATTTTAAAAAAGAGCCGATTTTATTTTTAATTTCGGCATTGATGTTATAATCAATGTACTGGCCGAGGTTCGGAAAAGCGTTGCGCAGCCGTTTGAAGGGACTGAAGATTTTCTCGATTTCCGTGTTATTTAAATTCAGGTATTCCGCGTAGAGGTCCGATATCTTTCTTCGGAACGAAGCCATCGAAATCACGGAAAACACGGCATCCGTAATGCCGTAGGCCAGAAAAGCAACCGAGAAAGAATTGAGGAAAGATGTCGGAATCACCTGCACAAACCGTGAAACGGCCGGATGAATCAGGGTGACAAAGACCACCGCCAGAGCCGTCCAAAAAAACGAAAACAGCAGACAAACTCGGCCGTGGAGGTTGAATTTATTGTTCGAGTAATCCCACAATTTCAATTGAAATGTTTTTTCCAAAATATAACTGGTCAAATACTCCACCATAGTCAGAATAAGACCAAACAAAAGGACCTTGACCGGAAACGGACAGAAATCCAGCAAATAATCAATCAAAATAACGAAAGTCGCTCCGAAACCGTAAATCGGCACAAATGGACCATACAGAAAACCGGCGTTGATGAAACGGCGCTGGGAAGCAGATCTGTAGATAACTTCAATAATCCACCCGAAGAAAGAGTAGACGGCAAAAAAAACAACCACATTGGATAGAGTTATAGCATCCATAATTATTACCGCATGTTCCCCAAGCTCGGCGAATCCAAGAAGATCGGCCTCCGAAATTTCAGTCCGGCATTTTTTTTGAATCGGTGCAAATGACTATAATAGAAAGACATCGTTGTCAATGAATCTTCCTCTATTCCGGTATATCCTCCGGAGGGCCCATCATCTTGATTTCCTTATATAAAGAATGGAGCATGGTTGGAGGTAAAAAATCCCGGCATCCGTTTGAGGATGGGTGAGACGGCCGGATCTTTCTTGAACTTTTTTTCCAGGAAAAAGCGCACGTCAGCCCTGTGCCATCCCTGTGGATGCCGAAAATTCTTATACAAGGACAAATCACCCGCATAAAATTCACTGACTGCCAAATCCCGGGTTTCCGCGGCAAGCGAAGGTAGATTGAAGATGGCCAGATTGAGAAAATCAATGCGGTCGTGATGGCGGCGGACAAACTCCAAGGTTTGCTCCGCGCTTTCAGGTGTTTCCGGTGGTGTGCCGAAGAGAAAATAGCAGTATGTGGCAATGCCCGCCTTTTTCAGTTGCTTCAGGACGGCGCCCGCGGTGTTCAAATCAATGCCTTTATGAAGATGGTCCAGAACACGTTGGTCGCCCGATTCGATTCCCAGCTGCAGCATTTTACATCCGCTTTTTTTGAGGGCGGCACAAAATGTTTCGTCGGCCAAATGGGAAGTAACGCGCGCAAATCCATACCAGTCCACGCCCGGAGGATTTTCCGCCAGAGCGTCGAGTATCGCGGGAGAAATCGCGCTATCCAGAAGGTGAACCAGCGACGGCTTGAGTTTTTTGGTCAGCATCTGCAACTCGCTTGCGGCGCGGGTGGCGGCCAGCGGGAGATAGTCGTTGCCTTCCGCTTTTTCCGGACAGAAAGCGCACCGGCGCCAGTAGCATCCCCGGGCTGTACTGTAGGGCAGAATTCTCCCCGGCGCCAAATATTCATCCAGAGGAAAACGGTTGTAATCCGGCGAGGGGTTACCGGCATCGCCTTGAATGCCAATGATCTCCAGCAGTGGCTGTTCTCCGGGACCCTCCACGAGGAAATCCGCCAATCCCCTGAAGGTTTCTTTGCGAACGCCGAGTTTCATCCAGGAAGTAATTAACGATCCGCCCAAAATGATTCTGCATCGCGGATGAATTTTCTTGACCGTGCCGATCATCGCGAAAGCGCAAAGCGCCTGGCTGAGATAATTCACCGAAAAGCCGATGAAATCTGGAAAATGCTCAAGCGCCGACGTCAGACGCTCCTTGAAATACGGATAGAAGGGATTGGCTTGAGGATTTTCGGCGGCCGCGATCAAATCGCCACTCTTCACCGGAGAGCGGTTTTCATCCTGGTAGTCCGAAAGCGACAGATTGACTTGAACCGATTTTCCGGCAACATTTAAAAGACGGTTGACATCCACCACCGCGCGCTGATAGCGGCTTTGATTTATGTAAGCGGCCGCGTCTCGTAGGGCGTTCAGATTGTCATCCAGATTTTTAGATGCGCGCCTTGTCCACTGGTCTGAAGCCGGAGGGTTTGCCGCGGCTTTCCTCAGCAGATAAAAAATGCCTTCCAAGTTAGCGTCAATCACTTCATGGGCAATGTTTTTCTGATTCAAGCAGGCGGATAGTTTGGCAAGCCCCGCCGGCGGCTCCGAACATTTGGCCAGAGGCGGATGGATTAAAATGATTCCGGGCGGCATGGGCGGGTTCCTTCATTCATTTTTGCTGTCTTCTTAAACCACCGTCTCCGCTTAAGCAAGACGCTTTTTACTGCCGTTGTTTGCGCTTGACAGTGAAGAAACTTTACGCAATAGTTTAAAAAATTGCTTTTTTCGATTCCATCTTGACTAAAAAACCAAAAACGGGATGATTTTGATTTTTTGAAAAATTATTTTACTTGGAAAAGATTCAGCGTAATAACTTCCGCGATTCTGGCGCTTTGTGTCGCTTTTTGGACCGGAATGGTTTCCGCGGGGAATCCGTACCCTTCACCGCGCGGTGCGGTCAACGATTTTGCCGGCGTGATTGATCCGGAAAACACCGCAAAAATGGAGGCGCTGGCGCAGGAAGTATTGCAAAAAACCGGCACGGCGATTGTCGTGGCAACGGTGCCCTCAATCGGCGAAAACGAAGATTACAATATGTACGCCAACGGCCTTTATCAGGCCTGGGGCATCGGCAAGAAGGGGGAAGACAAGGGCGTTTTAATTTTCCTTACGGTCAAAGAGCGCAAGATCCGCATTGAAACGGGATACGGCGTGGAGGGGATCCTCCCGGACGGACGGGTGGGTGAAATCCTGGATAAATATGTTGTTCCTTTTTTAAAGACGGGTGATTACGGCAAAGGTTTGTACAACGCCATGTATGCCTGTAGCGCCTATATCGCGCAGGATGCCGGCGTTCAAATCACGGGGTCTCCCGTGCCCTACAGGACGGCAACCCAGCTTGGCAAGAAAAACATCGGTCTGGCAGAACTCATCTTTTTCCTCATCGTGGCCGCGATACTTTTGGGGACGAGAACCGGACGCGAGAATGTGCTTCCTATTCTGATTTATGTGTTATTAAGCGGCGGGCGGGGCGGACGCGGCGGAGGAGGATTCGGCGGAGGATTTGGCGGGTTCGGCGGCGGCATGAGCGGGGGCGGCGGCGCGGGCCGAAGTTTTTAAATCAACAAGGAGTGACGGCTATGGCAAAAATTCCGGATAAACCTCAGGATATTTTTATTCCTCTCATCGAAGATTACCGAAAGGCTTTCGGAAATGATCTGGTTTCGCTGATCATTTACGGAAGCGCCGCCGCCGGTTATTATCTCAAGGGGAAATCGGATATCAACCTTTTGGTCGTCCTGACGCCGGAAGGCGCAAGCCGTCTGGAAGACGCTTTTGAAACCGTCAGGCGCTGGCGCAGAAGGAATGTGGCTGTTCCGTGGGTGATGACGAAACATTTCATTGAAAGTTCACGGGATGTCTATCCGATAGAATTTCTGAATCTCAAATGCAATCACATTGTGCTTTACGGTGAAGATGTTCTCCGGTCGCTGGATTTCAAGCCGGAGGATTTGCGTCTGCAGATCGAAAGGGAATTAAAGGGCAAGCTGATTCTTTTGCGGGAAGGATACCTGGAAAACCGCGGCAAGGCCAAACCATCCGGACAGCTCATCGCCCGTTCCATCACCGCATTCATCGCCATTTTTAAAGCGCTGGTTTATCTGAAACAGCCATCGGTTCCCGCCGACGGACGGGAAACGATCAAGGCGCTGTCTCGATATTTTGATTTTGACGCAAATATTTTTCTGAAGTGCCTCGACATAAAAGAAGGAAAAGACGAGCTTCCCCCAAAAGACGTCACGGTGTTTTTCAGACAATATTTGAAGGCAGTGGAAAAATTCTGTGATCTGGTTGATGCCATATCAAGATAAAATTCAAACAGACAGGAGGTAGAAAATGGATTCAAAGAAAAAAACTTTACTCATCGTTCTGGCCGTCGTTGCCGTTGTAGTCATCAGCGCTTATGCTTTTTTCGCCGGCAATTACAACAAGTTTGTGCAGCTGGATCAGGCGGTTAAAAGTTCCTGGGCGCAGGTGGAAAATCAGCTGCAGCGCCGTTATGATTTGATTCCCAATCTGGTGGAAACCGTCAAGGGTTACGCCAAACACGAAAAAGATGTTTTGATAGAAGTCACCAACGCCCGTGCCAAAGTCGGCGGTGCCGGAACGGTTCCGGACAAAATCGCGGCCAATAACGAACTGTCCGGCGCGTTGAGCCGATTATTGCTGGTCGTGGAGAGGTATCCCGATTTGAAAGCCAACCAGAATTTCCTTCATCTGCAGGATGAACTGGCGGGAACGGAAAACAGAATTGCCGTGGAAAGAATGCGTTACAACGAGGCGGTGAAGATTTATAATCAGACCATTAAATCCTTTCCGGCCAATCTGCTTGCCGGTCTTTTCGGATTTAAAGAGGCATCCTTCTTTGACGCGCCCAAAGAAGCCAAGACAGCGCCTAAGGTTCAGTTCTGAAAGATGGCTGACGACGCCCATCCCTGAGGATTCCGGAAATACTCAGGGATGGGCCTTGCCTCAATCCTTTCATCAATATCAGGCGGACGGCTTTAAAACGAGTTTGTACTCTTCTTCGGCCGAGGTTTGAACACTCACGGAATATTTTTTCGATTCCGCCAGTCTCGTGACATTTTCCTTGGCGACGTTGCTGTCCACCCAAACGATGATTTCATCGTTGGGATTGCTTTCCATGGCCTGTTTTGTTTTCACCACGGGAATGGGACAACTCAATCCTCTCGCATCCACTTCTTTCATAATGTCCATCCTTTCTTTCAAGTTATAAAATGTTTTTCAACGCTTCAGGAATGACTTCGACAATCCGACGAATTTTCGTCGCAGGGGTTGCTTTTGCAATTTGACCCGCAAGGCGGTTGGCTTTGAGCGCCGCCACCGCCGCATTGCGGTGAGAGAGACCCGCATCAATCATCGCGCCGATCATGCCGCTGATGGTGTCTCCGGTGCCGCCGATAGCTTCCAGCGCCGGTAAATCCGGCTCCGAAATCGTAAATGTAATTTTGCCGTTTTCGACGACGTAATCTGTGGACCCCTTGACGACCAATATCTTGGCCGCGTTTTTTCCCCGACAGGCCCTGGCAATCAGCTCCGGCACTTGGGCCGTTTCTGCTCTGAATAAATGATGGCTGATGTAGGCGGGATGCACGGCGTCCGGATCGGCGAGAAAAGCCATCTCGCAGGCATCGGGCGTAAAAACATCAAACTTCGGCGCCAGTCCTGCCGCTTTGGCCGCGTACATCGAGGAAGCATCGGCCAGCATCACGGGCATTTTGGGGCATCGCGATGCTGAGGCGTAAACCTTCCTCATCAGACCCATCACCGGGAGAATATAGTGCATCAGCAAAACATCGGGACTTTTTTCCACAAGATGGTCAATGAGATCATCATAGAGCAGGCGGCTTCCCTTGCCGCCTCCGGTGTCGCCGGCCAAAACAACATGAGGATTCTTATCGCCCAGTTGTCGAGCGGTCATGGAGGCCGCACTCACCAGCGCGGCGGTTCCCTGCGTGCAGGCGATTTCCCTGCCCTGTACAAAAAGCCTTCCATCGTCAAAGATGGCCTCGCCTTGGATGAGCGCCGGGTTTTCTTGAGGGATGGTTCCGCAAATAAGGAGCATTTCAGTTTGCCTCCTTATTCCAGATTTCCAGAGCTTCGATAAAAGCCCGATCTAGCATCATCGCGCAAAGCGTGTAACCTTTTCCCTTGGGCCGCGATACTTCATTCAATTTTTTATCCAGCATACTGATATGTAAAAATGGAATATCCGGACAGCCGCCACCGGAAATATTCAGAATCACCCCTGTCTTTTTGTCAAAAGTCAGTTTCATATTTCCGGCCTTGACCATTAAAGCATCGCCGAAATCCTTGGTTTTGATGACATCAAGCAATTCACCGGCTCCTTTCAACGGCAATATATCCACAAAATGCGCCTCTTTATTCTGGAGCACTCTTTCTATGCCCGGTTTTTCCGTGATATTAATCTCCACGGCCAGGTCGCAGCCTTTACGCAATTGAGGCGGCGGCGCAACCAGTTTGACTTCGTAGTTTTCCGCCTTGAGAATCTTTTCCGCAGTAATGGCTTCATCAACCGCCTGAAAGAGTACGAGGCCGCCACCTTCAAAAGCGTTCTTATTTTTCTTACCGAAAAACATGAATTTATTATCCTATTTCGCTTTCTGCATCATCGTAAAACCGATAATGAAGCAGAATATCAATCCAACGATAACGCTGATAGGGCCGAAAGCCGCGACACCCTTCGGTGAACTGGCCATGGCAAACGTATGCGAAATACCCGCGCCGACAATCATTCCCAGGACAAAAACGCCGGCATCGGCATCCCCTTCTCCGGAAAGAAAAAGCTGCCTGCCGGGACAACCACCGGCTAAAGCGAAGGCCAGACCGGAAAGAGCCATGCCCATAAAGTTCCACAGATGATTTGTGTGGGCGACAGGCTGCCCTTCAAAACCGGCTTTGAATTGACCTAAAATTAGATTGGTCGCAAAAGCAAAAACCAGCAATGCAATCAAGCCGCTGAATAAATGAAAATCTCTGGTCAGCATCACATCACGCAAAGCGCCCATGGTACAGAAACGGCTGCGCTGAGCCAGAACACCAATGGCAAGACCGGCGATCAGACTGATTATAATAGGAGCATGCATGGAACCGGGACCTTTCGCGCTGAAAAATATCGGTCCCCCCGGTGCAAATGAAACCTGAAACGTCAGTAGAAAAAGCAGACCCAGCATCAGACCGGGCATAATCCAACCGCTGGCTTTCGCCTGCGAATAGGAACGGCCCAGGCTGAAACCGTTTTTCAAAAATAGAATTCCGATAAAGATGCCGGTTGCTAATCCCAGAATGCCCAAAATGGCGTTTCCGTCACCGCCGGCCAGGCGAAGCAGCGCCCGCCACGGACAGCCCAGAAAGACCAGCGCGCCGATCATGGCGAACAGCCCCAGGAAGAAGCGGATTAAGGGAGACGAACCGCCACGCGGTTTGAATTCGCCGGCAAAAGCGGACATGATGAAAGCGCCCAGGACAAAACCCATGATTTCCGGTCTCAAATACTGGACCACATCCGCCCGATGCAATCCCAGCGCGCCGGCCATGTCCCTCTCGAAACAGGCCACGCAAATGCCCATGTTCGGCGGGTTGCCGAAATACTGCAACAGGGCCGCCACAATTCCGATGACAGCTCCGACGACCACAATGCCCACGCGAGTGGAAAAAACGTTTTTCATTGTAAAACCCCCTTCATCAATTTATTCGTTTCGTTTAACAACAGGGTCCCTGAAAAGCAAATTCATAAAAGGAATAACAAGCGATAGATTATTCTTTTTGGTAATAATGCCGTTGCATGAAACTCATAATGCTTTCAGAATCTATTCGTGCTAAACTCACGGAGAAATAAGAAGGGGCTTTTTTATGCTGAATTTGAATATTCCAGGTTATCAAACTCTTTCCTTGTCCTTTCTCGTTCTGGATTACAATGGAACGATTGCCTGCGATGGGCATCTCATCCCCGGAATCAAGGAACTGCTGACCGAGCTCTCGCAGCACCTGGCCATCCATGTTCTGACAGCCGATACGTTTGGAAGTGTGAAAGAAGAACTGAAAGGCATTCCCTGTGAGGTGGTCATCATTGCCAAAGAAAATCAGGCACAGGCAAAGGCGGTTTATGTCCGTCAATTGGACGCGAAGAAAACCGTCTGCATCGGAAATGGCAGAAATGACACCCTGATGCTGAAGGAAGCAGCTCTGGGAATCGCCGTTATTCAAACAGAAGGGTGCGCCAGAGATGCGCTTCTTGCCGCGGGCGTTATGACACAAAACATTCACGACGCCCTCAATCTTTTACGCCATCCCTTACGGCTAATCGCGACGCTCCGATCCTGATATGAATCGGTTTCTGATCGAATGAATCCGCAAGGCTCTATGATCATCCATTTTTTCTTTAAAAAGCAGGATTCGAAATTTGGCCATTGAATCTGACATGAACGGTTGTGATAAGAGTACGGCAGGCACGTCAATCCCCGCAATGCATTCTTATAAGTTATATTGGACATCTAAAATTATTATTTTCTTTATTTGGTTCATGATGTTATAAAAAAGCATGAAAATGACGAAACGTGTATTGTTTTTTGATTCAACAAACAACATCTTCAAACCTTAGGAGGTAGCCATGAAGTACGGTGCAAGAAACCAATTAGTTGGTAAAGTAGAAAGTATTAAGAAAGGCACGGTGATGTGCGAGGTTAAGGTTAAAACTGCCGGCGGCGATTTCATGGAATCAGTTATGACGATAAATTCACTCAAAGAATTGGGCATCAAAAAGGGGGACAAGGTCAAAATTGTGGTCAAAGCGGTTAACGTGCTTTTGGTAAAGGAATAGACTTTCAATTTTATACGTCCTGGACTGCACCCCTTTGATTAGACAGATTGGGTTAAAGCAGTCGGAACGGGTTTTTGGTTTTTATAAAACAATTCTTCAAACTCCACCGGTGGTCTGTATCCCAACAAGGAATGCAGACGTTTACGATTGTACACTTCTTGAATGAAAAAGGGAAGTCGAATTTGCACATCTTCCAGAGTTCGGTATTCCCAGAGGTAAACCTCTTCAACCTTGAGCGTCTTAAAAAAGCTTTCGGTGACAGCGTTGTCGTAAGGATTGCCTTTGCCCGACATGCTGATCAGAAAGCTGTGTTGCAAGAGAACGGCTACATATTCCTGGGAGGCATATTGGACGCCTCGATCCGAGTGATGAATAACGCCCTTGGGCGGCTTTCGCTGGGCAATGGCCATGGTCAGAGCGGCAAGACACAAGGCGGTATCGATATTACGCGAAATAGCATAACCAATGGCTCTTCTGGCAAACAAATCCAGAATGACGGCCAGATAGACGAAGCCGTTGCGGATGCCAATGTAGGTGATGTCGGCCGTCCATACTTGGTTCGGGGCTGTTACAATGAGATTTTTGATCAAATTGGGGTAAATCGGGTTATGGTGATTGCTATCCGTCGTTTTGATCCAACGGCGTTTGGTTTTACGGGTTAGCCCGCGTTCTTGCATAATGTGCAATACTTTCTTGTGATTGACAGGAATCCCCCGGCGGTGAAGTTCACGGGTGACACGGTGGTATCCATAG